>NZ_JABCJL010000001.1:0-356060 GCF_012952265.1 Pseudoalteromonas sp. NEC-BIFX-2020_015
TTGTTGATTGGTACTAGGGTCGTGTGTTTTACACGAGCGAATATATAACTGAAGAGCCGGATGCGGTAGTTCCGCACGTCCGGATCTGTGTGGGGTCGGCCCAGTAATGGGTCGCTCTACCACGATATTGTAAATAATGGTTGTTCCCTTGTTAAAATCAATAACGCAGTATAAATTGCTTTTAAACCAACCCGCTGGGTGTTTCACCGGCGCTTACTCTCATCTTTGTTACTTCTTAAAAGGGACTGCCATTGTTGCAAAGTAACGCCTTGAGCTTAACTTACAAACGTGGTTTTTCTTTGGCTTCTTGTTGGCGACTAACGCGCTCAAGTAATGATACCCACGTATTTTTGTATGTCAGCGGCGTACTTATAGCGGTCACAACTTGACCCATTGTGGTTAATAATCTAGGGGCTAATCATGCCCCTGTACCAGAAAAACTTTCTAAAATAGTGCGATCTTTATGTTGCTTGTAAAGTGCTTTAATGTCGTCGTTAAACCCTGTTATTGCTAAAGTCAGTTGGTTTGAGTTGAAAAACAAGGCATTTAACAGTGTATTTTCAAAAGCTGATTAGCACGGCGAACTTTTAATATGTTTCGGGATTCGCCGTTTATATTTATTTAACTTCGAAGGTGGGCGTACCACCTAACACTTAGCTTCAGTTAGTCGTTACATAGGCTGGGCTCGGCTATGTAACGGCCTTGAAAATATTCACATTTATTCTCTTTCAAGATTTCGTAGGTTTGTTGGTCTTCAATTAAACATGCTATAAATTTAATGCCTAAGCCATGCGTTAATGTAATAAGTGTTTTCAAAAAGTACTGGTCATCGATATTGTTTAGATCGTTTGTAAATCCACCGTCTAACTTAACATAATCGATGTTGAGACCTTGTAAGTATTTAATCGAGGTTAAATTAATAGCAAAATGCTCAATACAGACTTTGAAACCCATTTGTTTAAGTTTTGCAATTACATGCGTAGCTTGTTCTTGGCTGTCAATAATTACAGTTTCTTTTATTTCAAATATAAGTTGCAGAGATTTCTCGTTTGCTTTTTTGCTAATCGCATCTAGCCATTGAATGAAGTCTTCGTTGTAAAGAGATTGTTTGGCCAAGTTCACTGCTATGGGCTTATCATAATGCACCAAATTAAGATCTAATAGAGCGCTTATAAGCGCTTTATCTAAATCTACTGTCAATTCTAGGCGTTCAGCCATAGTGAACATCTGGCTATTATTTAATGGTTTTGTGTTATGTAAAACGTTTGAGAAAAGTTCATAATATTCAATTTCATTATTGTAGGTCACAATGGGTTGAACACTAAAATTGATGTTTCGATCGACTATGACACAGTTAATAACATCACGCCATTTTGAAAATGAGATGGCGGGTGAGTTGGCATCAGAGGCAATGTCAATCGCTGTTGGAGTGGTGTCTAGGCGTGAAAGTAAATCACTCAAAGCACAATCGTTGCTATAATCAATCGCGGTTAATGTTGCATATTGAGAGCCGAGCTCTTTTATGTGCTTTTGAGAGAGCTGTATTGTTAAGTTATCAAGCATTTCTTGACGATATTCAATACCTACGTTTAACATCAAAATAAATGTTCCACCTGAGATTCTAAATATTTCACTTTCTTGGGAATGGCTAAAACAATTTTTTATTAGATTTTTAACTTCAAATACATATGAATCACCGGCAGAAAAGCCAAAGCGTTTATTAATTGGGCTTAAAGAATCAAGAGAAATAAATAATAAAGAAGATACGTCCTCGTTAGTCATGCCTTTTTGAGTGGCACTAAATTGATTTTCAAAAGCGCGGCGATTACCAAGTTTGGTTAGCTCATCTTGAAATACTTTTTGAGACAATCCTTCGCTGTGTTCAGATAGCGATTGAAACGTTGCATTTAGGTTTCTTACCATGTTATTCATGGCTTTGGTCACTGTCCTCAACTCTTTAGAAAAAGGTACATCATTATTGATAATAAATTGCTTATTGGTAACAGACAGTGCTTGATGTTCTAATTTTCTTAAGGGTTTGAATATTGCATTTAATATAAAGTAGCCTAAAGTTAAGCTAATAAACAGTAAAATGAGGCTACTAACACATGTGTTAATAGTATGTTTCCATAATTTTTCATAAGATAGACCTGGGTGACTCTGGATTATTAAAGTACCTGCTATATTCCAGCCACCATTTACTTCACTTGATTCGATTACTTGTGGAAGTTCAAATAGGGTAACAAACCATATTGGGATCTCAGCTGCTTTTTTTGGGTTTTCTCGCTCGATTAAAATGGTTCCCTGTGTATCAATAAAGCGTATGCTGTGATAATAACCGGAGTCAAATATTGCAGCGATCATTGTTTCTGCAATTACTAGGTTTTCTTCGTCTGTGTATGGGGAAATTGAAAGACCTAAATTTGTTGCTGCATCATTTGCATGTACGCTCATTTGTTCTATGAAGTAGGCTTTAGTATTTTCAATATCAATTATTAAACGCGCAAAAAATGAAATAGATATTAGAATAAATATTAATCCATATATTTGTGTTTTAAGGCTCAGGCCTGTTTTGTTATTATTAGTCAATATTATCTTCTCCATTATAAGTACTTAGGTCTTCTTCAATTCGATCAATCATACTTTGCCAAGATTTTAAACCGTGTTGGTTACGAACTTTACTACCTATGCCTTTTGCCTTTGATAACCAGAGACCGTAACCATTAAAGCTATAAATAGGTTTTAAATCAGGGCGTTTTGTTGCGGGGAGTACTTTACGTTTGAAGTTATCCAACACAAGGGGGGTTGCATTTTCTTCTTCAAAATAAATTAATACCATGTGTGGTACATCGAGAGTTAACTGGCGAACATACATTAAACGCAACTTATTTTCAGGAACGCCTAGGGCAAGTAATGAAAAGTATTTTGCAATGGCGTAATCTTCACAATCACCACCACCGCGCCCTAACGTTTCTATTGGTGAAGCCCAATAATCTTTTTTACCCCAAAATGCAATGTCTTCGTAATAATCAACTTGGCGATTAAAAAATGAATTCACGGCATTGAGTTGCACCCATGTATTATCACTTTGATGCTTTTTTAAAAGTGTTAACCAATCTGTATAGCGGTCAACGCCATCTTGGTTATATTTATTGGCAACGAATCGTACAAATTTCTCGTTGTTTAGCCTTTCTTCAATTTTTTGAGCAAAGGCAAACAATGAAAAAGCGAATACACATGCTAATAGGAGAAGTTTATTCAAGCTTTACTCTAAGTTACACATTAAAAATAATAATAACTTCATAGTGTTTTAATATCGCCGATTCGTCAAACGTTCATTACTATTACATAGTAAACCTAAACACATGATTACTATAAATGTCATAGCGTTAGCTGTTGCTTGTAAAGGGAAATCAACAAATATGTGGATCATCATAAATAGCATACTTGTTGCTACACCAAAACTCACGCCCTTATACAGTGATGATTCTTTTTTTGTCATATTTTTTAAAACTATGAAAAATATGTAGATTAATAATACAAACACGATGAGAGAACTTATTAGTCCGAATTCAATAGCAAATTGAACATATTCATTATGAGCATGATCATAAAACCCTGAATAGGGCAGTGATTGGCTAGTAGTAAATAATCCATAAAAACTACCACCACCGGAACCCGTTATGGGAAGATTTTCGATTAAAGTGAGAGAATCACGTACAACCTCATCGCGAGTTTCTTCAACAAAACTTGTTTCTATTAAGCGAGTTTGTAGTTTTTCTGCATCAAAAATAGTTCCAACAAGTATTATGTCAATTGCAAAGAAGCTGGCAATTAAATATTTTAAAGACCATGGCTTTTTATTATAAAAACGTAATGCAAATAGTCCCATTATGGCCAAAGAGGCAAAAAAAGCTACATTCCCCATTCTAGAGCGCGTAAGTAAAAGAGCGACAACGATTACAATTAGAGATAAACGAATAATTAACTTTTTCGATAACATGCTTTGTATAATATCTCTTAAGTAATAGCGGACCTTGGTGTAAGAGTTGGGGCTTATTTTTAATTCACTTATAATAAAGCCAATGCTAATAGCTAAAATCATAGCAAGGTAGTTAGCTAAATGGTTATGATAAATAAATGAACCATTCGCACGTTCTGCATATTGTAAACCAAAAAGAGGTGTTGATAAGTTGGGGGAAAGGTTGAGAATAGTGGCATAAATTGCCTGAAATAAACCTGCTATTATTAATGCATAAACAATTTTTGAAATTCGTGCTTTACTATGCGTATAAACACAGACTAACCAGGCGAATAAAAAAAAGCTAATGGTTTTTAATAATAAAATTTGTGTTTGTATAGGATCAAGACTTAAATCAAACGCTAATTGCAAACTGAGTGTAATAAGTAACGCGCCAATCAGGCAGAAAATTGGCCATGTTTTAATTGCTGGGAAAAAAGCAGTTTGCATTTTTGAGTGAGAGAGTGAGTGCAAAAGAAAAAGCACAAAAACAACTATTTCGGAAATTGCCCATGCCCATGGTCTATTGCTGCCAAGAGGTATTGGAAGCCAAACTATTAAACAGCAAATGCTATAAAATATAAACTTATTAAACATAAAGTCACAAAAAAAGCCCAGCTATTGGGCTCCTTAGAATAGTAATAGATTAGTTATCTGAAACGGTACTGCCGCCGCCGCCGCTACCAGAACCTGTTGCGCTAGCTAATGGTGTCCCGGTACCAGAATTTATCCCAGTGGTATTTTGTCCGCCAGCTGCTGTTCCTGAACTAATTAGCTCTAAATTGAGGTTTGGATTCGCACTTGCGTAGACAAGTAATTCATCTTCGGTTAGTCCATTAGCCTTAGCGAAAGCGAAAAAAGATTCTTGCTGTTCATTAGTTAAAGAAAGACCGTTGATCAGCTGAGATAAGCATTGCTGCTTATTTTCACCAACTAAAGTTAAACATTGGGTTAATTGCTCTAAAGGTAGGTTAGCTGCTTCATCCGTGTTTTGATTAGCTGAGGCTGTTGCTGATAGAACAAGCAACCCAAAAATCAAAGGTAGTTTTTTCATATCCCTAATTATCCTTACTTAGTTATTGTTTTCAATATTCAGCATCTTCAATAAAAACGATTATATATATTCTTGGTTTTTTTGCACCTATTTCTTTAACAAAGCGAAAAATAAGTTTAAAAATGACAGGGTTGTCATTTTTGCATTAGTGCTTAAAATACAATAAATTATAAAAAATATTTTTCCCTTGTATTGTTATTTTAGGGACGCTAGAATTGTCCCCAATAAACGCATCTTGATGTTTAAATGTACAGTCTGAATTCAATGTGGATTTGACAAATCAAGTAAGGAGATGCGTGTATTTAATACACTAATTAAAAAAAGCCAAACTTGGTGTGAGTCAAGGACGGAAAGCCACGGGTCTCCTAAATCATTAGGACGATAGCCGGGTTGCTGAACATTACTTTTAAAAAATTTATATGTGAGGCATCTCTTATCATGAATCTGCAACAAACTTTCTTCGGTACAAATGAAATAGATCTTTTTGATACGCTTATCAACGGTAAATATTTAAACACGATGGCTGGTAATGATTCAGTTATTGTTAATCACGTCGACTTCGGCGCTGTATTAAATGGTGGTGATGACACTGATTTATTATCGTACAGCTCTTCAAATGAAGGTCTGTATATACGTTTAGATAAAGGATGGGTAACAAGTATTGATAATAAATCTTTATTTAGTTGGACAGACCTAAATGCAGGTATAGCTGATGGATCTATTGCACACGATACCGTTGAAAATTTTGAAATTTTAATTGCATCTGACTACGCAGATATAATTCAAGGTTCAAGTAATGCAGATACAATTTATGGCATGTCAGGAAATGATTATATAAATGGTGGTGCTGGATTTGATTCACTTTATGGCGGTAACGGTGATGATCTTATTAAAACTGGCAAAGGCTGGGGCGACTTTGTAGATGGCGGAGAAGGTAACGATACAATTAACTTTTTTGGTGAAACATCTGAGCAAGGTGTGTACGCTCGTATGGATAAAGGTTGGGCAACTGATTACCAAAATAAGTTTGATTACACTTGGAAAGAAATAAATAGCAAAATAGAGTCAGGTGAGCTTGCGGCCGATAAATTTGTTAATGTTGAAAACTTCACAGGCACAAATTTCAGAGATATCATCCAAGGTAGTTCTGGTGATAATATTATCAAGGGTGCTGGAGGCGCAGATTACATTAACGGTGGTTTAGGCTCAGATACTGCTAGCTATTTTGGTAGCACAGTTGATGGCCATGGCGTCAATGTGCGTTTAGATCAAGGTTTTTCAGTAAGTATGGCTGATAGAAGCTCTCTAAGCTGGAAAGAACTTTTACAAGCCGTTAAGTCTGGCCAGATTGAAGCTGATAAGCTTGTTAGTATCGAAAATGCTATTGGCTCAAAATACAATGATGCGATCCAAGGCGATAGATTTGATAATCGCTTAGAAGGCGCTCAAGGTAACGATTTCTTAAATGGTGGTGATGGAAATGATGTGCTTGTTGGCGGCAGTGGTATAGACCGATTAGTTGGCGGACGTGGGGATGACACTTTTTATGCTGATGAAACCGATCGTCCTATTAATGGTGGTCAAGGCTTTGATTTAATTGCTAAAATGGATGATGTAGATGGTGATAATGCCGTAGATATTGATTTAGGTAATAGCAAATATAACAGTATTGAAGCGTTTATTGGCAATTCTAATAATGATGTTAACTACACGCTTAACGTATCACTTGATAAAGTAGCTCAGCAATCAGAAGGTACTTACGACGATATGTTTTTCGCAATAGGCATTGATACATTGACGTTCTCTGAGCAAGTTGAACAACAATCAACTCAAGAGTTAGAGGGTGATTACGAAGCCGAGTTAGTTGCATTACTAGGCCTTGATGCATCGGCACAACTTAAAGAGACAGTTTACTTAACTGAAAATAATAACTTAGTTACTGTCATTGAAGAAGTGATTGAAGAGTCTGTAAATGATGTTAGCGGTGCAGGTAGTTTTGATTTTGAAAATCAAGAAATGACATACATCGTTTAATATACCGTTTGTATAGTGTAAACAGCAGCTTTAAGCTGCTGTTTTTTTATTGCCTTTAAGATTGCCTATAAGTTGAGATTGGTGTGAAAAAAATCAAACAACACGTGATAAATCGTGTTAGATGGACATTTTTTTTTAGTTTATTGACTAGCGTTCTTATGTTGGTTGTACCCATTTACTCGCTTCAGGTTTTTGATCGCGTTTTAAGTTCATTCAGTTTAGATACTTTATACTTATTAACCGCGATTGCATGCTGGCTAGTTATTGTGTTTGGCGTTTTAGATTGGGCTAAACAACGGTTAGTTTATGCCACAGCGAATGAGTGGCGTGAGCAGGCCAATGCTTTATATGCAGAAGTAGGCTTTGCAACAAGTGAAAATGGCAAACTGATCAGCGATATAAAGCAAGCAGAAAACGGATTACAAAGCCACTTGTCAACAGTAGCAGATATCCCCTGGACGAGCCTTTTTTTATTTGTACTGTTAATCATTCACCCAACTTTTTTTAATATTGCACTCGCAAGTATAGTGGTACTTATGGTCCTTGCGTTTATTAATTATAAATTTAGTCAACGCGCCAGTCTGCAGCCTTTATCTGGCAATGTTCACACAACCATAGTACAAAATAATCGCTACTTAACGGCATCAGGCCTGATTGCGCCAATGGTTGAACTATGGCAAAAATATATTGATAAAACCGCTACAAATCAGCTGAGTTATAAAACCCAAACCTTAAATGTAAGCAGCTTTTCAAAAACCTATCGACTAATAATTCAAATAATGATCACCTGTGTGGGTGTTTACTATGTACTTAATCAACAACTATCCGTTGGCGGTATGATTGCTGCGAGTTTAATTATTGGGCGCGCATTAGGGCCTTTTGAACAAGCCGTCATGCAATTACAACACTGGGTAACCTGTTACAAAGCCTGGAAAAGAGTCACTAATCTCAAGAGTGATTTAGCGCCGACTGAGTATACTCAACCTCCTTTACCAACGGGCTCAGTAATTGCACAAAAGATTATTTATAAATATCAAAATGCAAATAAAGTATTTATAAAAACGCTGAGCGCAGAATTTAATTCATCCCATGTCGTAATTGGTGCAAATGGTGCGGGTAAAACTACATTACTAAAGCTCCTCTCGGGTGAATATGCTCCATTTTCTGGCGAAATAAGAATAGATGGAAGCCAATTATCCAGCTGGGATTACGCGAATAAACAAAAAATAATTGGTATTTATCGTTCTGATTTGCCATTGACACAGGCCACAATTATTTCAAATATGTCCACTGATGCTGAAAATATTTCTTATGCAATTGAGCTTTCTCAAATACTTGGTTTACATGAAAAAGTGATGCAGCATGAGCAAGGCTACGATACCGAATTGGTCGATATTCAATCGCAACTTAGTAGCTCTGAAATACAATTAATTATCCTCATTAGAGCATTGTGCAATAAGCCGCATGTATTAATAGCAGACAATATTGATGATCATCTAGATACACGTTCAGAGTTAGCACTGGCAAAATTATTAGTGCAAAGAACCCAGCAAGGAAAAATCACCATCTACAGCGCCAAAAAAATGAATTTAATTAGTAAAGCGCAAAATGCACTATATCTTGAAGATGGCAATGTTAAATTTAACGGAAAAACGGCAGATTTTTTTGCTAGCCGCAATAAAATAAAAGAGGCAAGCAATGGCTAAAAATAGTAGTAACAAATGGATCGTTGTAAGTTTTTTAACATTCATTTTCGGGTTTGGCACGTTTATTTTGTGGTCTACACTGTCTCCTTTAAGTTCAGCTTCAATAGCTGTGGGCAGTGTTGTTGTAAAAGGACACAAAAAAAGTGTTCAACATTTAGAAGGGGGGATAATTGAGGCTATTTATGTGGAAGAAGGCCAATATGTTGAGCAAGGTGAGGTGCTATTTAGACTGGCTAAAGATCAGGCTTTAAATTTATTTGAGCAAACACACACTCAGTATCTTCATGCAAAAGCCGCTTTTCAACGAATTCAAGCAGAATTGTCAGGAATTGATACACTATCATTTTCTGATTTTGATAAAAACAACCCAAAAATTAAAGCGATGTTAGATTATCAAGTTGAGCAATTTAATGCCAATACACATAAATTAAACAGTTTAATTTCTCTTCAGCTTGAGCAAAAAGAACAAAATACACAGCAACTACAAACACTTCTGGCCAGACAATTATCAGATAAAAAACAATTAAAAATTTCGAACGAACATGTAGCTATGTATCAAGAGCTAGAGAAGAAAGGCTATTCATCCAGATCACAATATTTGGCGGCAAAAAGTAATCAAGAGTCAATTTTAGGTCGCTTAAATGAATATGTGGGTTTAATACAACGTGCTCAAGCTGCTATTAATGAATCTGAACTTTCATTAGCAAGTATCAAAATCGAAAATCAAAAACAACTCAGAGAAGTGTTTGAAAAACAGCAAGAGTTATTAAGTATTAGAGAATCAGAATATCGTCGCATTAAAGATGTATTAGACAGAACGGTTATAGTTAGTCCAATATCAGGTTATGTAGTGAATTTATCAGTTAATACATTACAAGGGGTAATTAGTCCTCGCCAGGTGTTACTAGATATTGTTCCAGATACAGAGGATTTAATTGTTGAAGTATTATTAAATCCAAAAGATATTGAGTCAGTAAATATTGGCATGCAAGCAAAAGTGAGATTGTCATCATATAATATGCGCCGTGTTGCACCAATCGATGGGGTGATAGAAAATGTATCTGCGGATAGAATATATGATAAAGAAAAAGAAATATCGGCATATAAAATAAAAGTGAAAATAGACACTATACCTGAAAATATAGAACTATATCCTGGGATGCCAGCAGAGGTTATGATATTACTAGAAAAAAGGACTCCTCTAGATTATTTATTATCACCATTGCTTGAGTTAAATTACAATGCGCTAAGAGAGCATGGATAAATATATATTTATAAGAAATAAAAAACGCTCATTACAGAGCGTTTTTTTACTCCAATAATTTATAATTAGTTATCAGAACCGCCGCAGTCATCATCATCACCGTCACGAGATCCTGAACCACCGCCAACACAGCCATCTCCAGGGCCATCATCATCATCGGATAAGAAATTTTCCCCACGACGAGCTAGCCACCATTCAAATTGCTGACGAATTCTTTCTTCTCTATTTGTAACTGTTGTTGCAGTTACTTGTTGCATTGCAACAAGTAGATCACTTAATGCAAAATCATCCAACTGGAATTTAGGATCAATCGATGTGTTTTGCATTATATAAGAATAAAAAGCTTGATATACCTCTGCGCGATTATATTCGTCCGCTTTAGTCGTAGTAGTAAATAACATGCTCGTACCAAGTGCAGTTATTAACAGTGCTTTTGGGAATTCCATTTTTAAACCCTCAAAGTAAATAATACACTCATATTTTATAGTGAAAAAGGATTAAAATACAGTGAATATTAAATATCTAGGTATATTTATTGTACTGTTTTATAATTGCCGTTTTTTGAGTGATTGTGCTTGCTATAAAATATATTTCTGTAGTTTATTTGGAATTATTAATTTTGCTATGTAAATAACGAATGCAGATGATATAAATGCCAACGTTGGAAGTAACCAACCAGTTATAGAGGCTTTATTTAGAATAGCAAGTGGAATAATGTGTATCAGATATATTCCAAAGGTAAGCTTTGAAAAAGAATTAATGTATGGGCTTGTCTTAATAATAGGCTTGTTAAGTAGAAGCAGAATGCTAAATGAAATCCCTACAATATATGTTGATGATAGGCCAGGTAGTTTGCTTATATATAAAAAAATGATGCTTACTAGTATGCTCGTTAATATAATCAGCCTAGCTAAATTATTCTTTTTTACTTCAAAACAATAAAAAAGATAACCAATTAAAACAGCGGGGAGTGCATGCAAATATTGTGGTAGTGGACTTGTTAGTTCATAGGCTCTCCAGTCAGCCCCAAAATAAAATAATGTAGGCAATAAAAGGCTAAAAAAGAGTAATGTAAAATTAGTCGGCAAGTGTTTTTTTAAATTAACTATAAACACAGTTACTATGAAAATAAATGCTAAATACCATAGGTGAATTGAAGGCGTTGATAAAATATCAAAAAATATATTTTCAGTAGATTGAGTTGGCACTTTGCCGATGAATCTATATAGAATGAAATAAATTAAAGACCACAGTAAGCAAGGTAATATAAGCCTTTCGATTTTCGTTTTAATAGGGCTTTCTTTATTTGATCTTAAAGTATAAAAAACAGCTGTAATTATAAAAAATACTAATCCAGTATATGCAATGCTTTTCCCAAAGAACACACTAGAATGAAACCAGACGATCCCAAAAGCAGATAAAATCCTTATCAATTCAATATCACTTCGCATAAAAATTCTTAAAAGTTAAAAAGCTATTAATTTAATTTATCAAGATGCTGCTGTCTAATCAAATACATTTATTTTAGCTATTAAAAATATTTTTTAAATTTATCCAAGGTATTAATAATCACTAAAGTTAATTGTGTTCCTAATATGGATTGTTATAATTTATAGTTTAGTATAAAATGACAGGTAATTTTATACTATGGATGATAAAGAGAAAAGGAAATGAATAATACTGATCAAGGTCGATTTCTAATCATCAATAGTGATTGTTTTTCATACGACTTTTTGCTTGATTATGAAAGTGTAGAAAAATTATCAGAACTTTCTAATTTGTGTCTATTTTACTCTGCGGGCTCAAATGTAAACGTAAAAGAAGATGACTTATCCGGATATAGGTTAATAGATCCTCTTGTAGTACATATAAATAAAACACCTACGGAATTGAAAATCAATTCATCTCAATTAGCAATGGGGAATATATATTATCTAGATAGGGGGAATGGCATTGAAGCTGTATCATCCGATCCGGCCATCTTGGCAGCTTTATTTGATTGTGAACTATCAAAAAATGCAATTTTTCAAGATGTTTCTATAGGGTTTCGTTTAGGCAGTTTATCCATTTTTGAAAACGTATATAAGTTAAATGCCAGAAAATATATTAAGATTTGTAATAATAAAATTACAATTCATGAAATGATTATAGAACCTCTTTCTTTTGACATTGCCGAAGAAAGGCTTTTGGATACACTTCCTAAAATGGTGGCTGAATGTTTTTCGAACGACTATGCGGTTGAATTAACAGGTGGTATTGATAGTCGACTAGTATATGCCTTAGGCCTTGCTGGCGGTGTTTCTCCGAAAGTTAACTTCACTATAGGTAAAGAATTAGATAGTGATGTACAAATTGCAAAATTGATTAGTAAGTTATCAGGTTCAGATCACTTTTTGATTAGTGATGCTTTTGATGCTCAAAAGCTTGTTGAGGATGGTTCAAAGTTTGTTTCGCTATCTGGATTTTGTGCAAATGCTGCCTCATATAGCTGGCTACCTACAGTTTATAGAAAGTTAGAGTCAAAAAGAACTGGGCAGTTAAGTGGGGCAGGAGGAGAGTGCGCGGGCGATTTTTATTTCACTCCATTTGACTCTTTTATCTCCAGTCGATATATTTTTGAAACTTGGGTTAAAAAGCGTCTTTATTTGACTGGTAATAAAATGATGAGCGATGTCGGGCATCATCAATCACTGCATGAAAACCTTACATCCAGCATATATGACATACTCAATACTAAAAACTCACAAACATGGCGTTCGAGTTTAGTCTCGTTATATTCCGAGCATCGAGTTAAAAATTGGGTTGGCCCAGTTTTGAATGCATCTTCAGGCTTTTATGATGTAGCAGCCCCTCTATTAACAGATTACTACCTTTGTTGGGCAAACGCAGTACCAAATGAATTGCGTAAAAATAGACAAGCTCAACTCGCTCTTATCAACAAAATAAATCCCAACTTAGCTAAAATACCTTATGGAAGTCAATTGGGTAATAGCTCGCTATTAAATAGTAAACTAATAGTTAAATCTCGAAAAGTATACAATAGGGTTATTGGTTTGAGAGGGAAAAGTGATCTTGGTTCTACATCTACAATACGCTCATTAATTAATAATGAAACAATTAAAAATTCACTCCCTGATATAATGAATGAATTTTTAGGTATTGAAAATAAAAACTTAACTAATATATTGAAAAACCCAGATGTTTATACCAGCCAACTAGGCTTTTTAGTTACAGCATGTTGGGCAAAAGAGCGACTTCAAAGTCTTAAATTAAAGTATAAAAAAACATAAAGAAAAGGTGTCAATATGCATTATGTAATATGCGGTTCAGATCCAGGAACTAGTAATTTAGGTGTTTCAGCACTGGGTAATGCTGCAGTTTCTACTCTCTATAATTTTGATAATGGCAACAAGTTTACAGTGTTAGATTCTAGAAAAGGTATCCGTAGTGATAATTTTACTGTTGAAGGTGGAACCGCAGAAGTGACATTGTGTGGTGCTAAGCTAAGCAAGAAGTTTTATCAAAAAGAAAGTTATCTACAATTAAACTTTTTCAGTAAATTTAATGGCTCTTTTAATACTAATTGTAAACACTTGCTTAATACAGATGCGTTTCTTGATGTCAGCGGAGGAGATAGTTTTACAGATTTATATGGAGAATTTAGATTTGATTTGGTTAACTCTCCTAAATATTTTGCCTTAAATAATAATATTCCTCTCGTATTTTTACCGCAAACTTATGGGCCTTTTATATCTGAAGAAACAAAAAATGAAGCCAGAGAGTTAGTAAAAAGAGCAAAAATGGCTTGGGCAAGAGATTTAAGATCGTATGACACATTAAAAGAGCTTCTAGGTAATGACTTTGATCCAAACATCCATAAGGTTGGGGTAGATATGGCTTTTGCATTACCTGTAAATAAACCACTGCACAAAATTAATCAAACTGTGATGCAATGGCTTGAATCAAATTCGAATGAAAAAGTTCTGGGAATAAATGTAAGTGGTCTTATTTTTAATGACCCTAACGAAGCAAAAAGTCGTTATAAGTTCAAGACGGATTACAATAAATGTATCGAAAAATTAATAACTTACATCTTAACTAGTACGGATTCGAAAATTGTATTGATCCCACATGTATTGACATCCCCTTTGGGTGATTACGAATCAGATTATAAAGCGAGTATTCAACTAATTGAAAACTTAACATTAAAAGACTCTCCACGTATTCAAGTTCAAGAAGCAAATTTAGATCAATGTGAAATTAAGTGGTTAATATCTCAAACTGACTGGTTTATGGGTACGCGGATGCACGCAACTATTGCAGCTTTATCGACTCAAACACCAGTGTGCACAATTTCTTACAGTGATAAGGCGTTAGGTGTTTTTGAATCATGTGGTGTTGGATATAGTGTGATCGATCCACGAAAGCTTGAAACAGATGAAGTATTTAACAGAGTCATCGAATCAATAAACAATATACCAACGCTTCAAATTGATCTTGATAAGCATGTCCCTAATGTTCGTAAAATAGCATTAGAACAATTACATGAAATTGATAATCAGCTGAGAAAATAAAATGTTTAAGAAAATTAAATGGCTAGTTCATGTAACTTTACGTCATGCGATTTTGGGTTTAAGAATAAAATTTCTAAATTTAGTTTTTGGGATGAATATTCATCCTTCTGCTCGTATTTCACTGAAAGCTAAATTAGATTTTACAAATCCCAAAGGTATAAATATAGGTGAGGGTACGTATATTGCTTTTGGGGCAATATTACTTACTCACGATATGTCAAGAAATCTTACTAAGTCTATAAAAATTGGTAAGAACTGTTTTATAGGGGGCAATGCAATCATTCTACCGGGAGTCACTATAGGTGATTCATGCGTTGTTGGTTCTGGCAGTGTAGTCACTAAGTCAGTAGCTTCAAATACTATTGTCGGTGGTAACCCTGCAAAAGTAATAAAAACAGATATAAAAACAAAAGCCCTTGGAATACTAGTTGAAAATGATGGCTGAAAATAAGCATATATACTCGTTAATATTAATTTACTTTTTTTCGATGTTGATCCCTATGGAAGCTTTTTTTTATATGGGTTCAATAAGAATGGAGCTCTATAGGTTAATTTTAATTTGTATCACACCTTTTGTTCTTGTTAATTTAAAAAAACAAAATTTGTTTGGGCTTAAAGAAAAATATCTGCTTCTCTATTGTGCATGGGTTACAGTGAGCTTTCTAGCTAATCACGGTACAGCTAACCTCGAATCTGGAGTTATTAATTTTTTAGAAGTTTTTATAGGGTATGGGCTTGGGCTATTATTATATGGATCTAAAGATTCTTTAAAAAAGTTATTTAAAATATTTCTTCTAGTTTTTACGCTATTGATCCCTTTGGCTATTATAGAAGCTAATAATGGGGTTAGGATACTACATATTTGGGCCGCAAATATATTTGGAAACCCAGTTTTAGAATATTTAGGTGATTCATATTTTAGGTATGGCCTGCATCGAGCAAGCACTGTTTTTTCCCACCCTATACTTTATTCAATTTGCGCATTGATGATTCTGCCATTGTCGTTTTTATATTACAAACCTTTTAAAGCATTATTAATGGGGTCGGGGCTCTTTATTGCCATGATAACTTCAGTGACTTCAGCAGGGTTTTTGATGGTGATTATGCAATTTTCATTGTTTTTACTTAAGAGAATAGCTGAATATTTTGAGAATATTTATAAGGTGATAGTTTGGGGGATCAGTATTATATACCTCTTACTTATTGTTAGCTCTAATCGAGGACCTGTGCTTGTAATGGTTGAATCGTTAGCCCTTAACCCTGCAACCGCTTATGCAAGATACCAACAATGGCAATTTTCGGCAGATGATATTGCAAACAGCCCATTATTTGGGATTGGGTTTGAAAGTTGGTCTAGACCATTTTGGATGAGTGATAGCGTTGATAGCTTTTGGTTAAATGTTACTCTTGTGAGTGGATACCCTGCATTATTTTTGCTGACAAGCTTCTTTTTCTTGACTCTAAAAGCACAATGGCAGAACAAGGATCATAAAATAGATGGAAAGTATCACTTTGTGTTCTTCTGCTCCATTGCCTCTATTGTATTTGCAGGTTTAACTGTAGATTTCTTTGACCGCGCTCAATTAATGGTTTTTCTAATGTTAGGAATTTATAACTCATTTTTAGTGAAACCAAAACTTACAAAGGGTGTAAATAATGCACAGTGGTAGCTTTTTACACGATATGTGGTTGTTGACACAAAGTTACGTGCCTATTTTTATTGTTTTTTTTGGTGCTATGTTTTGTCTTATTTGGCGAAAACTATTTATCGGGTTAGGTTTGTGCGCGGTTTCATTGTCTCTATATTTTTATCTGTCCTTTGGTTTTAACCAGGTTGATAAGATTGATGAAAATCTAACTGTCATCACTTTTTCTTTACGATCAGGTAACGAACAAAAAATCGCTGATATTAATAGCATTATTTTATCTCATTCCCCAGATATTCTACTTCTACAGGAAGGAGATAAGGGGGAGGATTTTAGAAATACTTTGAACAATCTATTCCCTGATTATCAATACATATCTGATGAAAATAAAAGAACTGCTTTGATGACTAAGTTGACAGTAAAAGAATCAGAATTTATTGGGAACATACAAAAAGTAATAATTGAAGTTGGCGCTGAAGAATTGCTAATTTACAACTTTCATGCACCCAAGTTTTTCCTCAATTACGAAAACTAT
Organism: Pseudoalteromonas sp. NEC-BIFX-2020_015; assembly: GCF_012952265.1. Classification (NCBI taxonomy): domain Bacteria; kingdom Pseudomonadati; phylum Pseudomonadota; class Gammaproteobacteria; order Alteromonadales; family Pseudoalteromonadaceae; genus Pseudoalteromonas; species Pseudoalteromonas sp. NEC-BIFX-2020_015. The sequence continues at coordinate 16,835 of NZ_JABCJL010000001.1, forward strand.
CAAAGGTTTTATAGCAGATTATTTACAGATATAAACCAATCTACTATAAAAAAAATAATTGTTGCTGGTGACTTTAATGTAACTAGAAATAATCTACCTAGAAAAATTCTTGTTTCTGATTATTCTTTCGAGGGTGCACTATCAAAATATGGTTCTGGCTTTATAAATACTTTCCCAGGCCCAAAACACCGAATTGGCTGGTTAGGCTCTCTTATTTCTATTGATGAAATTTATACAAAAGGGATCAGCTTGAAGGTTGGTAAAACGCTAAATATTAAAACTGGCAGTGATCACAAACCTGTCATAGCATACATGGATTTATAGTGAACAGTATATTAACTTTATTTAAAAAGAAATCTTTTGCGGCTATTTTTTCGAAGGTTATATCAGCATTATTGACTTTTTTATTTCTATTTTTAGTTGCACGATCAATATCAACTCAAGAAGCGGGAATTTTTCTATATAGCTATTCTATAATGATGATACTTGTTCAGCTTGCACGAGCAGGGACAGATAACGCTATTATTAAGCAATTAGCACACAGAAAATCAGCTTTAGAGCATAAAAATGTTATTACTCAAACTGGGATTTTTGTTTTTTTTACCTCTATAATTCTATGCTTTATTATGGTCTTGCTATCATTCTTTAATATATTTCCAATATATGAAAGTGAATTAGCTCGTCTTGTTTTATATTCATTTCTTATAATTACATTAACATTCTCTTTCATTCAAGTTTTAGCATCTTACTTTCAAAGTCAAGTCATGGTTTATAGTCAATATTGGAGTTTGGGTTTAGGTGTTAGTTTTGCAGGTTCCATTGCTTGTTTAAGTGTATATTTAATGAATTTAAATGTATTATATTTAAGTGTATATTTCATAATTCTTTGTTTTTTAGTTGCTTTAAGTTGTTTAATGATTTTTTTGTTTAAGCTAAAGACATTACCAATAGAAAATGATGTAAAAGATTTTAATAAGTTAAACTTAAAAAGCACACTCATTCATACTCTGCCTTATACAGCAATCGCTTTTATTATGATTATCATCCAACAAGGAGGCGCTTTACTATCTGGTTTTTGGCTTACTGAAACCGAGCTAGCTTTAATTTCAGTTGCCTTTAGATTATCAACTTTAGTTGGCTTTATTTTTGTGGCCTTTTGTGCACTTTTAGCACCAAAGATTTCTATTCAGTTTGAAAAAGGTGAAATATCTGAAATCCATGATAAGTCTATTAAGCTGATCGCTATCTCAAATGTGTTTTCAATAGGTATGTTTCTATCTTTTGTCTTCTTAGGGAAAATGATTTTATTTCTTTTTGGAAAAGAGTATCAAAATAGCTATTTAGTATTGGTAATCTTTTCATTTTGCTGGGTTTTAAGAAGTTTTGTTGGTCCACTCGGTACCATATTAACAATGACTAAAAACCTAAAAGGATTGAGAACAAATTTATACATGTCAGCGTTAGTAATATTTTCTTCATGCATCTTGCTTATTCCCCTTTACGGCGCTGTTGGAGCAGCAGTATCTTCTCTTTTAGGTACGGTTACTATGTGCATAACGAATGCTATCACCGTTCATAGAAAATTAGGAATACGCTTCTACACATTCAACAGCTTGAAGCTACAAATCATTTGTTTATCTAATTTAGTTAAACGTAAATAAAGTGTTACTTAGAAGAGTGGAAGTAAGTCAACAACGACTAAATTTAAGGGTTTTTTAATGGATAAAATCACCATTGTCATTGTTTGTTATAACTGTGGCGAAGACATATTTAACGCAATTACTGACATAAAAAATGGTTATTATGAAAATAATCACCTTCAAATAATTGTCGTGGATAATGATTCTCATGATGACTCTGTCGCCTTGCTTAGAAATATTGAAGGGTTTGATCTTAAGATTATAGAGTCAAAAAATAATCTTGGATTTGGTAGTGGTTGTAATTTAGCTTTGCCGCATATAAAAGCCAATAAAACCCTCTTTTTGAATCCTGATGTTAGGCTTAATGAAACTAGCATAACTAGTCTCGTTGATTTTTCTAATTCTCACCCCAATGCGAAAGTGTGGGGGGGGCAAACGATTAATCCACAAGGGCAAATAGATGGTCAAAATGCTTGGCGCGAACCTAGTTTAAGGGGTGTGTTAAGCTGGTCTTTTTTCGGAGACATCCTACTAAAAAAACTATCTCGACGTATACCAGATGCTTACACTACGGATGAAATTAATAGATTGCCCTATGTAGATTCAATTTCAGGTTGTTTCTTATTAATGGATACCGATTTATTGAAAGAGTTAAATGGATTTGACGAACGTTTCTTTATGTATAGTGAAGAGGTTGATCTTTGCCGACGAGCGAGAGAGCTCGGAGCAAAGCCTATGTCAACCAGCCAAGCCGTTATAGTGCATGAAGGAAGTAAAACTATTACTTCGCAGAATAAACTAAATTTTCTTTATCATTCAAAATTAAAATACTGTAAAAAATATTGGAACCCGTTGTCATATAGCATCGCTAGATTAAGCCTTTTTTGTGGAGCTGTATTACGCGCTTTTGCTTACAGTTTACTTTCATTTCAGAAGCCTAAACGAGCTGAAGCAAAGGTTTGGTGGATGTTTTGCCGACAACAGCTTAAGTGGGAAATATAATGACAGCGCTTATACCCGCGATTATTATCCCCGCTTATAATGAGCGAAACGTGATTGGTCGGACACTTAACCCGCTCTATGACGGTGTTATAAATGGTGAGTACACAATCACCATTGCGGTTAATGGCACGAGTGATGATTCTGTTGACTTTATTCGTCGAGAATTCCCGCAGGTTACTTGTTTAGATATCCAGATTGGCTCAAAAACTAATGCGTTGAATGAAGCTGAAAAACAAGCTGGTTTAGGTTACCCGCGTATTTACATGGATGCGGATGTTGTGATCAGTTATGAAGGGATTTTGTCACTGATAAAAACCTTATCGAATTCAACCATGTCTTTACTTGCTTCACCTAAAGCGGTGATGAATTTTGCCCATTCAAGTGTGTTTGTTAAAGCATTTTATAATGCATGGTTTAAAACTAAGTTTTATAACCAACAAGGGTTTGGCTCAGGTGTTTATGGTTTAAATAAAGCTGCTAGGCAGTGTTTTGATGTATTTCCGAATGTAATTGCAGATGATGGTTTTATTCGTGAAGTTGTACCTCAATCACAGCAAGTCGTAGATAAACAGTGTATCTCTACAGTTAATGCGCCAGTGACACTGTCTGATCTGATAAAAATTAAAACACGCAGTAAATTAGGCAACCTTGAATTAAAAAGAAAAAACCTTGTCGTGAATCAAGAGTTGATGGGCAAACGTTTTAGCATTAAGCCGAGTTTATTTGAGTTTTTAGTCTATGGAATGGTTAATTTTATTGCCGCTAAATCAGCAGAAATAAAAGCAAAAGATATTCACAGTTACAAGTGGCAAAAAGATGAGTCATCAAGGAATGTAGTATGAAAAAGAAAAGAGTTATGGCCATCGCGTCTCGTGGTGGGCATTGGATCCAATTGAATCGTTTGTCAGCAGTTTGGGAAGATCATGATGTTGTTTTTATAACGAATGATGCTTCTTTAAAAAGCCATGTAGGGAATAATCGTTTTGAAACAGTAATCGATGCAAATATGGACCAGAAATTTAAACTCATTCTTTTAGCTGCGCAAACATGTTTTAAAGTATTAAAACACCGTCCTCATGTCATTATTAGTACAGGGGCTGCGCCAGGTTTTTTTGCGCTCCTTTGGGGGAAATTGATTGGTGCAAAAACGGTTTGGGTTGATTCAGTAGCAAATGCTGAGGAACTCTCTCTTGCTGGTAGCAAAGTATCAAAATTAGCAGATGTATGGTTAACACAATGGCCTGAAGTTGCAAAAGAAAATGGTCCTATTTATAAAGGGAGAGTATTTTGATTTTCGTCACTGTAGGTACTCAGCTTTCATTTGATAGGCTTATAAAAGCAATTGAAAAATGGGCAATTGATCAAAATTATACTGATTGTGTTTTTCAAGTTGGCGAGCAAGGTTATCGTCCTAAAATTGGCAAGGTGTTTGATTTTATCTCGGGCAAAGAAGCAGATGAATACTTTAATAATGCAGATGTTGTGATTGGTCACGCAGGCATGGGAACCATCTTATCCTGCTTGAGTGAGGGGAAACCGTTAGTTGTTATGCCGCGCCTTTTTTCATTAAGCGAACATCGTAATGATCATCAATTAGCAACGTATATGAAGTTAAAAGAGCTTGCAGGTCTTCATCCCGCAGACGATGAAAGTATGCTTGATGATGCTGTAAATTCTGCGCTCGCAGCAACTGCTTCAAAAGGGCAACTTAACCATAAAGCTCCACCACAAATAACCGATTACATAAAAAAAATTGTTTTTTAAATTAGGGAAAAATTAACTCATGACAATAACCCATAATACAAAAGGGATAATCCTTGCAGGGGGAAGTGGTACACGACTCTACCCGTTAACGAAAGTGGTTAGTAAACAGTTAATGCCTGTATATGATAAACCTATGATTTATTACCCAATCGCAACATTGATGTGCGCAGGTATCAAAGAGATACTTATTATCACAACGCCGCAAGAGCAGTCCCGTTTTATAGAGCTGTTAGGTGATGGATCATTGTGGGGTATTACAATTGAATACACTATTCAACCTTCACCAGACGGTCTCGCGCAAGCATTTTTACTTGCCGAAGATTTTTTAGCGGGTGCTAATGCTGCTCTTGTGCTTGGTGACAATCTTTTTTATGGACATGATTTAGTTAAGTCGTTAAAAAATGCAGTTTTAAGGCCTAAAGGTGGAACCGTTTTTGGTTACCATGTTGCAAATCCCTGTGCATATGGTGTTGTTGAGTTCGATGAAAGTGGAAAAGCTATTTCAGTAGAAGAAAAACCACAACAGCCTAAATCTAATTATGCCGTGCCAGGATTATATTTTTTTGATAATGATGTTGTTGATTTTGCAAAAGAAGTAAAACCATCAGCGCGCGGTGAATTAGAAATAACAGATTTGATAGAACGTTATTTAGCAGCTGGCACTTTAAATGTAGAAATAATGGGACGTGGAACAGCCTGGCTTGATACAGGCACGCATGACTCGTTATTACAAGCAGCCCAATTTATTGAAACGATAGAAAAACGCCAAGGTTTAAAAGTTAATTGCCCTGAAGAAGTTGCTTATCGCATGGGGTATATCGATGATGTTCAATTAAAACAACTTGCTGAACCACTTCGAAAAAGTGGTTATGGTGAGTACCTATTAAGTTTACTGTCTCAGCGAGTTTTTTCATGAATGTAATTGATACGCCGGTTTTAGATCTGAAAATTATAGAGCCTACGGTTTTTGGTGATGAACGTGGTTTTTTTCTCGAAACATTTAGAGAACAGTGGTTTAAAGAACATGTAGCAGATGTCACATTTGTGCAAGATAATCACAGTAAATCTAGTCGTGGGATATTGAGAGGAATGCATTATCAAACACAGCAAACTCAAGGCAAGTTAGTCCATGTAGTGCAAGGTACTGTATACGATGTTGCTATTGATATGCGACAAAGCAGCTCTACATTTGGACAGTGGTTCGGCATTGTTTTGAGTGCAGAAAATAAGCGTCAACTATGGGTTCCAGCAGGATTTGCCCATGGTTTTTATGTTACATCAGATACCGCTGAGTTTGTTTATAAATGCACAGACTATTATGCACCTCAGTTTGAGCAAAGTGTGTGTTGGAATGACCCTCAACTAGAAATTGATTGGCCAATAAGCCCTGAAGATACCGTGCAGTTGTCAGCTAAAGATGAAAGCGGTTTATTATTTAAAGACGCACCATATTTTTAATTAACAGGGCTATTATTAGAGGCATTTAGAGGTAACAATGAGAAAAACAATTTTAGTAACAGGTGGTGCTGGTTTTATAGGCTCAGCATTGATCAGATATTTAATTAATAACACCGAAAACACAGTGGTTAATTTTGATAAATTAACCTATGCAGGTAACCTTGAGTCGTTGGCATCAGTTAATGATTCTACTCGTTATCATTTTGTTCATGGTGATATTTGTGATCGTTCATTCGTCGCTGCTACATTTGAAAAGTTTCAACCAGATTACATTATGCACTTGGCTGCTGAAAGTCATGTTGATCGCTCAATTGATGGACCCGGTGAATTTATACAAACTAATATAGTCGGGACATATGAATTACTTGAAGCGGCACGTAGTTATTATATCCGCTTGAGCGATGATAAAAAATCGAGATTTAAATTTCATCATATCTCTACTGATGAAGTATACGGTGATTTAGGAGAAACTGGTTTATTTACTGAAGAAACGGCCTATGAACCAAGCTCTCCTTACTCAGCCTCTAAAGCAGCATCAGATCATTTAGTTCGAGCATGGCACCGTACTTATAATTTTCCGGTTGTATTAACTAATTGTTCAAATAACTATGGGCCGTTTCATTTTCCTGAAAAGCTCATCCCACTCGTGATTTTAAACGCACTTGATGCTAAGCAACTACCTGTATACGGCGATGGTTCGCAAGTGAGAGATTGGCTCTACGTTGAAGATCATGCAAGAGCTTTGTATACCGTTGTAACACGAGGTGAGGTTGGCGAAACTTACAATATTGGTGGTTTTAACGAAAAGAAAAATATAGATGTGGTTAAAACTATCTGTAATCATCTTAATGATCTCATAACTGAAAAACCAGTAGGTTTGACGGATTTTAACGATTTAATTACGTATGTTGCTGATAGGCCAGGCCATGACGTACGTTATGCTATTGATGCAAATAAAATTAATAAAGAACTAGGCTGGTACCCAGAAGAAACCTTCGAGTCAGGCATCTTAAAAACTATTCAGTGGTATTTAGATAATCAAGATTGGTGCAAAAATGTAAAAGATGGCAGTTATCAAGGTGAACGTTTAGGACAACAAGGGTAATGAAAGCATTAATTATTGGAAAAAGCGGACAACTAGCTTCTGAACTAATTGATACTTGCCCTACACATATTGAAGCTGTCGCCTATGGTCGTGCTGATATTGATCTTATGCAGATAGCAAGTATTCGCGATGTTGTTTTAACAGTAAGGCCTGACTTTATTATTAATGCAGCAGCATACACACTCGTTGATCAAGCCCAAACTGACTCAGAAAATGCTTTTGCATTAAACCGAGATGCGGTGGCATCAATTGCGCAAGTTGCAAAAGAGTATGGTGCAAGGCTTATTCACATATCTACAGACTTTGTCTTTGATGGACGCCAAAATACGGCATATTTCCCAGATCATATACCTAACCCAATCAATGTCTATGGTGAGTCAAAATTAGCGGGCGAAGAAGCCATTACACGGATTTATGCTGATAATAGCACTGTGGTTCGTACATCTTGGGTTTATTCTAGTTATGGAAATAACTTTGTAAAAACAATGCTACGTTTGATGTCTGAAAAAGATAGGTTATGCATTGTTAGCGATCAAATTGGTTGCCCAACAAATGCAAAAGGCTTGGCTGAGTTTTTATGGTTTCTTTGTGAAGTGAAAGGGCTCTCTACTCGATATCATTATAGTGATTTAGGGGTTTCAAGTTGGTATGACTTTGCAGTTGCAATTCAAACACTCGCCTGTGAAGTGGGAATATTGGATAAAGCGATCCCATTAGTACCAATTTCTAGCGAAAATTATCCTACACCAGCTATTCGACCAAAATTTAGTTTACTTGCAGATAATCAAGGAAAAGAACACTGGTATAGCCAATTAAAGTGCTTTTTTAAATCTGAATAAGAGTAAAGATTAAATTAAGCAAACAGAGAATCGTTTATATTTGATTATTAAATAAATATTATCGATTTGTCCCTAATATCCTTTTTTATTTGATGATTTATTGTTTATAATAGAGGAACTTTTTTAATGCCGCTTTCTGCAGGGCAAGGAGGCTTTGTGAATAAATCACGAACATTTAAAACGGGTAGTAATTCTTCTGCTGCTTTATACCGTTTTGTAGATCTAACAACGCTAATATTAACGTTGTTGTTGGCTGCCGCTATTTATGGAACGGTCATATCTAATAATTATATTATTGTGTTATTAATTGTAACTGTTGGCTATTTATATACTGCTGAAACACTGAGTTTGTACCGTTCATGGCGAGCAGGAAAGTTAAGGCATATGGTCTTAATTGCATGGATCAGTTTAGCAAGCGCTTTTGCGCTGTTATTTTTAATCGCTTTTGCACTAAAATTTACTGAAGAGTTATCACGAGTCACACTTTCCTTATGGTTTACATTATCCACAGTAGGTTTGTTTATATCACGCGGTTTGGTCAGACTGTATAAAGTTAATCGTCGTAAACTCGGATTAAGTATAAATAAAGTTGCAATTGTAGGGGCAACAGAAGCTGGCGCCAACTTATTTAACGAGATTTTACAACACGATGAACTAGGGTATGATTTTGCTGGTTTTTTTGATGATAGAAAACCAGAGCGTTTATTTAAAGACATGGACTTTAATATTGAGGGGGGAATTGACAGCGCTGTCGAAAAAGCGAAAGCTGGTGAAATTGATGTGTTATTTATAGCATTGCCATTTAAAGCTGAAAAAAGAATCGCTGATATTTTACTCAAACTTGGTGACACAACGGTTGATGTGCACTTTATCCCTGATTTTTTATTGTCAAATTTGATTCATGCTCGTATAGAGCATATTGGTAATATTGATACACTTAGTGTATTTGAATCACCTTATCTTGGTGCGCGTGAGTGGGTTAAACGCACTGAAGATATTTTGCTTTCATCAGTTATTCTCATGCTTATTTCTCCAATATTATGCGCCGTCGCTTTGGGCGTAAAGTTTACATCTAAAGGTCCAGTACTATTTAAACAGCATCGTTACGGCTTATACGGGCAAAAAATTAATGTGTGGAAATTTCGTTCTATGCGCGTTATGGAAAACAGTGCAGTTGTTACACAGGCAACGAAAGGAGACCCTAGGATCACCAAATTTGGACGTTTTCTAAGGCGTACGAGCTTAGATGAGCTTCCTCAATTCTTTAATGTTCTATTTGGTGAGATGTCGATTGTTGGGCCAAGGCCGCATGCCGTTGCACATAATGAAGAATATAGAAGAAAAGTTGAGTTTTATATGTTACGCCATAAAGTTAAACCCGGTATTACCGGATGGGCGCAGATTAATGGCTGGCGTGGAGAAACAGATACACTAGAAAAAATGGAAAAACGCGTCGAATTTGATTTGCAATATATAAAAAATTGGTCGTTATTGTTTGATCTTAAAATTGTATTTTTAACTGTTTTTAAAGGGTTTATAAGCAAAAACGCTTATTAATAAACAAGGACTTCATATGAAAATTAGTACGCTAGCATTGGCATTAGCCGCAAGTTTCTCTTCGTCTATATATGCTATAGAACCTGCTTCAATTCAAACTGAGTCGGGAGTGGATATAACACCTTTGCTTGAGTCTAAATTTGAATATGATAATAATATTTTCAATCGCTCAGCTGGTAAAACCTCTAGTACAAAACTTGTTGTAAAACCATCAGTTAATTTTGAAATGATTGACGCACTAGATGAGTATTCGATAGGTGCCTATATTGAAAGTGGTACATATTTATCAAGTTCTAATGATAATTATTTTGACGGTGGTCTAGCTACATCGATACATCTAGAGCCATCTGCTCGCAATCGTTTTGATTTTAGTTACTCATTCGACTTTGATACAGAGCAACGAGGCAGTGGTCTTACAGAAGGTTTTGATGAATTACTCGAAGAAGCGAGTAACTTCAGAGAGCAAAATGCCGATGTTCGATATGAAATCGGTGGCGTAGATACTTCTCGTTTTGCTGTTTTAGCAAATTACGCTGACACACGTTATACAAATAACCGATTATTAACGCGATACAGGGATGTCGATGAACTGCTTTTTGGTGGTGAGTTTTTATACTCTTTAAGTGGTCTAACAGATTTATCTATTGATGCAACCCATACTGATATTCGCTACGATATTATTGATGCTAGCGGAGTATCTCGTGATTCAGATGTTTCTGAAGTTCGTATCGGACTTCGTTGGGAAGCTACAGCTTTAACAACAGGTGTTGCTAAAATTGGTTACCAGAGCAAGTCATTTAAAGCTGCAGAGCGCTCTGACTTTAATGGTTTGAGTTGGTTGATAGAGGCACAGTGGTCTCCGCTTACCTATTCAACTTTTGTGTTAACGTCTGAAGCGGGTGCTGTTGATCCGGATGCATTTGGTGATTACATTGATCAAAAAGGTATTTCTGTTGGCTGGGAGCATGCTTGGAGTGAGAGGTTTGGCACTAACGTTGTATATAGCTTCACAAATGATGACTATGAAGGTGTTACACGCGAAGATGATTCTCAAGAACTTGTCTTAGCACTAGTGCACAGTACTGCTCGATGGCTCGAGGTTAGTGCATATGGCACATTACAAGATAAAGATTCGAATTTAACACAATTCAAATACGACAAAACACTCATAGGTTTAAATTTTAAAGTTTCAATGTAAGGATAAACATGAAGTTTTTTTGCTTTTATTTAGCTCTCTTTTTTTCTATTTCAGTGTTCGCTGATGAGACAAAATATTTATTGGATACTGGCGATATAATACAAATTAAGGTTTACGGAGAAGATGATCTTTCTTTAGAAACAAAAATAGGACGTTCAGGAAAATTAAACTATCCGTTTTTAGGTGAAATTAAAGTAAGTGGCCTTACAGAAAAAAGCTTACAACAAAAAATATATGTGGGCCTTAAGGGTGATTATTTAATTGAACCTACTGTCTATGTCAACGTAATTCAGTACCGCCCTTTCTTTATCCATGGTGAAGTGCGCATGCCAGGTAGCTATGCATATCAACCAGGTATGACTGTTAATCAAGCTATTGCGATTGCAGGTGGCTTTACAGAACGTGCATCAAAAGAAAAAATATTTTTATTTAAAGAAAAAAACAAATCAAGACAAATAGATGCAACATTGGATTCAATTGTTCATGCAGGTGATACGTTAACAGTTGAGCAGAGGTTTTTTTAATGGATACTCGAAATACATTTTTAGAAAAAAGTAATACTCTCGACTACAAACGTTATGTATATGCATGTATGGAATACAAATGGCGACTTGTGTTTATTTCACTGCTTATTTCTGTATTGACTGCATTTGTTGTTATGCAAATAAAACCAACTTACGAATCAACGGCGACTCTACTTATAGAGCCAGAACAAAAGAGTATGATGTCGGTTGATGAGATGTATGGATTTAATAATACTAAGCGCGAGTTTTACAGCACACAATTTGAGATCTTACAGTCAAAATATATTGCAGAAGCGGTTATTGATAAGCTCAACTTGATTGAACACCCTGAATTTAAAGGTGAAGTTGGTGTTTTGTCAGGTATAAAAACATACATATATTCCCTTGTTGGCACTAAAGGGAAAGACGCTGCGCTAGAGCATGAATATAAAATGGCACAGTTAGTTAGCGATTTCAGACAGCGTTTATCAGTTAGACCAGTTAGAGGGACGCAGTTAGTTCATATCACTTATCAAGCTGCTGATAGAAAGCTAGCCGCCGCAGTAGCTAATGCGATCGGGGAGGTTTATATTGAAACTCAATTAGAAGCTAAAATGGGGATTACGCGTAAAGCAAGTGCTTGGATGAGTGAAAAAATGGCAGGTTTAACGTCAGAACTTGAACGCTCCGAGATTGCTTTTGAAAGCTTTAGACAAAAAAACAATATCGTTGATATAGAAAGTGCTGTAGTAAGAATAGATAACGAACTTGAAAAAACCCAAGAAACGTTATCCATTGCTGAAAGTGATAAAAATAAAGTAGATAGTATTTTAGATCTTATTAATAAAATGGGCCAATCTGATTTTGAAAGCCTTAAGTCCTTACCTGAAATTATAAGCCATAGTTCGATATCGAAAGGACGAGCAGAACTTGAAAGTGCACAACTTAAGTTTGCAGAGTTAGGTAAAAAATATGGTCCAAAACACCCTCGCATGATTGCTGCTACAGAAGAATTAGAAATGCGCGTTGAGCAAGTTAATTCGCAAATTAAGTCTTTGATATCGGGTATAAAAAAAGAATCATACACAGCAGCCCAGCGTGTTAATAGATACCGTGCTGAGCTTGCTGAAATCCGTAATAAGTACAGTGAAATCACCAAACTTGATACGCAATACACAGCCCTTAAAATAGAGTTAGATACCAACCGAAACCTTTATAATACATTTTTAGAACGCTCACGTGAAACGGAGGCGACTAGTGATTATAAAGCAAGCCCCGCACGATTTACGGGCATGGCTGATGCAAGCCTTTACCCAGTTAAACCAAATCGTAAGCTTATTGTTGCTGCGTCATTTGTTATCAGCTTAATGTTTTTTGTAGGTCTTGTAATTTTATTTGAAATGCTTGATGACACAATAAAAAGCCCTGCTGACATTGAAAGTAAACTTTCAATGCGTATGTTAGGTATGATCCCACTTTCTAAAAGTGGTGAGCTTGATGTGCGAGCTTTTTTTGATAAAGAGCAAAAACAGTTTTCAGAAGCTGTTAGAACCCTCAGAACTGGTGTTGTTTTATCGCAAATGGATGCAGATAATAATAAGGTTATAGAAGTTACATCATCTATACCAGGTGAAGGTAAGACAACCACATCAATCAATTTAGCATTCTCTTTGGGTCAGATAGAAAATGTGTTACTCATTGATGCCGATATGCGTAAACCAAGTATCTGTAAACGTTTTGATATACCAGCATACCATCCTGGACTGTCAAATTTTATCGTCGGCACAGAGAAACTAGAAAATTGCTTATATCAAGATGAGCAAAGTGGTATAGATGTTATGCCGTGTGGTCAGTTGCCGCCAAATCCACTTGAACTTTTATCGAGCAATAAATTTAATCAAGTAATTGAGTCACTTAAAAATCGCTACGACAGAATCATAATAGATACAGCACCAGTGCAAGCAGTGAGCGATTCGTTAATGATTTCTAAAAGTGCTGATAGTGTAATTTATGTGGTTAAAAGCGATGATACGCATATCTCTATGGTTAAAAATGGGATAGGTCGATTATTGCAAGATAAGGCAAAACTAGCTGGCGTTGTTTTGAACCATGTAGATACAGATAAGGTGTCTAAATCACAAGGCTATCACGGGTACTATGATTATTACTCGTATGGAGATAAGACGTCATAGTATGTTTGATATTCATAGCCACATAATACCGGGGATTGATGATGGTGCGAGAGATGAAGTTGAGGCTTTGTCTCTTCTTCGCTTAGCCCAAAAGGATGGCACTACACATATTGTTGCCACTCCCCATATTCATTGTGGCCGATTTGAAAATGATCACGATACTATTTATGCTGGTTTAAATACCCTGAAAAGAATTATTAAAGACCACTCTTTGACCATTAATGTTGCTGCTAGTTGTGAGCTTAGACTTGATATTGAGCATATGCCTAAATTAATGCGCGGTGAAATTCCTTGTTTAGGTATTGTTGACGGATTAAAGGTCATACTACTAGAGTTTCCTCATAGCCATATCCCTCCAGGGTCTGAAAACTTTGTTAAATGGCTATTTAACAAAGGCTATAAACCCTTAATAGCACATCCAGAAAGAAATAGAGAACTATTAAAAAGTCCCTCATTATTGACGCCATATTTACGCTTGGGTTGCCTCACACAGGTAACCGCAGGGAGTGTTACTGGCGAATTTGGTAACAAGGTGAAATCATTTGCTCTTTCTTTACTTGCTCAAGATAAAGTAGATGTAATTGCCAGTGACGCGCACAATATTAGTCGTCGTCCACCTGTTTTATCAGATGCCTATGCTGTTATTACTAAAGAATACGGTTTGGAAAAAGCAGATATGTTGTTTAAAACAACACCGCAAAAATTAACACAGACCATTTTTGATGAAAGTTAGCCTATTTTTAATTTTGAAACTTATAACTGCTTGCTTATGTCTATATTTAATTGTGATTGCATTTAGATGGGGTATTGCCAGTACTTATTATTTTCAAACAAATGCGCTTTTAGAGCGTTGGAATGACGACAGGGCGTCGTTAACTATTGAAAGTTATCAGCAAGCAAAAGAAGCAATTGAAAAAGCCGTTAACTTCCATCCTGAGCATAACCATTATATTCATACGCAGGGCAGGGTATTGCACTGGGGGATTATTGTTGGTGCTGAAAAAAAATCACGTTATAGTGATGTCGGTTCGTTGTATTTAGCCGCAACTAAAACTCGACCATACTGGTCTGAGACATGGACAGATCTAGCACGTTTAAATGCATATTTATATGGGATGAACGAAAAAACAAGATCTTATGTTGCTAAATCGCGAGCTACAGGACGTTACACGCAGCATGTTATGTTTACTGTCAGTAAAATATATTTAGCTAATTGGGATTATTTGAGCAATGAAGATAAGCGTTCATATATTTTAGTTGTGCATGATAGTTTTTTAAAAGAATATAGATTAAAAGAGCAGTTAGCGTTAGCGAAAAAATATAACAAGCTTCAAATGGTGTGCTTATTATTATACAAATCACAGTATGTTGAAGAAGCAAATATTAAAGCGCTTAAATTACGTTTTTGTGAGTAATTTAAATAGTCGAGTATCTTACCAACTGTTGTTATACCCAAACCACCCCAAGATGCAGACTTCAGCGTTTCACAGGTGTTTAATATCAAGGCGTTACTTTGCAATAATGGCAGTCCCTTCTAAGAAGTAACAAAAATGAGAGTAAGCGCCTGAGAAACGCCAACTGAAACTGCATCTTGAGGTGGCTTTATTATCAGCATCGACGAGATGTATCCTTTAGGTACTTTGATATCTGTGCGAGTATTTTGCCAATAGCAAAGCAATTAAATTGCTATTGGCAAAAGAATTAAATTCAATACAGAAAAACAGGTAGATAAACATCTTATCAAATTCAAGGCAGATAGTGGGTTTAAAAGCGAAGCGAGGTGCACAGTGAGTTTGATTACCAACATTGCTGATAACTAATTTAGAAAACGAAACCAGTTGTTTAAAGAGAGTGAAGACCTCACGTAAACAAAAAGGGAAACAGAGCAAGAAAAACGGCGACTAAAAGGCGGTAAAGGCAAGCCACTATTATTTACCTAAGAAGACTTTCATTATAATAAAGAAATGCAAATCTGCTGTTGCCCCGCCCCACAGACAATGACATGTGGCGAAGCGGCGTAAATGTTAGAAGTCACCATCAAAATATACAGTACAATGTAAGCGTATAGCCAACGACACCTATCTGCGGGAGTGCTACCAAGGTAACAAAGGCTCAAAATTATCAGGCTGCTCTGTAAGGTTTACCAAGTAAGTAAAAATATATTCATGCACCACCAAATCGTTGGCCATCTCAGTTTTTACTATATTTTCAATATCTAATCGCTCATAGTGGCAGCAATCACACCTTGTCACCTTCATCGAGGTAAACAACAACCTTAACTCGTGGTAACTTGTACAGGGATGACTGGGTGGCGATTAGGTTTGGTTTTCCCTTTTTTACTAAAAACTATATTGCCAATAGTACTTTGTCGTGTTCATCAATGATTTCTTCTGTTTCATTGAACACTTCAATCGTGTCAGGCTTTTTCTCCGATTTTTTTGCTGTATTCTTTGGGAGCTTCACGTTATAGGCTTGAAGTAATTCGTTAATTTGTGTCTTTCTTTCGCTTTATTGCAAAACAAAAATAACGCGCCAGTGTAAGCATCGCGCTCAAGGAACATTTTAATTAGGCGAGCTCATGTAACCATTTATCTGGCGAAAGAGTAATTGGCTGTTGCTCTTTGTTAGTCGCTTACATTACTGTCATTAGCCCTGTGTTATTTGGGAATTGATTATGTTGTTAGTCGCGTTTTCGGTTAATAATTTATCACAAAACCCAAAGCGTGATTATCTAGTATATTGGTGGTAGGACTTACTCCTTGGGTATAGCACTAAAAAACCAGATGGTGATCAGTTACCATCTGGTGAGGCTATTATTTTTCTAGACCTGTTTTACTATATAACGAGACGCGATCAGAGACTAAAGTGATCTCAATCTTTTTATCACCACCGCCCCATGTGCAGTTAGTGTGTAGCGTTTTTTCAACACATTTTTCAGCTGCACCCAATATTGCTTCAACGTCAGTTTTACTCATACCAATTTCAATTTTTTCGTAATTTTCTAAATTGATTTTTGAACAAGCCGACAACGTTAAAATGGCAGCAACTATTAATAATTTTTTCATTTTTTAACTTCCTTTATTTAGTGTTTGAACTTTCTAATTTGTACTATCATTCCCATTTTCGGGTGGTCAAAATAATGAACTTCATTGCTAATTACACGCTTAAATTGTGAAAAACGAGCACGCTGAATATCGCCTGTTGGTAATGCTTCATTGATGTCAAAATTTGCGTTAATGAAAAGATAATGACGAAGGTAAATATTGAAAACCCCTTCTAGCTCCCAGCTATCGCTGGCTTTTTCTTCTGTGGTAGGTAATGAAGAATTGAAGCTAACTTGATTAATAAAATCATCACTTTGGTAGTTCGCTGTTTTAGCTATATAGGGGGCTGGTATCAGTTGCCCGCCAAATAACGAAATGTGTTCAGATCGTGATTTACTTGCACCTTTAAAACGCCAGCCCGTATGCAATAGCGGTTTCAATCCGTTACGAACAAGTGATTGCTGTTGGGGTATGAATTTTAATTGTTCAGGCGCTAACAGGTACGTTTGCTCCATGTCATCTCTTACAGGCGCTAAAGGGCTTAAAGGTAGTACGTTGTAGCTACTTAGGTAATCAATACTCTCATCACACAAGTTTGAACGACTAACGCTTATTAATGAATCAGTAAAAGAGGCTGAGTTAAAACGACTATCACCATTAATACAATCTTGTTTGGCTTGCTCTTCATAAATAGGTGTCAGTAAATCAAGATTATTAGATTTTTTTATCGGGTCTTTATCTAAGCTGAAATCTTCTTGCATGTAGGGGGCAGGGCGTTGCTTAAAAATCAGCACTTCCACTTCAAACCAGCGTTCAGCAAATGCAGTGCTACTAAATACACAACACAACAATAATAGGGACTTTTTAAACAACATTAATGGCTAACCTTTTTAGAGAAATCTGCAATCATTGCAGTGACCATTTTTAAACGCTCACGGGCACTTGCCTCATTGATCGCAAAACGCAATTTATTTGCGCCATCCATTTTGTACACCTTAGGCGCACTTTGTATCAAACCTATAATGAAGCTAGGATTAACCTTTGTATCTTGGCTGAACTCAAAATAACCTCCTTTAGGGTTTGCCTCAATTTTTTTAATTCCCAGTTCGCTGGCTTTTAGCTTAAGTTGTTGAAGGCTGAATAAGTTTTTAGCCGCATCAGGCAATAAACCAAAACGGTCAATTAATTCAACCTGTAATTCATCCATATCATCCACATTAGCACAGCTGGCAACGCGTTTGTACATGCCCAATCGTGCATTTACATCGTGAATATAATCATCAGGTAACAGTGCTGCTAATTTTAAATCCACTTCGCTTTGTTGTTGTAATAAGTTATCAAGCGTTGGCTCTTTGCCATCACGCAGTGACTTGACGGCTTGCTCAAGCATTTCCATGTATAGGTTAAAACCAATGGTGTGCATTTGCCCTGATTGATCATCGCCAAGTAGCTCACCCGCGCCGCGGATCTCTAAATCGTGAGTTGCCAGCGCAAAACCTGCGCCTAAATCTTCTAGTGACTCAATGGCTTCTAGGCGCTTTACAGCATCTTTAGACAGCGCTTTAGGGTTACCTGTTAGTAAATAAGCGTATGCTTGATGATGGCTACGTCCAACGCGACCGCGCAATTGGTGAAGCTGCGCTAAGCCAAGTTTATCAGCACGATCCATAATAATCGTGTTTGCGGTCGGGATATCAATGCCGGTTTCAATAATGGTCGTACACACGAGCACGTTATATTTTTGATGATAAAATTCACTCATCAATTGCTCTAAATCACGTTCGCGCATTTGCCCATGAGCAGAGGCAACACTTGCCTCTGGTACCCATTCGCTGATCTCTTCAGCAACGCGGTCGATGGTATCTACGTTATTGTGTAAAAAGTAAACTTGGCCACCGCGTTTAATCTCTCGTAGTATGGCTTCGCGTATCAATTCGGCGTCGCGTTGGCGCACAAAAGTTTTAACCGCAAGGCGTTTAGCAGGTGGTGTGGCGATAATTGATAAGTCTCGCATACCACTCATGGCCATATTTAATGTTCTGGGAATTGGAGTGGCCGTCAGCGTTAATATATCTACATCAGCACGTAGTGATTTAATTTTTTCTTTTTGGCGAACACCAAAGCGATGCTCTTCATCAACAATTAATAAGCCTAAATCTTTAAAAATGATATCTTGTTGGATCAGTTTATGCGTTCCAATCACGATATCTAGCTTGCCATTGGCCATTCTTTCGAGTGTGTCTTTTTGTTCCTTTGGAGAATTAAAGCGAGACAAAACGCCCACTTCAATTGGAAAATCAGCGAAACGGTCTTTAAAATTTTCATAATGCTGTTGGGCAAGTAAAGTGGTCGGTACAAGCACCGCGACTTGCTTATCATCATTAATAGCGACAAATGCAGCCCTCATAGCGACTTCGGTTTTACCAAAGCCAACATCGCCACATACTAGTCGATCCATCGCTTGTTTACTTTGCATATCACCGAGCACCGCTTCAATGGCACTGCGCTGATCGTCTGTTTCTTCAAACGGGAAGCCATCACTAAACGCACGATAAGCTGCGCCATCAAGAGTGAATGCATTTCCTGGCTTAGCTTGGCGCTGCGCATAAATATCTAATAGCTCAGCTGCAACATCACGCACTTTTTCAGCTGCACGCTTTTTAGCTTTGTCCCATGCATCAGATCCAAGTTTATGAAGCGGGGCGCTTGCTTCTTCACCACCAGAGTAGCGGCTTAGCATATGCAGTGCTGACACTGGGACGTAGAGTTTTGCTTCACCCGAGTAGGTGATAGTGACAAATTCAGTGACTAGACCTGCGGCGTCAATGGTTTGTAGCCCTTGGTAGCGGCCAACACCATGATCAAGGTGAACAATAGGCTGGCCTACTTTTAACTCAGCTAAATTACGTATTAGCGCATCTTGGCTTGCTTCGTATTTATGCTTTCGACGACGTCGTTGCGATACTTTTATGCCGAGTAATTCTTGTTCAGTAATAATAGTCAGCGGTGGTTTACTGCTTAGCACAACACTTTGTTCAAGTGGGCTTACAATTAAGCCAACATCACTGTTACTTGCTGTAAATTCATCAAACGTATTAAATTCTTTTAACTTTAATCCACTCGGTTTTAGTATTGCCAGTAATGACTCACGGCGACCATCCGATTCAACAGACAGTAAAACACGGCCTTTTTGTTTTTTCTGTGTACTGACGTAGTCAATAAATGCGTGATAGGGCTCATGTAGCTTATGGTCAATACGGATTGCAGGGAGTTCTAATGTGGCTAAGTTTTTATTACCCGCTTTGGTAGGTAGCTTAGCCTGCGAGAGTTTAATGCGGGCAAAGTTACCTAAATTTGAAAACAGCTCATTAATGGGTTGATATAAGCTGACAGGTTCAAGTAGTGGGCGCAGCGGATCAACACGACGGTTTTCATATCGGACATTTACGTCATGCCAAAAATTATCCGCGGCATGTTCAACATCCCCTAATTGCATTACCGTCGTTGTATCAGGGAGGTATTCAAAAATAGTGGCTAATTGATCAAAAAATAGCGGCATGTAATATTCAATACCTGCCGGCCAGTTTCCTTTAGTGACTTGCATATAAACTGAGTCTTGCTCAGAGCTAGCTCCAAATTTTGAGCGGTAATTAATACGAAAACGTTCTATATCAGCTTCGTTTGTTGGAAACTCATGGGCAGGCAGTAACTCTATTTTTTCTACTTTATCGTCAGAGCGTTGGCTTTCAACGTCAAATAAGCGAATTGAATCAAGCTCATCATCAAAAAAGTCAAGCCTAAAAGGATGCGGGCTGCCCATTGGGTATAAATCAACAATAGAGCCTCGAATTGCATACTCACCGTGTTCCATTACTTGTTGCACATGTAAATAACCAGCTTGCTCTAAGTTATTGCGCAAGCTATGGGTATCTAAAATATCACCCACTTTAAAGTTTATAGTGGAGCCATAAATAAATGATGCAGGAGCAGTGCGTAGCATTAGGGTTGAAACCGGCACAATTAATACACTTTGTTGTTCTTTTTTGAGCGTATTTAATGTTGCTAGGCGCGCTGAGATAATATCTTGGTGTGGCGAAAAATGATCATAAGGAAGAGTTTCCCAATCAGGAAACACCATGACCGGATGATTTGGTAATAAGTACTCTAATTCAGTTTCTAAACGCAAGGCACTGGGCGTGTCAGGTGTGACGATTAATACCAAACCGTCTTGTTGCTGAACCCCTTGAGCGATAGCAATACTTAATCCGCTACCGGTGAGTTGCCCCCATTGAATTTTATCTTTTTGAGATTTTACCCAAGGCAAGGCTGCCCATTGCGCAAACGCCATTTATTACTCCTTTATTTGACCTCGCAAGGTCACTATTTTAGTCGCGATAGATTCTAGTTAAGTCTTGGTAATGATCGATTCGACGATCCCGTAAATACGGCCATATACGTCTTACGTTTTCTGAGCGTTTTTGATCAAGTTCGATTACTAAAATTTGCTCATCAGTTGTATTAGCCTCAGAGAGTAGCTCACCTTGAGGGCCCGCAATAAATGAATTCCCCCAAAATTGAATACCGTTACTTTGAGCACTCGGGTCATTTTCATGGCCAACACGATTACAACTGATCACAGGAACCCCGTTTGCTACGGCATGCGCACGTTGAGAGATCACCCAAGCATCTTTTTGGCGAGCTTGTTCGCCTTTGTCATCACGTGGATCCCAGCCAATAGCTGTTGGGTAAATTAGTAGCTCAGCACCGGCCATAGCCATTAAGCGTGCGGCTTCAGGAAACCATTGATCCCAACATACTAACACGCCAAGTTTACCAACCGAGGTTTGAATTGGTTCAAAACCAAGATCACCTGGTGTGAAGTAAAATTTTTCGTAAAAGCCTGGGTCGTCAGGAATGTGCATTTTACGGTATTTGCCCGCAATAGTGCCGTCTTTTTCAATTACGACGGCTGTATTATGATAAAGCCCTGTTGCACGTTTTTCAAAAAGTGACGCGACAATAACAATGCCAAGTTCTTTAGCAAGTTGGCCTAAAGTATTACTGCTAGGGCCAGGTATTGTTTCAGCTAAATCAAATACATCAACGTCTTCAGTTTGGCAAAAATAAAGACTGCGATGGAGTTCTTGAAGCACCACTAATTGCGCGCCTTGGCTTACGGCATCGCGAATCCCTGCGATTGATTTTGCCATGTTTTCGTCGGCATTATCACTATTTGTTTGTTGCACTAGGGCAACCGTTAACTTATCAGGGCTATTCACTTAGGGCCTCCGGCTAAAAATCCACGCGGTAATTGCATGGTAATACAATGTAAACTGCCAAATTGGGCAATGATCGGTAAACAATTCACACCAATAATTTTATGACTAGGGTAGGCGCTTTGTATACGTTCAAGGGCTAATGCGTCTTTGCTGTCATTATACGTCGGTACAAGCACGGCATTGTTAATGATTAAATAATTCGCATAGGTTGCAGGGAGCCTATCATTGTCAGCGTTAAATACAGCTTTAGGCCATGGCAAATCAATTAATGTGTATGGCTTGCCTGTGTGAGTTGTAAAGCTTTTAAGCTGTTTTTCCATCGCATCGAGGGCGCTGTAATGCTCGTCATTGTTGTCGTCACATTTTACATAGACAAGGGTATTGTTAGGTGCAAAGCGCACGAGAGTATCAATGTGACTGTCGGTGTCATCACCGGCTAAGTAACCATGGTCTACCCATAAAAAGTCGTTTGCACCCAGCTGAGTACGTAAAACGTGCTCAATATCATCAGTGCTCAGTGACGGGTTACGATTTTGGTTGAGTAAACACTCGCGTGTGGTGAGCAATGTACCGTGTTCATTTATTTCAATACCCCCACCTTCAAGTACTAGATCAATGGCTTGATATTGATTATTGGGATGAGCGAGTTGTTTGACAAGCACGGCATTAATTTGATTATCCAATGTGCTTTCAAACTTGTTACCCCAGCCATTAAACGTGAAGTCGTTTATTGTTAGTTCTGCGGGGTTATCAAGCGATGCGCAGGTCAAAGGTCCATGATCGCGTGCCCATGTATCATTACATGGAGTCACTACAAAATGCACGCGACTTAAATCAACATCATTGGTAAGCAATAATTGCGTTATATGTGTTTTAAGTGTGTCATCGTGCGCGACGATCACTAACTGTTGAGCGTTACATATATGTTGGCAAAGCTGTACATATACGGGCTCAACAGCGGTTAAATTATCACGCCAATCAGTGGCTTGATGAGGCCATGTTAGCATGACAGCGTCTTGCTCGGCCCATTCGGGTAAAAGTCTAAAGTTCATGGATTTAATAAACAAACAAAGGTGTTGCTAGTTTAGCATTTCGGCCGAAGAAGTCAGCTTTTTCATGGTTAATGTTCAGGTTTTGTTGGTGTGTTTGTGCTTTTATCGTTTTGGAATGATCCATCTAAAGGCGTATCGAGCGCTTGCTGTTGTTGGCGTTTTTTGAGCTGTCGCGTTTGTGCATGTAAAGTAGCGCGAACAACGAGTTCTTGATCTGAATCACGAATGGCAATAAATAGCAGCGTATATTGATATTGATCGTCATCTTGCTTTTCAATCGCAACGACTTCGGTATAACAATAAACGGCAGATGCTTCATGCTGTAAAAACAATTTTGTGCGAAATGTGTGACCTAATGAATACACGTTATCTGAGGTGAATTTAACACCGCCACCGCCATAACTATCGCAGTACATTGTATTATCTTCGGGCTGTTCTGATGCCAATATATGGCTCATTATTAGGTCTATTTTACGCGATTGTGCTTGTAAAAATACGGCAAGTTCTTGTGCTATATCGCCTAAGTTACGCAGTGGCCGTAATGAACTTAACTCTAATTCACTGACTTCATTGGCAAGCTTAAATAATGGGGGAATATCAGCTTCGAGTTGTGCGAGAGTTTTAGGAACCGCATGAGGGTCAACTGCAAATAGATTTACACGGTTACTTTCATCAATTTGAAAATATTGCTCAAACTCAGTTAGTTTTTCATTGTTCATATTAAGGCTCCTCGACGCACGAACTATTATATACCCAAGCCACCTCAAGATACAGAATTCAGCGTTTCACAGGGGCTTATTATCAAGGCGTTACTTTGCAAGAATGGCCATCCCTTTTAAGAAGTAACAACGCTGATAGTAAGTGCCTGTGAAACGCCCAACGGGTTGGTTTAAAAGCGATTTATACTGCGTTATTGATTTTAACAATAGAACCACTATTATTTACAATCAATGCCTTGCCTAAATCGCTTTTAATTCCAACGACGCTCGCATTTTGAGGTGGTTTGGGTATAGTAGCGCCCGCGAGAAGAAATTGCTAGTTATCTGACACCCATAAAAAAGGGCAAACTACTGTTTGCCCTTATATTTTTAATCGCTATTAATTATAAATTACTTTCAGGTGTATCTACATTTTCACGCTTATGATGCAGGGCTATTTCATCCGCTAGCTCAGTGCGAGAACGTTTTTCACTTAGCTTACGATCTGTTAGCCAGTAAAAGAATAATGGTACAAAAAACACGGCTAAGAAAGTGGCGGCCATCATGCCACCCATCACGCCTGTACCAACGCTATGACGTGCACCAGCTCCTGCGCCAGAGCTAAGTACCAATGGAACAACACCTAAAATAAACGCTAATGATGTCATAATTATTGGCCTAAAACGCAAGCGTGCTGCTTCAAGTGCTGCGGCGCTGGCACTCCAGCCTTGTTGGTGCTTCATAAGGGCATATTCAACAATTAATATGGCATTCTTACTGGCCAGGCCAAGGAGTGTTACTAAGCCAATTTGAAAGTAAACATCGTTTGTCATGCCGACTAACCAAATTGACACCAGTGCGCCAAATGTACCAAATGGTAGTGCAAGCATAACTGATAATGGTAACGACCAGCGCTCGTATAAAGCCGCAAGAATTAAAAACACCATAATAACAGCCAGGCCAAGTGCGATACCTGTAGTGCCAGAACTTCGTTTTTCTTGGAATGCAGAGCCTGTCCAATCGTAGGTCATATCAGGTGGTAACACGGCTTTTGCGATGCGTTCCACTTCAGCAATTGCTTGACCAGAGCTATAACCGAGAGCTGCATTACCGAGCAGTTTTACAGCCGGTAAATTGTTATAGCGGTTAAGGCTCTCAGGCCCGCGGCTAAAATCGACATTTGTAAATGCAGACATTGGCACCATGGTTCCTTGGTTGTTTTTAACATAAATACGGCCAATGTCATCGGGCTTCATCCTAAACTCAGCTTCAGCAGACATCAATACCTGCCATGCACGACCAAACTTGTTAAAGTCATTGACATAGTAAGTGCCCAGCGTGCCGGCAAGGGCAGTAAAGGCATCATCAATTTCAATACCCATTGCACGTGCTTGTTCGCGGTCAACATTTACTTTTAGCTGCGGGGCATTGGGACGCCAAAGCGTTTGCAAGCCACTTAAAACAGGACTCTTTTGTGCTTCAGCCATCATCATTCCCATGGCTTGTTGTAGTTTTTCAGGGCCACCAGCACCTTTGTTTTGAATATAAAACTCAAAACCACCGGTACTACCTAAACCAAAAATAGCAGGGGGATTAAATGCAAGTACTAAGGCTTCGTTAATATGTGCAGTTTTCATAAACAGCTCATTGACGAGGCTTTTTGTATCTATCTCGCGTTCATCCCAATGTTTTTGGGTAACAAACAAGGTCGCGGCACTATTTTTATAACCGCCACCAATAAAGTCAAAGCCTGTAAAAGCAACCACGTTTTCATTGGCTGGGTTTGATTGCACTGCTGCAATTACTTCTTTTACTACTTCCTCAGTGCGTTCAAGCGATGAACCATCAGGTAAGAAAATAGCGGAGATGTAATAACCTTGATCTTCATCAGGGACTAAAGAACCAGGGGTATTTTTCCAAAGTCCAATAGTAATAGACACCATGCCAATCATTAATAATAAACCTAATGCGCCACGGCGAACCATATAGCCAACCGCGCCAACATATTTACTGGTTATTTTAGTAAAAATACGGTTAAACCATAAAAAGAAGGAGGCTGTTTGTTTATGTTCTTGTTTTAAAATAAGTACACATAACGCGGGGGTCATGGTCAATGCGACGACACCAGATAAACTCACTGCAATTGAGATGGTAATCGCAAACTGGCGGAATAACTCACCGGTTAAGCCACCTAAAAAGGCTATGGGCACAAATACAGAGCAAAGTACGAGTACAATCGCGACGACCGGACCTGATACTTCTTTCATTGCTTTTATGGCAGCTTCGTGGGCGCTGACATGCTCTTCATGCATAATCCGTTCGACATTTTCCAGTACAACAATGGCATCGTCAACAACAATACCAATGGACAGCACCATACCAAACAGAGTGAGTGAGTTAATAGAATAACCAAGCATGTACATACCAGCAAAAGTACCTAATAAAGACACAGGTACGGCTAATGTTGGAATTAGCGTCGCGCGCCAATTTTGTAAAAACAGATACACGACCAAGAAAACCAATATCATTGCTTCAATAAGCGTGATTACAACTTCACGAATAGACACTTCAACAAAGCGAGTGGTGTCGTAAGAGTTTAAATGCGCAAGACCGACAGGGAATTGTTGTTTAATTTCTGCTAGTACACCATTTACTTCTTCAGCTACATCAAGTGCATTTGCACCAGGTTGTAAAAATATACCTAAAAGTACGGCTTCTTTACCGTTAATAGTACCGCTGAAATTGTAATCTTTTGACCCTAATTCAACACGTGCAATATCTTTTAAACGTAAACTACTGCCATCTAAATTTGAACGAATGATAATCTCTTCAAATTGGCTTGGCTCAGACAAACGCCCTTGTGCGGTAACACTATAAACCAGTTCTTGGGCTGATTGGGAGGTTGGCGTAGCGCCAATTTTACCCGCAGCGTATTGTGAATTTTGTGAGCGAATAGCACCTGCTATTTCTTCAACGGTAACACCTAATTGACTCATTACATCTGGGCGTAACCAAATACGCATAGCGTAATCTTTCGCACCAAATATTTGTACGCTGGTGGTTCCAGGTATACGTTTAATACGATCTAAAATATTGAGGGTAACGTAATTTGAGGTCCACAAGCTGCTGCGGCTTTCATCGGGAGAATAAAAGGCATGAACTTGCAAGAAGCTTGATGAGCCTTTTTGAACAACCACACCTTGACGACGCGTTTCTTCAGGTAGGCGCGCTTCAACTTG
This sequence comes from Pseudoalteromonas sp. NEC-BIFX-2020_015, assembly GCF_012952265.1. Lineage (NCBI taxonomy): Bacteria > Pseudomonadati > Pseudomonadota > Gammaproteobacteria > Alteromonadales > Pseudoalteromonadaceae > Pseudoalteromonas > Pseudoalteromonas sp. NEC-BIFX-2020_015. The sequence goes on from NZ_JABCJL010000001.1 coordinate 43,405, forward strand.
CTTAACGCGGTTATTGACGTTCACAGCCGCTTGGTCAATATCGGTACCAATTTCAAAGGTTACCTCAATCGTGGTTGCGCCTGAGCTGGTTGATGTAGAAGCCATGTACATCATGCCTTCAACACCAGTGATCGCATTCTCAATAGGCGCTGCAACGGTTTGTTCAAGCACCTCAGCAGATGCACCCGGATAAGCTGCAGTTACTTGCACAACAGGAGGGGCTATTTCAGGGTATTGTGCGATGGGTAAACTGCGCATTGCAGCTAAGCCAGCCAATACAATAACAATTGAAATAACAAATGCAAAAATAGGTCTGTCTATAAAATAACGAGAAAACATAATACTCCCTGCGCCTATTCTGCGCTTACGCTGTTTGTTGCATTGTTAACGGCTACCGGCATGCCAGGGAAGAAGATACGTGCCATACCATCGACAATTATTTCATCCCCTGCGTTAATGCCTGATTTAATTAACCAAAAGTTTTTATCACCAGCATTTGCTGGCTTTTGCACCCACTCACCAACAACAACAGGCGCAGGTCGGGCAATAGTGCCACCTTGCTCACCTTTAGCTACAACGTAGACAAATTTCCCCATACCGTTATCAAGTACCGCGCGCTGTGGCACAACAAACGCATTTTTACGCACTGCACCTTTTAAACTCACGCGAACAAATTGACCCGGACGAAGTTTAAAATCAGGGTTGGGTATAATAGCTTGTAGTTCACTGGTGCCCGTATTTGGGTTAATGCGTACATCAGAGAAGTTAACTAGGCCACTTTTGCTATATATAGAGCCATCTTGCAGTTTAATGCTAGTTTGCCAATGACCGCTTTGTGGCAATGTTAGTGAACCGTTAGCTTCATCTTGGCGCATTTGCAATTGTTCACGCTCCGAAATACCAAAACGTAAACGGATAGGATCAAGCTGGGTTATTTGCGTTAGCAGTAAATCAGGACCTGAAACATAAGTGCCTTCAGAGACAAATTCACGGCCCATAACACCTGCAACAGGCGCTTTAACTTGCGCATACTCGAGATTTAATTGTGCTTCTTTTAACGCAACTTTAGCGGCTGCTAAATTAGTTTTCGCGATGTCTGTAGTCGAGCTGGCGTTATCATAATCACGTTGTGAAACAGATTTTTCAGCGCGCAGTTTACCTAATCGCTTTACATCTCTTTGTGCTTGAACGAGTGATGCTTTTGCGCCGTCAAAGGCGGCTTGGGCACGTTCTAGCGCTAATTGATAAGGTTCTAAATCAACGGTGAATAATGATCGGCCTTTTGTCACTGTTTGACCTTCGTCAAAGTTACGTGATTCTAAAATACCGGTTACGCGTGCTCTTACTTCAACTTCTTTTGAGCCAGAAAGTGTTGCAGGTAATTCAATTGTAAAAGGCGCATCTTCAGTTGCGGCAATCACGGTTGCTACAGAGGCTGGTTGCATAGCCGCTTGCGGTGTTTGTGGGGCTTCACTGCAACCTTGTAAAAGTAAGGCTGTTGAGGCAAATAAAAAGAAAGAAAGAGACAATTTTGATAGTGCGAAAGACTGACGCATGTTTACTCCACAGTTCCAATTGTTAAGTATAATATTTTAAGCATGTATTAAGCTGCCTGAGTATGGCATTTAGCTGGTTTTATGACCAGCATGTAAAGACAAATTACTTTTATTCAGCTTAAGTAAACGCAAGTGTATACCTTAATTTTTAATAGGTATACACTTGCGTTTACTTTTTTACTCTTAGCATTCAAATACAAAAAATAATGCTACAATGTTTGTATTGATATTGGGGGCATTATGGAATCGAGTAATAACAAACAAAATGATGTGCTATGTGCTGCGATACATGAATTTGCGCGCCGTGGGTTAGCGGGTACTACGATGGAAGCCATCGCTAAAAAAGCCACTGTATCTAAGCGTACGCTTTATAAGCACTATGCAAACAAGCAAGCACTATTTGATGAAGTTGTATCATTACTTTTAGCACGCATTGCACAATTACAGAGTTACCAATACTTAAAAGACATACCAATTTATGATCAGTTAAAAGATTTGGCAAAGCTCTGTTTATCTTTGGGCAATGATGAAGATTACCTAACATTGTCACGTATTGTGATTATTGAATCTATGCGAGATAAAGAGCAAGCAGCTCGCCTTGAAGTAAAGTTTTTAGACTGTGAAAAAGGCCTACTAACGTGGTTTGAACAAGCTCAAAGCGCGGGTGTACTTAATGATGTACCTGCTGATATTGCCGCTGCATTTTTTTATGGTGGTTTAAAAAAAATGGCGTATTGGGAGCAAGTGATTAAATGGAAGCCCGCTTTAGATGAAGCGCGCTTAGAGCAGCTTGTGGATTTAACATCGCGCTTTTTTATCAGTGGCATCAAGCTTGAAAAGTAAAAGCTTGATGCTGGGTATCAACTGATTGCCCTAGGATTAATTAAAGACTGACGTTATTATTTAAGTAACGCTACTAACTCAGTTAAATCGTTCACCTTGTAGTCAGGTGTTTTTGCAAGCGGATAGAGTGCTTTACCAGGGCGTGCTATAAATGCCGTTTGTAAGCCTGCTGCTTTTGCGCCCGCAACATCCCATCCGTGCGCGGCTACCATTAGTGCTTCTTCAGGTTTTACCTGTAATTTTTGTAACACCCATTCATAAGTACGTAAATCAGGTTTGTAGATTTTGATATCTTCAATGCTGTAACGGGCTTGAAAAAAATCAGTTAGACCTGCATTTTCAAATTGTGTTTTAACCCCGTTATTTGATGAATTAGTTAAGCTAACTAATTTATAACCACGATCTTTGAGTATTTGCAGTGCTGTTTTTACATCCGAGTGAGGCGGTAAACTCAGTAGTGGTGTAACAATCGCTGTTTTCGCTTGCTCTGCATTGAGTTTAATCGCGTTGTTTTGCGCAACCATTAGCAGCGATGCCACACCAATTTTTCCAAAGTCTTGATAGTCACCAATTGCCGTACTTACCAAAGAGTGATGCAACATAGTTGAAAACCATAATGGTAGTAAGTCTTCTCGCCCGCCCAACGCAGCCCCAATAGATGTTCGCATAGATTCAAGATCGAGCAGGGTTTCATTTACATCAAAAATAATTACTTTTGGTTGCGCTAATGTTTTTTCAGCTGCCATAAGATCGCCTCCTATAAAGTGACAGACTACAAGTAAGCTTAATGTTAGCGTTTTAAGTTGTTCAAACAACACCATAATATTAACAGTCCTGTTGTAGTGCATTTAAAATAGCACAGGGCTCTGCGCGTAATGTGTAATCACTATCAACAAAAGCATAAATCACATTACCTTTTTGGTTAATGATATAGGTGGCAGGTAGAGGGAGTTGATAGCTATTGTCTCCATTGGCAGCAGGGATATCTAAACCAAATTGTGCATAAATAGGTTTTAATCGCTCATCTAATGTAAACACTAAACCTAATTGCCTAGCAACTTTGTTGCTCGTATCAGAGAGTACATTAAAGGCTAATTCATTCTTTTCAAAAGTTGATAATGATGCATCAGGGAGCTGTGGCGATATCGCAATCAGCTGAGCATTTACGGCTTTAAACTCAGGAAGCATCTCGTTGAGGGCTTTAAGTTCTAAATTACAGTACGGGCACCAGCCACCGCGATAAAAACTAATAATGACGGGGCCTTGCTCTAATAGCGTAGACAGAGTGACGGGTTCATTAAGGTGATTATTTAACGTAAAATCATTTATTGACTGGTTTAGTTTTAATGCATTAAATTCAATATGCTGTGCAATTAAATCTTCAGTGGTAGCATCCATAAGCGCGAGAATGTCGCTAGGCACTTTAGCAATTTTGGCTAGGTTGTAGTCGTCTATTTGTGCTTTTAAAGTCATGATTAGTTTTCCTGTTTATCATTTAATATAAGCGAGTATAGTGTTTGGTTTAATTAAATAAACACTGCAAAAACGAAAGCTTAATTCGAAAAATTCAAACGCTTTAAAAGGGTTGGTTATGTACAGCATTAGTGATTTAGAAACATTTATAGCGATTGTGGAAAATAAAGGTGTGTTAGCTGGGGCAAGTGCACAAGGGCTTTCGCCTGCAACAGTGAGCCATCGGTTGGCTAAGCTTGAGCGAGAATTGTCGACGGTTTTAATATTTAGAGATAGTCGCCGTATGCGTTTATCCCCAGAAGGGAAGATATTTTACCATCGTATCGGCACCATCTTGGAAGCGTTACATGATGCGGAACATAGTATCGGTGCTCGAGGTTCTTCTGTTAGCGGTTTGCTCAGGGTGACTATGCCTCCTTGGGTCTTTTCGAAGTTTGTAATGCCCAAATTAAGCGAATTTGAAGAACGTTACCCTGATTTACAGTTAGATTTTTTAATTTCTGATAACTTCGTAAATGTTGTTGATGATGCTCAGGATATTGCTATCCGAGTTGGAAAACTGAATGATTCAGGGTTACTTTCGCGCAAAGTAGTAAATAATCGGCGTATTCTATGTGTAGCACCAAGCTATGTAGAAAAGCACGGCATGCCTACTAGTTTTTCGAAGTTAGTCAATCATTATTGGGTCTGTTTACCTTGGCAGCGTCAATTAAAGTTACTAAATGAACAACAGGAAATTGTAAATTTGAATGCCAAAACACGGTTTACGATTTCTAATTCTGACAATATGACACAAGCCGCGATTGCTGGACATGGCATTGCCATAAAGTCAAAATTAGCTATCGCAGAAGAGTTACAAAGTGGTGCATTAGTAGAGGTGTTACCCGGTATTTTGGCTGACGATGATGCACCTGTATGGTTTTTAAAACCGCAAAATAGTTTAACAACGCAAAAAACAGAAGTTTTCTATGCTTTTATGAAGTCGATATTTGAATAATAACGCTCTGATTAAAGCGATTGTATTTAATTTGTTACTTTTTTTGCACCCATAATAACGACAATTTAACAATTAACCTTGTAATTGGCGCTAAAACTCGTAGTCTTAGCGTATTCATATTAACAAGGGGCAGTTAAGGATGACGCGAGGAACAAAAGTAACGACTACATTTATTGAATTGTCTGCACAACTACGACGATTTGTATCACGAATAGTACTACCTGACGATGTTGAAGATATCGTACAAGAAACCTTTGTTAAAAGTTATGAAGCCGATTTAAAGCAAGATATAAAATATACTCACAGTTATATGCTAAAAACGGCAAAAAATTTGGCGCTTAATCACATTGCGAAATGGGATAACCAATATAATGATTCTCTTGATAGCAGTGATGATTATCAGCAAAATTTATCATCGATGCAGTTAGAAGATGAAGTTACATCTAAAGAGCGATTCTTACTTTTTTGCAGAGCAACAGAGCAATTAAGTCAACCAGTACGTAAATGTTTTATATTAAAAAAAGTCTATGGCATGAGCCAAAAAGAAATTGCTGCGCAAATGAATTTAAGTGAAAGTACTGTTGAAAAGCACATTGCCAAAGGGTTACTAAAAGCAATGCAATACATGCAGCAGCAAGAACATCCTTCAGAGTCTGTCGCCGATAAAGACACCCTTACCAGGAGGGTAGGAAAATGAGTAATATTCATCAATTTTCATCAAAAGACGCAATTCAAGCCAAAGCAAGCCGCTGGATAAGTGCTATGGATCGTGGTTTGTCGGATACTGAACGTGCCGCATTCCAAGTATGGGTAAAGGAAAGTAAAGCACACCAAGACGCCGTATTTGAGCTTGCCCAATTGTGGGATGAGTTGAGTGTATTGAATGAATTGAGTAGTCTGTTTCCTAATAAACAAGTGCCTTCACAGCACAGTGCACCGCGTTTTAGTTTTTCTGTGGCTGCGAGTATCTTTGCTGCTATGTTGGTTGCCAGTTTTATGTTTATCGGCATTGAGCATTGGCCTAGCGCTCCACAAGAGCAGGCTAAATATAGCAAAATTTATCGCACTAAAGTGGGTGAGCAAGCAACGTATGTGTTGCCCGATAGCACGATTGTTCAGCTCAATACCAATAGTTTATTAGAAGTGGCCTACACACAAAATCGCCGACAATTGATTTTAACGCGCGGTGAAGGGCGTTTTAATGTGGCAAAAGATGCATCACGACCTTTTAGTGTCATGGCGGGTGATAAATCGTTTACAGCATTAGGGACTGTCTTTAATGTACAACGCAATGCAGCTTCTGATTTAGAGTTGGTTGTAACTGAAGGCAAAGTGATGATCACAGACCCTGCGGTTGAAGTAAATGCAGAGCACTTTGTGCAATTACAAGATGCAAGTAACGACACACTTGAAGTAAAAAATATTAATGCCAGTATTGTGATCTCAGGTGAAAAAGCATTAATAAAAGAAAGTATCACTAAGCCGATTAAACAATTAACACAAGATGATGTTCAGCGAGATTTAGCATGGCAACATGGTATGCTAATTTTTAATGGAGAACCCCTGAGCGAAGCGCTGCAAGAAGTAAGTCGTTACACTGCTACGCGCTTTGAACTAACGGATCCAGCGTTAGCTTCACTTAAAGTTGCAGGTGTTTTTAAAGCGGGTGATATTGCTGGTTTACTTGATAGCCTTAAATTAAATTTAGCCATTGATCATGAACGATTAGGTGAACATATTGTTAGCCTAAAACATAGCAATAACAGCTAAGCATGCCTACTTACTTGTTTAAATAAAGTGTTGTAAGTTACGATGGTAAAACTAAAAAGTAAAAAAATAATCAATAAAAAAATAAAATTACGTAGCGGATTTTTCTTCCTCAACTGTTTGTATAAGTTGCGCAGTAACCAAACATACACCCATTGTGGTCTATCAGTATTTGCATCGATAGCATTGAGTTTCAATGTACACGCAAATACTGTCCAGTCACAGATGGTGCAATTTGATATAAAAGCGCAGCGAGCAGATCTAGCACTGATTGACTTTGCAAAACAGACAGAACAAACCGTGGTTTTTTCATTTGAACTGGCAAAGCAGTACCAAGCCCAATCAGTATTTGGTTATTACACTCAGTTAGATGCATTAAATACAATGTTGCAAAATACTGAGCTCGATGCGGTTGTTGATCAAAATGGTTTACTGAGTATCAAACTCAAACAAATCAACAGGAATGATAACAACATGATGAAGCTTTCAGGGGTCAGTGCAGCTGTATTACCACTTTTAATGGCAGCTAATAGCCAAGCCGTTAATGCACAAGAAGAAACAGCAAAAGAAAACATCGAAAAAATTGCCATTGTCGGCAGCCGTGTAGCGGGCCGTTCAGTTGAAGATTTACCTGTTCCAGTTGATATTTTAAGTGCCGAAGCGCTTGAAAACACAGGCCAAACCGAAGTTGGCCGTATGTTACAGTCTATTGCCCCTTCATTTAACTTTTCAAGCTCGTCAATTAGTGATGGTACCGATGCATTACGCCCTGCGACATTGCGTGGTTTAGGCCCAGACCAAACACTCGTCCTGATCAATGGTAAGCGTCGCCATCAAGCGAGTATTATTCACATCAACACTTCAGTGGGGCGTGGAACTGCGGGTACAGATATGAATGCGATCCCAGCTTCAGCGATTAAACGTATTGAAGTCTTACGTGATGGTGCGGCCGCACAATATGGCTCTGATGCAATCGCGGGTGTAATTAATATTGTTTTAAAAGATGCCGATGATGGTGGTAAAGCGGCCATTAATTATGGTCAATATTCTGAAGGGGATGGCGAAACCGTCAATCTTGATTTTAATAAAGGGTTTGCATTAGGTGATGAAGGGTATGTAAACGTGACTCTTAATTACAGAGATCGCGCCCCGACTAACCGTGCTGGTTTACATGGCTCTTGCCAATTCTACGGTTGTACAGAGCTAAGTGACGGTACTTTATTGGCTGGTGATCCACGCGAGTTAACAGCGGATCGTAATACCTTTCGAATTGGTGATGCTGATTCACAACAATTTGGTTTAACTGTCAATACCGGGTATGAACTTGGCGATGGCGAGCTTTATGGTTTTATTACTTACTCAACGCGTGATAACGAATCGGCTGCGTTTTTCCGTCATAATGCAAATGCCGGTGGTAATCCAGTATTGCAAGATAACGATGCGACAATACCGTTAGGTTTCTTACCAAAAATTAATACGACTATCGACGATATTTCGTATAACTTCGGCTATAAAACACAGTTTGATAACGACGCAAGCTTAGATTTATCCTATACCTACGGTGAAAACAGCATTGGTTACACGACGAGTGACACAATTAATGCATCTTACGCAAACTTTTTACGTTATGACCAAGGTTTAAGTGCTGCTGACATACGTACGACGATCCCACGCGAGGCCTATGCCTATGGTATGGAGTTATCACTGCAAACCATCAATCTTGATTTTACGCAAGATTTTGATGATTACTCATTTGCAATGGGCGCCGAAATTCGTACTGATGAATACCGCATTTTAGAAGGTAATGAATACGCATACCGCGATTACGATACAAATAACGGGGTAAGTATTTACAACGGGTTAAGTGGTGGTGTAGGGAGTGAAAACGCATCTGGTGGCACACAAGGGTTTGGTGGTTCATCTCCAGCGTCATCTGTTGATGAGTCGCGTGATGTAATTTCATTCTATATAGACGCAGAAGCGTATGTGATAGACGATGTAATCTTATCCGGCGCACTTCGTTATGATAATTACAAAGGCTTTGGCGATACTGTTAACTTTAAATTGGCGGGTAACTGGTCAGTAACTGATGATATCTCACTTCGTGGTGCGTTGAGCTCAGGTTTTAGAGCGCCGTCTATGCAGCAGTTATACTTTAATAATATTAGTACGCAGTTTGTTGTTGGGCCTAATGGTACATTAGTTGCTGAAGAAGTGGGGACATTCAGAAATGATTCAACCCTTGCGCAAAGTTTAGGTATTCCAAAACTAAAAGAGGAAAAATCTCAAAACCGCAGTCTTGGTATTGTTTATAATGTGACTGACAACATTAATGTAACGGTTGATTACTACTCGATAGATATTGACGATCGTATTGTTATCAGTAATCGTTTAGGCAAAGGGCTTTCTTCTAGCTTAGATGCCGCACTAGTTAGCTCTGGTGCAGGTGCGGGCCAGTTTTTCTTAAATGGCGCTGATACTGAAACGCGTGGTATCGATTTTGTAGCAACATGGAATACTGAAGGGCTCGGTGGCACGCTTGATTTTACACTTGCCGCTAACTTTACTAAAACTGATGTTGTATCGTTATTTACACCAGCAGGTTCAGGTTTAGAAACAGTGCCGGTTGAAGATGTATTCTCAGATCAAGAAATTTCAATCATTGAAGAATGGCAACCAGAGGATCGTATTAACTTAAGTGCGCTTTATCAACGCGATGATTGGACGGTTAATTTATCGCTTAATCGTTTTGGTGAATACACGGTTGAAGATGGTGGAAGCCAAACGTATTCAGCAGAAATTTTGACTGATATTAAAGTGAATTACTTTGTTACAGAAGACCTATCAGTCAACATTGGTGCTAACAATTTGTTTGATGTCTATCCTGACAAAAACAAAATAGGTAATTCACGTTCAGGCACCATTGTCGATGCAAATGGTAATACTATTGTTAGTAGCCCTGGTGTATTTGAGTATTCACGCCGTTCGGCTCCATTTGGCTTTAATGGTGCATATTATTATATCGGCGCAGAATACCGTTTTTAATAAATAACTTTCCTATTGTTATTTAACATCTCAAGGGCTGAAAGGCCCTTTTTTCGCTTTGATCTGTCATAAAAATTTCACTGTTTTTTCAAGTTGAAATCTTCAATACTATCTGGACTAGACCAGGTTAAGTTGGAAATTACAATGAATGATTATTTACTACTAACCCCAGGGCCGCTAAGCACCTCTGATACAGTAAAAAAAGCGATGCTAAAGGATTGGTGTACGTGGGATGATGAATATAACCAAGGTGTAGTTCAAGCAATTCGAGCTAAGCTGGTGGCACTTGCTACTGCACATCCAGGTTACACCAGTGTGCTAATGCAAGGCAGCGGAACAGCGAGTGTAGAGTCTGCTCTTGGTAGCTTAATAAAAAGCAGTGATAAATTGTTGGTTATTAATAATGGGGCGTATGGTGAGCGAATAGGCGAAATTGCTGCCTATTTGAATATTAATACACACATTATCAATTACACCGAAACCCAACTGCCAAATGTAACTGATATTGAAGCTGTTTTACTAAACGATTCTGATATTACGCATATAGCAATGGTTCACTGCGAAACAACCACGGGTATGTTAAATCCAGCCGAAGCAGTGGGACAGTTGTCCAAAACGTATAACAAGGTGTTTGTTTTAGATGCAATGAGCAGTTTTGGTGGGATCCCTTTCGATTTGGCTGATTGGCATGTTGATGTGATGATTAGCTCGGCAAATAAATGTATTCAAGGCGTACCGGGTTTTGGTTTTGTGATTTGCAAACAGCACATTATAGCGCAAAGTGAAGGCGTTTCACGTTCCCTTTCTTTAGATCTCTTTGCACAGTGGCACTGTATGGAAAAGAACAATGGTAAGTGGCGTTTTACTTCGCCAACTCATGTTGTACGGGCTTTTTATCAGGCATTAGTCGAACTTGAAGAAGAAGGAGGGATCACAGAGCGTTATAAACGCTATAAGGAAAATCAACATATTCTTGTCACGGGAATGAAAAAGCTTGGTTTTTCTCCTTTATTAAATACGTCAGTGCATTCACCGATTATTACCTCGTTTTTATCACCAACAGGGCAGGGTTACGATTTTAAAACGTTTTATAATACACTAAAAAATCAAGGGTTTGTGATTTATCCGGGTAAAGTGTCGGATGCGGATTGCTTTCGTATTGGTAATATCGGCCATGTATTTGCAGCTGATATGCATCGCTTGCTTGACGCCGTTGCAAGTAATCTTTATTGGCAAGATACAGTATAAATTGAGTAATAAAAGCGATATTAGAAGTATCGCTTTTATTGGCCTTCGACAATCATTTCAATCGCATTGTGTAACCAATATTCAATATTATGATCAACCAATTTTTGTTGCTCATCAAAACGTTGACGCACTACTTTTAAGCATGGTGTACCACTGTTTTTTTCAAGCATCTCGCAGACATCGTCAGGAAGCACCGTTACGCTAATAATACTCTGTTCTTTTACTACATTTGTTGCATACTGTTTGGCCATGATCTCGGTAATTGAGCTATTTAACGAATACTTATTAAGACCGTCAAAGCGCTGCGCATCACAAAAAATGTCTTCAAACATGACTGCACGATTGTCTAAGCTACGCACACGTTGTAGATGATATAGACTCTGTGCGCTAAAGATATCGGTAAAATTAATATTATCGATTTTGTTCGCACTCACTAAACGTGTTTGTGCTGTGAAGCCTTGCTGCTTAGCAAGTTCGTAGAAGTTAACTTTTGTTGCTGGGTGCCACTTTAGTTTAGGCGGAGTGACAAACCAGCCTTTTCGTTTTTGACTATAAATTAATCCTTCTGCTTCTAATCGGATCAATGCCTCACGCACAGTGATACGTGTAGAGTTGAAGTGCTCTTGTAAAGCCCGCTCTGATGGCAGCTTACTGCCCGTGGCAATTTCGTCTTGCTGGAGTAGGGCGAGGATATAATTGCGAATTTCTTGAAATAAAAGCATATTTTTTATGTTTTCCACTGATTATCCGATAGCTTAGTCGATATTAATGACATTAATAAGATCTAATTTTTATGTGTGGGCCTTGTTGTTGCGCTACCAAGGCACATTGTGCATCGTGAGAAAGCTGCGCACAGGTCCTATCGTAGTCAGTGTTTGCGTAAGTTAGAGACAAAAACTAATTTCTACCTCTGTTGAAGTAATGATAGGAAAGTCTTGTTTAGACATTGTATATTACCTGAGTGATTGCGTGTCAACTTTTGCTGCACTGCCGCTGAGTTTAGCTAAGTAGCAGTCTATTTTATGCGGTTGCAAGTTTAAATCTTCAGCCAACTCTTTACGGCGAATAGCATTACGCACAATATAGGCGCCAGCGGTACGAATAGGCTCTATTGGGAATTGCTTAAGTGGCTGATTTACTAATCCGCAGTGTTGCCATTGTGGATTATTATTAAGCACCATAGCTGAGAGTATTTTTGCGCCTAAATAAGACTGAACAATACCATTACCAGAATAACCACCTGCATAAAGCACTTGCGGATGTGCGTTTAAATGCCCGAAAAAAGGAAAGCCAGTGGCACTTCTGTCAGATGGCCCAGTCCATGTGCGTTCGATAGGCAGTTCATGCCCTTTGAAAAAATGAGCCAATGAGCTATTAAGTAATTTTTTATAGTGACTTGGTTGGTCAAATTTGGGGTGTACTTTATTGCCATAACTGAAAAAATTTCCACCTTTGCCAAGCATTAAACGCCCATCTGAGGTGCTGCGGTAATAGTTAACAAAAGTGCGAGAATCAATAATTGCACTACCATGGTTTAACTTGAGCTGCTCGAGCACATCAGGTATTGGTTTGGTGATGATCATGTCACTTGAAACCAAGACTACTGAGCGGGAAAACTGGCTTTGTAAAGTGGGTAGCCACGCATTAACAGCAAAGATAAGGGTATTACAAACTAATGCCCCTTGATTGGTGGCGACATTAATTGGCTCATGCCCATGATGCTGTTTATAACGACAATGCTCAATAACATCAACCCCCATTTGTTGGGCAACACGCTTAAGCCCTCTGACTAATTTTGCTGGTTGGATACTGCCGCCATGGGCAGAAAAATGAGCATGCAAATTTTGTTTTGAGCCTGTTTGTAACAATTGCTCAGCAGTGCACTTTTGCCAAGAATTGAGTTTAAATTGATCTAAACAATCCAAAGCGTTATCAAGCAAGCCCAGTTGTGCACGGTTAGAGGCGGTATAAAAACATCCGTCGATTCTGCAGTCACAGTCAATACCTTGTTCTTTTGTGAATGCGCTTATTTCATGCACGGCTAGTTCAGATTGCTTAACTAAAAATAGCGCGTTATCTAAACCAACGAGCTTAATTAGGCTAGGAAGCTTTGTTGACCAGGTTAGCATTGCGCCGCCATTTCGCCCAGATGCGCCTTGGCCGCATAATCCTTGCTCAATAATGGTTACTTTTTTTGTAGGGTGTTGTTGTTTAATATTGATTGCAGTCCAAAGGCCGGTGAACCCGCCACCAATAATGCACACATCAGTGTGGTGCCCTTGGGGTAATAAATGAAAAGGCGCAGCGGCCTCCTCATTTATAGCGCTATCAAACCAAAAAGGTTGATATGTCATTAAGGGCGCTCTCCACGTGCAAGTCTTGCTTCAATTTGCATAAGAATAGGCTCAATATCAGCGAGTGAATCAATCACGTAATGTGCGCCACTGTAATAAAGTTGTTGGTAGGCTGTACGGGTAAGTTCATCTTGTTCGGTTTGTGAACATGCTTGCCATTGTGACTCTGTTAGGCCCACTGCATTGCCTGTTAATGCAACGCCGACTGTCCACATTCCGGCGTTTAAGCCTTCTGCAATTCCAGGTGCTGAGTCATCGACTTTAACGCAATGTGCGACATTGCTGATCCCCAATACATTTACATTTTCAAGGGCCATCCAAGGACCTGGACGAGATCCCGCTGATAATTCATCGCTGCCCACGCTGTGATCGGGTTTATAACCATATTCAGCCGCCGCAACTTCTAATATATCCATAACTTGGCGAGGATAACCTGAGCAACTGCCTATTTTCAAACCTTGTTGCTTTAAGCGATTTAACACCGGTAATACCCCTGCGATTGGCATTGCTCGCTCAGCGACTTTGGCTTTTTGTAATGGCATAAAAGTCTCGTAAATATGATCAATTTGGTCATTACTCATAGGCGCACCAAACTGTGTTTGCCAACGCGCTTTAATATCAGCAAGTGATCCTAATGTTGCGATGTGATCCCATTTACCCATGCCCATTGGAATGCGCGCTTCTTGTAAACTGATTTCGAAATTAAACGCGGTTTTAAATGCTTCAACAAAAATGGTGGTTGGAGCAACTGAGCCATGATCAACAACCGTGCCGGCCCAATCTAAAATGAGTGCTTCTAACTTTGTCATAATGTTCCTTAAATATTTATAGAGGCCAATGTTGGCGCAGATGTTTTTTGTGTAGATAAACGAATTGAAAAGTAACTTAATGAGCACAGTACTAAAAAGCCAGCCACAGTGCCGACCCAGTAACTGGCGGTAATAAAGAAGTTCAGCCAACTGATTTCAGGCATTACAAAGGTACGATAGAGTAAAATGCCCACAGAGCCTAAATAGCCAGCAGAGTCGGCTAGATATATTAAAAACCCTGCGTTAGCTGTTGAACCAACGGCAGAAATCATTCGATCAAATAAGAAGCAGTTATAGGGAATGTAGCTAATATAAAGGCCTGCACCGAGTAACACCATCCAAGCTTTGGCGCTAAGTAATTGGCTTTCAAAAGCCAAAGTGCTGCTTATAAGTAAGCAAGCGCCAAATAATATAAATGCATGATTAACGTAAAATGCGGTTTTATTATTTTTCACCAGTACCATTGCGCCCAAAGCGATTAGTACGATGAGTGCCATACGGATCCCCGCATAAGCAAAAATAGCAGGCTCTTGCCCGTACCCCAGTGCTTGCCATATTTCCGCTGCAAAGTTGTCACGAAAATCGCGAAAGCCTGTAAAGAGTAAAAAGCTCAATATCAAAGCGCTGATACCAAACCAATAACGTTTAAAAAACTGCCAGCGTGCTTTGGCATCCATAGGTAAGCGCTGTTGACGGGCTTGCTGATCTGCCAAGGTTGGATCAGGTAATAATGTTAAACATTTAACACTCAGTAATAGTATCGGCAAAAAAAGCGCGCCGGTTGCAGCAGGCATCCACAGTTCAGGTACATTTAAAGTGTCAATTAGCCATTTGCCAACACTTCTGACTAAACCAGAGGCGAGAATAAAGGTAACACTGAGCACCGCACCAAGAATTTCAGAGGTACGCCTGCCTTCTAAAAAACTAAACACAATTCCCCAAATCATGCCAAGCGATAAACCGTTAAAAAACAGCCAGACAATATTAAAACCAACCGGTGTGATGGCAAATAAAATCAGCGATAATTCGGCACCCGTGATCATGGCAATGATCGCTAGACCGCGTTGTTGGTGACGCATTTCTGCAATGACCTTAACGCCTATAAACTTAGCGCATAGATAGCCTAAAACTTGTGAAAGAATTAAAGCTATTTTAAAGCTGACTTGCCAGCTAGGATCGTCAAACTCGGTATAACTATTTGCAGTAAAGGGCTTTCGAAAAGCATACATACAAAAGTAAGTCATAAACGCAGAGCTGGCGGCGAATAAAACAAAGCCAATACCGTGAGCACGTTTTAGCCATTGTGGTTGAGTAAACATAAAGCAATCCTTTGCGGGGCACAGCCCCGCACAACATAGAAGTGATCAGAATTGGTAATTAATGCCAATCATGCCACGCACACCGTAATATTCGACTTGCAGAGGGCGACTCTCATCGCCTAAGTAATATTTAAGTGGCTCGTTAGTTAGATTGTTTAACTCTAAATAAACTAATGCATTATCGTTAAGCTGATATGACGTAGTAAAATCAACACTGGTGTTATCGCCATAATAGCTATCAGACTGTGAGTTGCTGCCATGCTCTTCGATATATTCGCCTTTATAGTTAAGCGCAATTCGCGCAGCAAAAAATGAATCATCGTAGTACAAGGTAAAGTTATATAAGTTATCGGCTTGGCGTGAAATCGCGACCTTGTCGGCTCTGCCTGGGATGCTCATTTGTGAATCCATAAATGTAGCATTGACCATAACGCCCACACTTTCCAAAGCAGGATTAATAAAGGCTAAGTCACGATTAAAAGCCATTTCAACTCCAGCAAGCCATGCACTATCCCCATTTTCTGGGCGAATAATATTGACGCTACTTTTGTTGCCAAACTTACCCATTGAACTACTTTGAAAAATAGGGTCGCTGATATCTTTGTAGAACACCCCCGCAGAAATTAAACCGACTCTTTCAAAAAAGTACTCAGCCATAAAGTCGAGATTATTTGAATAAGTAGGATCAAGTTCTGGATTACCAGTAACAAGTTCGTTTTCTGCTTCTAAATAAGTTGCGCCAGGGGTAAGGGAGCCAAAATCAGGACGAGAAAATGAGCGAGTTAACGCTAAGCGATAGTTTGTTTGCTCATCAAAATGATAGGTAAGGTGCAATGCTGGTAACACAGAGAGATAATCGTTACTTGCGCTGCTAGGGATGACTTTATCCTCGTCGGCTAAATACAGGTAACCGTCAACTTTCGTATCGGTTTGTGTTAACCGTAATCCACCTAACATTTCCCACTGGCTATTAAAGGTATAAGTTGCCATTGCGTATAACGATACGTGCTGTTCACTCACATCAAAATTACGACCAAGTGCACCGCCATTTTCGATTAAAGCAGACTCACTCTTATCAAGTACAAATTTTTCTTTATTTTTATTCCAAAATTGTGCCAAAGCATCAGTTGCGGCAACCTGCGAAAATTGACTTTGATAGTCAACATTTAGCTCATTTAAGTAGTCATTTCTGCCTGGTTGGTCTGACAAACTAAAGTCACTTAACGTAGGTGCTACGCCATACTGAGCTTCATCCCATGCGTAAAACTCATCACTAAAACGCGCTACGCGTTCTTTATCACGATATTTAGCACCTACTTTTAATATTAAATCGCTGTCTAGTTGCCATTCAAAATCTGTGCTGGCGACAATTTTATCTTTTTCGTTAACGAATACTTTATAAAGCTCTACCCAAGAGAGCTTTGCTTTACTGGGATCGAATGAAAACCCATTGGGTAAGTGATTACTGATTGCATTCCAAGGATCGCTGCCGTTATCAACCGTGTTATAGGCATAATTTTTACCCGTTCCACGGTCTTCTAGCCCTTGATAGCCGACATCTTTTTGATCAAATCGCACGACAAAATAGCTGTTGTCATCGGTATTAGGCGTATCACCATAACGAAACTCGTTTTCGTAACTAGAGAGTTTCCATGAGAGGGTTTTGTCGTAACCGAAGTAGTGCTCACCAGCAATCTCGAAACCGGTCATTTCAGTGATTAATTCATTTCGGATATGTTGTACTTCTGCGCGGTTTTTATCAAAGCGCATGCGATGTTTGTAATGCGTTTCATCATCTATTAGTGTGCCATACATAGCTGTAGCACTTAAAGTTCCTTGCTCTAACTGATATTCAATAGCACCATTGAGGCCATAGGTTTCGCGTGTACCCGTGTAATCACGTAGCTCTAATCGATAAATACCTAAGCCGTCATTACCGCGACGAGGTTCATAGTTATCAGTGGCCCAATCTCGTTGCCAAGCGGTCGCATTAATTAAGAACCCTAACTTGTTATCAAGGAGTCTATCTCCGTAAAGCACATTAGCTGAGTAATTTGTACCATCAGCTAACTCATTTTGGCCAATAGCAAGATTGGTGTTAAATACAAAATCATCGGGTGCTTTTTTGGTTACAAAGTTTACGTTGCCGCCAATCGCATCGCCTTCAATATCAGGTGTAAGCGCTTTAGATACTTCGACAAACTCGATGAGTTCACTAGGGAAAAAGTCAAATGCAGTGGCGCGGCTGGTGGTTTCTTCCTCGGCGGTAGGTAAACGATCGCCATTTATACTTGCAGAGCTCCACTGTGCTGGTAAACCGCGAACGGCAACAAAGCGACCTTCGCCTTGATCTCGCTCAATTGAGACACCTGGGATACGTTGCACAGCCTCAGCAGCATTTCGGTCGGGGAGTTTACCAATCCCATCTGCAGAAATAATATTTTTAATGCTTTTAGCATTTTTTTGGTTATTTGCAGCGGCCATTTCACCACGTTGAATGTGTCCTACGGCAATAATTTCTTCAATAGCATTATCGCTTGTTACTGCGAAGAGGGTGATTGGTTTTAGTTTTTTTACCTCATCTTCTGCAATATTTATATCAATTAAATAAGGTTGATACCCTAAGTAAGATACTTTTAATTGATAACTACCCGCATCAAGCTTAGGTAGTTCAAATCGACCTTGATAGTTGGTAACCGTACTTTTATCAGTGCCTACAATGCTAATTAATGCACCTGATAAATGTGTTTTGTTATCTTTAATTGTACCTACAAATGTTGCGTTTTGAGCAACTGTATTATGGGTAACAAGTAATGCACTGGTACTTAGTAATATTGCCGTTGCTATTGCATGTCGTTTCATTATTAGTTCAGCCTCAAGTTTAAAATATCTGGTCTAGACCAGCATTGTTAAAGCTAATAATAAACGGCTATCTTTACAAACATGTGACGAAAAGATTTATTTATGAAAAAGGGCCGAAAGGCCCTTTTATAGTTTTTAGTGGGAGGTGAGTGCTATAGGGTAATTATTATAGTCTTTAATATTATTCATTACGGTCACTAATGTTTGATGTGTACTGTTTTCGTTCGCGGCAATTTGCACGGTAGTAATTTCATATTTGGCTGCGAACATGGCGAGATTAGTTGCAACTTGGTCTAAATCAATTAACCGTCCGGAAAAATATACCGCATTACTTTGGTCAATGGTGAAGCGCGCATTTTTAGATTGCTTATCTATTTGAGGGTTATCTACAGGGCGTTGTAACTCAATACCTACGGGTTTAACAAATGAAGTTGTAACAATAAAAAAAATTAATAATATAAACACAATATCAAGCATGGGCGTCATATCTGCCTCGGCGTTATTTTGTTTTACATGTTGTTTATTTCTCATAATGGAACCTTATTATATTTATTAAGTTTAAATAAATGCTGCGGCGCCACAGCGGTATCAGGTACCTATAAGTAAGACTAGTAGAATGAAAATGAGCTGTGGTTAAATAAATATTTTATTTTTATTAATTCTTTGCACTGTATTGTTGTAAAGGTTAATTTTATGCAGGCATAAAAAAGCCCAGCGTGAACGCTGGGCTTTGTATAACAAGTTTGATTAATGCTTTTGCATACGGCTCATTTCTGTATGGCAGCTTTGCATTGTTAACAGTACTTTTGATAATGCAGCTTCACAATCATGTGGCTGTGGTTTTTGCATGGCTGACTTTATTTCTTCGAGTGTTTTGTCTTCTACTTCTTCTAGCTCTTTAACGTAGGTTTGGTCGTTATTTGAGCTGAACTTAGTAATAAGCGCGGTGTAAGCACGGCGAGCTTCAACAGCAAAAGAGGAGCCATCTTCTCGTTCACCTTGTTCATTAATAGCGTAAGGTTGTAAGCTTTCAATGCTCACTTTACGTGCGTCGATCATACGTTGAAAAAGTGCACCTATGGCAGGATCTTGAACTTTCTCCTGAGCTTTTTCATAAAAATCGATGCCGCTGTTCATTACTTGGATAATGTCAGTGATATGATTTACTTCTGTTCCTTGATGGGTATTCATAATGTTGACCTCTTTAAGTTAAATGAATATTAAAGTTCAATTAACTTAAAGCAATGGTCATTCCATTATTTTGTTTTTGTTATGCATTTGATTTTAAAGTGTTATTTAAATTTATCAGACTCACTTATAAATAGACATAAGCAAATTTTACACAGGAGTATGTAAGACTGTTACTTTAACTCATCAGCAACTTCAGCTACTTTTTGCCTTAACCAAATATGACTTGCGTCTCTGTGCAGTAACGGGCTCCAGATCATATCTAACTCAAAAGGTGGAATTGGGAAAGGAGGATCGAGGATCTTTAAACCTGGGTCATCTAAATAAATATTGGCGGCCTTTGAGGGTAATGTAGCGACTAAGTTTTGCTCTTTTGCTAAATGAATTGCGACATGATAATTACGTGTAAAAGTGGCAATGTTACGATGCTTACCAAAGTGGGCGAGTGCTTCATCTACCCAGCCCAGTTTTTGCACATCTTTAGGATCCATGCCAACACCCACACCAAAGCCTGTTTTACTTACCCAAATATGCCGTGCTTTTAAATAACTATCTAGACTAAAACTTTCAATTATCGGGTTGTCAGCCTTAACTAAACAACAAAAGCTATCTTTCCATATACGTTTATGATGAAACGATTGCGGTAAATTTTCAAAACGATTGATCGCCATATCGACCTTACCATTTTCAACATCATGAAAGGTTACATCGCTTGGAGTCAAAATGTCTAAAGTGGTGTCAGGTGCTTCTGTATGCAGCTTACTGAGTAGCTTAGGCGCAAGTGTACTGGCTGCGTAATCACTAGCCATAATACGAAACACGCGTTTACTTTGGCTGGCTTCAAACTCGCGGTTAGGAGCAAGTGTCTCTTCGAGTGTCATTAATATACCGCGGATCACTGGCTGTAATTCAAGCGCTCGCTCTGTGGGTACCATACCATCACTTGTGCGAACTAAAATGGGGTCGTTAAATAAGTTACGTAAGCGTTTTAGGCCATTGCTCATTGCAGGCTGTGTGATGCTCAGTTGGTTTGCGGCACGCGTAACATTACATTCGCGTAATAACGTATCCAAATAAACAAGTAAATTTAAGTCTATTTTGCTGATGTTCATTGTGTGTCCTTTCGTTTACCAACTATGGATAAAACGCTGTGAGCTAGGGTATGGATAAATGTGGCTAACAAGGCCATTTTTAACATTTTTTTGCGCTTGTTGCCAAAATTTGACATCGAGTAATTCAGGATGCATTTGCGTAAAAATCGCTTTATAACAAGGGTTTGGCATTACAAAGGTGCATAATTGCTCTGGGAATACATCTTGGGGTGCCACAGAGTAACTTTGTTCGTTAGTTAAGTAATCATCGTAGGTTTTTGGTTTAGGTAAGGCTCGAAAATTCATATCAGTAAGATATTGGACTTCATCGTAATCATAAAAAATGATTCGCTTGTGATTACTGACCCCAAAATTTTTCAAAAGCATGTCGCCAGGGAAAATATTTACCGCAATCATCTCTTTCAACGCTTGCCCGTACTCGATAATGGCAGTACGTGCATCTTCTTCGTTGGCACTTTCTAGAAATAAGTTCAGCGGTGTCATTCTTCGCTCTATATAGAGGTGTTTTATAATCAACAAATCCCCCTCAATCACCATTGATGACCCTATTGTTGCCTTTAACTGTGTTAATAATGTAGCGTTAAAGCGTGCCAGTGGGAATACGACGTTAGAATACTCTATGGTGTCAGCCATCCGGCCGACTCGGTCATGGCTTTTAACTAATTGGTAGCGTTTTAGAACAGTGTCACGACCAAAAGGCTTACTCTCACCAAATTTGTCTTTAATTATTTTGAACACGTAGCCAAAAGAAGGTTGCGTGAATACCATCATCACCATTCCCGGTGTGCCTGGGGCGATAATAAAATCGTCGTTTGAGCGCTCTAGGTGCGTTAAAAATTCACGGTAAAACTCGGTTTTTCCTTGCTTGTGAAAACCAATCGCGTTGTACAGTTCAGCAAGGGTTTTATTCGGCATTAGCTGATTTAAAAAACGGACTAATGCAGAGGGCGCATGGGTTTCAACCATAAAATAAGCACGGGCAAAACCAAAAATAACCCGCATTTGTGATGATTTAGTGAGTAGGGCGTCTAAATATAAACCTTTATCTTCATGGTGAAGAACGGCAATAATAAAAGGCTGCACACCGCTTTGCGAAACAACACGGCCTACAATGTAGGCGGCTTTATTACGATAAAAGGGAGTTTGTAATATATCAAAACGCATTTGCCATGCACTGTGGTGTGTATCTGGCGCTTGTTTATAAAATGCTTTAACAAGTAAGCGAATATCGCGTTCTAAGTCATTAAAAGAGGCTTTAAAGTCAAATTGCTCAATAATTTTACGGATCGTGGGTTTTAAGCCATCAATAACAGGAAAATAACTACGATACTCTGCTTCAATTGGTAACGCAGGGGCATCAGCGAGTGTGGCTTTAACAAAAATGAAATTATTATTAAAATAACGACGATGAGATAATCGACAAAAAACAGAGTTGTAAAATGTTTCAGCTAATTCTGCCTGTGGGTGAAAAAGCAAGAACTGTTGATAGTGCTGCTTTGTTGCAAGCCATAGCGATTCATCAAGTTGTGTTGTTAGGTACTCGTCTTTGAGTTGTTGCGTTGTTTCATTTACTCGGTCATCGTAATAACTGATCCGCAAACGACTAATTTCGTGCATTTTAGACCAGTCTTTATGCGCAAAGGCAAGCGGGGCTTGTGCTGTAATTTTTTGAAATAATAAATAGTGCTTTTTAAAGCCTTTTAAAATGAATTCGGCAATCTCGTGCGCGCACATATGGCTACTCCTAGAATACGGTGTAGAGTATATGCTCTACTGATGTTAAGAGTATGCTAAATATTAGTAAAACCCAATAGCTTATTCATAACGTTTTAACTTTTTTTCTAATGCAGCCAGTTTTTTTTCTGTTGATTTTTTCTTTTTTGCGTAGGTTTTATCGATTCGTTTGATCTGCTTTTTAATGTCTTTTGCAGTGTGCTTTTTATCATCATCACTCATCAGGCGTGTTAGGCGTTCTTGCTGATTATATTCAGCGGTATCGCGTTTACGGCTTAAAATTGCAAGTGTATGTTTTACGCTGCGGATCTCGCTATGGAGGTTGCGTACTATTTGTTCGCGCTCAAGTGCATTGAGGGATTTAGTATGATCAATTTTGGATGAGTCTGCTACGTTAGCCGTTGTGACTTTATGCTGGGTTGCTTGTCCACTGCATGGGAATTGACTGAAGGTCGTTACTTTATCCGTGATGCATTTATAGTAATGAGTATCATTAGCTATTAGGCTTGATGTGAAAAGAACGATAAAGAAAATAAAAAAAATTGCGGGTGATTTCATTACTTTTAACCTTCCTTAGTCAGCTAATAATAAAAACTATAACCTAACTAGGGCAAATCGCAAATTAAATGCTCAAGCCCTAATAGACATCTATAAGGGCTGTTGTGTAGGCTAATGCGTAAATGTTCTTAGCTTTTTAATACTATGTACTAAAAATGGGATATCTAAACTTTGCTCAATTGAAAAGCCTTGTGCAGCAGATATATTTTTATAATTACCCTCAGAATCAATCAAAGTAATGCGATCTTTTTTGTACGCAATGAAGACACCTTGTGAATAATTAACACCGATATCGTCTTTTTTACTATATAAATTAACGCCCAGCATGCTTTGTTTTGTAACATTAGGGCAGTTTAAGTATTGGCCTACACTGGTAGCAATGAGATCGCTTGGTTGGATTAGGCCATCAGCTCGAGTGACTTTTTTATCTGAGCTATATAAAGTAGAGACACTAACAACACTATTGTTATCAGTCGCCAAACTAAAAGCGAAAATATGGGTGTTATTATCACGAACTGTGGTCTGTGCATCTGCATTTACGATACGGATTGCAGCACCATCTATTTTAGCTCCATTTATATATGTGAAATCTTCAAATCCAGTGACCGAAAGGCTACGACGTTGTGTTTGCCACACCGGAAGATTCTGCTCGTCCATAAGTACTGCTTTATAATAAGCTGGCAGGCCATAAATTAGACTAAAAAGTGCATCTTGATGATCAACAGCTTGTAAAAACTGCTCTGTTTTATATAAGTCTGTATGCTGCTTAGCAAACTCATCTAGATTTGCTGTAGAGCTAAATACTAAGATATCAATGGTTGCGGGCGTAAAATTTTCGCATCGGGTTAGTGGTGAAGGGGCACTATAATTAATATTTTGCGATGTGAGTTTAACATTGTGTGCCTGCTTGTAGCTTTCAATATCTAATAAATCATTCTTTGCTAATAAACTTTTAGCCGTGGTTGGATAAGATAGCGGCAACACGTTATCTTGCTTGGTGATATCAAATTTTAAATTAGCATCAGCCCAAATATGAATACTGTGGCTCATAGCAAAACATACTAATAAAAATGAGCTGGCGTATCGTGCGAACTTATACTGTTTTAAACGTGCTAAATGATGCCAAGTATAGTTACTTGCAAGTAATTGAAATGCAAAAATAAGTATGACAATCCCGCCAGCAAGTAAACTGGTTAACCCCGGGCTGCTGGTTAATCTATGCCATAATAAAGTCACAATTTCAGGCAATGCTGAACTACTTAAGTGATAACCTAAATTAAAATATACGTAAGCGTCAAGCGTAAGTAGTGATGCTCCGCAGGTTGCAAGAATGGCGGCCATTCCACGAATATGCCGAGGGTAGGGGAATATAAGGCTTAACGGAAAAATCGTCAGCACAAAGGCAATAAAGGTAATAAAGCTAGTGTGGCTAAGCCAAGTAACTAGCATATAAACATACCCGATTGCAGTTGTCGGTGGCGAGTCGGCAAATAAGTAACTTAAACTAATAAGCAAAACTAAACCAATATTAGCGAAGGTGAACCAATGGCCCCAACTTAATAATTGACTCGCTTTAGACGAAAACTGATTGTGCTGCGATAAATTCATAAAGTTTATTTAACCGATTGCGCAAGTGCTTTCGCAAAGTTATCCGCAACGGCTTGTCTTTTCCCTGTTGGTACATGCTCTTTTAAGATATGCGTGATAGAATTTCCTAAACACATAAGACTTAAATCAACCGGCGCATTGTGTTTAGTTAACACATCAATGAGCTGATCGACGATTTGTTCTACTTCATCATTAGAATATTTTGATAAGATTGGCATCAGTTGGTTCAATAAAAGAGTTATATTCTCATATTTTAACACCAGAGGCGTGAAAAACAAAGATGGCAATAGATGTTAAAAAGTTAGTCGTTCATTATGTAGACAAAAAAGACGACGATACGCAAATTCATTTGCGCAATGACGAAATGGCAGTGAATGAAAAAGTCGCTGTATTCATCGAGCAACTGCATCACGCATATAACGGTAAACCTGGTAAAGGTTATTGTGCATTTAGCGGAGATAAAAATAGTGTGGTTGCATCTGCAATGCAAAGTTATCGTAATGACGAACTTGGCTTTTGGCACATGACA
Organism: Pseudoalteromonas sp. NEC-BIFX-2020_015; assembly: GCF_012952265.1. NCBI lineage: Bacteria > Pseudomonadati > Pseudomonadota > Gammaproteobacteria > Alteromonadales > Pseudoalteromonadaceae > Pseudoalteromonas > Pseudoalteromonas sp. NEC-BIFX-2020_015. The sequence continues at coordinate 68,407 of NZ_JABCJL010000001.1, forward strand.
GAGCAAGCAACTACTGTATTAAAAGAAGAATTAAATAAGTATGCGTTTAACGAAACAGGCTATTTAATTTTTTGTCATTACCAATACGTCGCAACGGATTATATGTTGATTGCGATGATCAACATTAAAGAGCACTATTCAATTACCTCTGAACTTGATTTAGCCTCATCACGTCATTTAGATATATCTCGCATGCAACTTGCTGCACGTATTGATTTAACTGCATGGGATACTCAAGCTGAAGATAATCGTTATATTTCGTTTATTAAAGGGCGAGCTGGGCGTAAAGTAGCCGACTTCTTTTTAGACTTTTTAGGCTGTGAAGAAGGCATTGATCCTAAGCAGCAAAGTCAAGTGATGCTCAGTGCAGTTGAAGATTACCTATCAGAGCAACAATTTGATAAGTCTGAAAAAGACGACTTGCGAAAACAAGTTTTCGATTATTGTAATGATTGTGTCACCACAGGTGAAGACGCGAATGTCAGCGAATTATCCGCAACCTTGACTAAAGGTGACGACAACCCGTTTGAAAGCTTTTGTAAAGAGCAAAGTTATGATTTAGAAGAGTCATTTCCAGTTGACAAGAAAACAGTGACAAGTATGGTTAAGTTTTCAGGTCTTGGTGGTGGTGTAAGCATTAGCTTTGAACGTAAGCATTTAGGTGAACGCGTTATGTATAACGACGCTACTGATACGTTGGTTATCAAAGGCATTCCGCCTAACTTAAAAGATCAGTTACAGCGCTTTATGGAAAATGAGAAAGAGTAAGCTTAAAACAGAGTTACAAATAAAGCCGCGAGATCTGACGCGGCTTTATTCTTTGTTTGAGTTGTACTTACTGTTAATTTTCTATGAACTTCACAGTAATATTACTTTTGTGTTTTGCACGTAATTTTTAACCCAATTACAGAACTTCTTGGCCTAAAGTCTGATTGAGCATGACAGGCAAAATTACGATGATTCCATCTCCAGTTGCCTTTTCCATAGCGAAGCGTGTTTTCAGTCTGATCTTCTAGTCCCATTTCCATCATTCGTTTATTGATATCAGAAAAAGTGGCGTTGAAAAAACCATTGTTGTCAGGCGTAGATGAAAAATTTCTTGCGTACATTTTCCCTTGATAAACAATTTCACCCATGCCATTTATAAATCTTGCACTCACATTATGGATAGGAACATTTGAATATTGATATTTACTGGGGGCTAAAAAAGAGTACTCGTAATTAAAACTACCTTGCGGGATGATATATTGCTGCTCAATTAAATCTAAATTCAAAAGTACTAATTGGTTCAAGCCAATATAATTCAAAGCATCTTTGACAGTATTAATCTCTTTAGGGATCTCGTTAACTATTGGGCTTTGAGAAGCACTTTCATTTTTTTGGGCAACGGTTGATGCACTTTTCTTACAAGGAATGTCGGTATATGACACATTCCCTTGTTCATCTTCGCACATATACACTTTTGCTTGTGTGACAAAGCTTGATAAAAGTAGCATAGTGAGTATAAGTTTGGTCATATCATTCCTTGGTTTTTATAATGAATTTATTTTTTCTTGCGTGAGTTCCATATAACGTAAATGGACCTGTATTTCACAGTTGTTTTCAGCAATTTGGTCCATTGTATTTTCAATGGCATATTTTATCGAGTTACTTTTATTTTTATTATAATGAGCTTGTTGTTTTTCAAGATGAGCGTTTAACCTTTCGTTCTCTTTTTTTAATCTATCCTTACTATTTTCGTGCGTCTTTAAAACATTCATCGCATTTTTTTTTGTAGTGTACTGTTTATTCATCGTATAGGAAGAACTACCTTGATAATAATTACCATGATATGAGATAGACTTATTGCAACTGAGTATTGTGCCCGAGCCTTTTATGGGAACTTCAGCACCGGGGGTATACTCTTCATGTTCTTCTTCAGAGCCATGAGATTGGTTTTCATTTTTATTCTTTGCTTTTGGAGTGGGGGTTGACTCAATACCCTCGACTACTTCCGCACTTTGACTCGTAGGAACATCAGAAAAATGACGAACACCATTCTTATCGACCCAGCTGTAAACTTGTTGCGCACAAACGGACACTGAAAATAATACAGCACCAATAAGCAACTTAAATTTTATCAGGTTACTACGCATAAAACCTCCTTGTGAATTGACTCGAATGAGTATTTTATTATAGTGATGTATTAGGCTAGAAAACCCATTATTCTGTCAAGGGGAAATTATTAATATGAAAGGGATTATTTATTTTTTACTGGCTATATTTGTGTTGTTGGTTTGTTATAACAAATTGGTTGAAAGAAAAGTAGTCGTTGATTATCACAAAATGAGTGAACAAATGCACAATGAAGCAAAACTTAAGCAGCAAATGGTTGCTCAAGATATCCAGCGTCAAATGCAATCTAGGGGAGGGCAAATTGATAAACATATCTTACTTCATAATATCGATCCAACGATTCCAAAGGTTGGAGAGTTAGAACAGCGATGCAAGGAGTTAACATTGAAATCTGATATGTCTCAATCTATTTATGATAAAAATATAGCAGAACTCGAATGTGAAAAATATGAGGCGTACAAATTAGCGAGTGAAAGCTAGGGCGTGTTGACCTTTCGTGATTAATTTTGCAGCAGTATGTTTGGTATTTAGGCAAGGCAGCGCCTATGTAGTGTGGTTGTTCCCCATAAATAGGCGATAACGCAGTATAAATGCCAAACATGCGCTGCCCAAAGGGTTCTTCCTAGGGGCGATTGACTCTTTGTTACCTACACGGATGTAGGTAAGGGGCGTGAGCAGGACGCGGAAGCTTTGCTCGGTTTTTACTTAGCCCGCTAGGTTACAAACCTCGCGCCGCGATTAAATCGCCCCTAGGTTGAACAAATTTCAATCCACAAAGGTCAACGCGCCCTAGGGTGTGTTTATCTTTCTAGGTTAATTGTAAGCAGACTGTTTGGTTTTTAGGCAAATGAGAGCCCGTTTAATTGGTTATCGCTATTTCATTATCGCTACTAGTAATAAAAAAGCCGCGATAAACGCGGCTTTGACTCTGTTTTACTTAAAGATCGATCACGAACCGCCTGTTGTGCCAGTACCTGTAACTGGTTTTTCAGTTATGGTGCATTCAATGGGAAGATCAATAACCACTTCATTTGTCGCACTCGCGGCGAAATCAGGAGAAGTCACATAAGTTCGGCTGACTTGATCCCATACTCTTACTTTATAATCACCTTCAACAACGTTTGAAAAAGTTGCTGTGCCGTCATTTGCAGTATATGAGTAGGTCACGTAGTTATTGCTTGAATCAATCAAATACGCGTAAGTTGAAGTTGCTGCCGGTGGGGCTTCAACATCACCTTCAGCGTTGTTACTACAAGCATATTGTGTTTTAATTTTTTGATCTACTCGCGCTGGAGCAGTATCAAGCGTTAGCACTAGTTTCTTCCCATCCAACTCACAAATGTCATTTAGTTTTAATCTAGATGCTGAAGCATCAACCGGATTATTAGCGTCACCTTCGATCCCATCAATAATATTAGTGCCATTATTTAATAGCGACATAAATACGGAAAATGACGGCGGGTTAGCTATCGTAGACTTATTGTAGTAACGGAATTCATACCCACGTTTAAGTTTACGGTAACCACCAGATTGAGATTCCACAAGCAGGTCAAATGCGGTTACATTATCAGTTGAGCCATCTGCATATTTGATGTCAAACTGAACTTTGCGATCATCACCGCATTGGCCAAAGTTAGGTTCGCGCCAGTTAAAGAAATCAAGATTCCAGTAAGATAAGTGAGTTACCTGAACTGCTACGTCAAAAACATCAGCGTTATCAGCATTTACTTGAGCAACACCATAGCTTTCAAAAGCCCATTGCGCTTCATCCGCATCGTAACTCCATACAGGGATTATATCACCTGCTTTGATTTGGCGTGTCGCAATTGCTGAGCCATCAGAGGAAACACAGGCGCCTTTGCGAAAGTAAGCACTATCAGTTGATTTAGACGCATCAACAGCAAAAGCAGCCACTGTAGCTTGGTCTAGATTATCTAAATCAGCATAAGTCATTGGGCAGGCGTTTGATGTTTTAACTTCTACTTGCATTTTAACTTCAATTGAGTTTTTAGTGGCGTTGTCACCATCACCCGTTGAGCCAAACTCTTTCACTTTGTTACCAGCATCATCGGTCAATTCGATGGCAACAAAACCAGCGGTTGTAAATGAGCCTGTGGTTGTGACTTCAGTCGTTACATTATCTGCGGTAGGAACAGAAACGGCTAGGTCAAGACCACCAGGGAAGTAATCTAGTGCTGATTCAGGGCGACTCTCATTATTGTCGTTTGCAGCAGCACTGGAGCTAGCTTCATTGTTAAAATACGCAACAGCAAGGGAAGGGGCGCTTGTTAAAGGAACTAGCTCACCAGCTTCATTTTTAGCAAGCATTTTAGATCCACTGGGTATTGATATTTGAACCCCCCCTTTGTCGCTAGTGGCACTGCCATTGGTTTTAGTTACTGTTTTGGCAAGCTTTAATGCTGAGCCATCAGATGTTTCAAGTGATCCATCTTCTTTAAATGTAACCGTAGCGCCATTTTCGGCTAAATCATTCACTGATTTTTCTTCAGACACAATAGCAACATTATCAGCGTCAATACTACGAGAAACTAATGTTACAGTTTCTGCAACTTCAGAATCATCAACTGATAAAGTAATTACTTTACTGTTATTAAAATAGCCAGGAGCAGTAAAATTCACTGTTATTGATGTTTCAGCAGTGAGTTCTGATAATGACGCCGCAAATAAGCCTGCGCCATTAGTAATCGTTAAATCATCGGCTGTTAACGCTTCGCCTTTGGTTGAAACAACATTGGCTGAATTTTTGGTGATCTTTACTGTAATAGGCACATCAGCAGAGCCTAAGCTATTACCTTCGCTATCTTTTACAACTACAGTGAAAAAACCAGCTTGTTTTTCAGATGTGGTACCTGCAGGCAGTTCAACAACCTTTTGTGTTGGTGTCGGTTCTATCGGAGGAGGTGTTTTGTCATTGTCACTAGAACATGCAGCCAAAGTTGCTGTTAGACCTAATGCTATGGCGAGTTGTGTTAGTTTGAACTTATGAATTTCCATAATTTAACTTTCCTTTGAGAATTATATTAACTAAAAGTTGTCTCTAATTATCCGCAGAAATACTGCTTACCCGCATTAAATTAGCATGCAATAAAGTTGTATTAAAAATAAGCAAAGTGATAGTAGCAAATGGGTTTGTTAATATATAGTGTCAAGTGATGGTTTTTTGTTTTTTTTGTTTGTAGTAAGTAACTTTAATTTGTATGTAGCACTCGGGTCTGTTGAACTTTGATGATTAAAATTTGTTTAAGCTCAGGCGGTTCAATCGCGGCGGGAGATTTGGAATCGAGTGGACTAAGTAAAATCGAGCAAAGCCTCCGCGTCCTTTATCCACATCCGTACAGGTAATAAACAGTTAGTCGCCCCTTGGGAGAACCCTTTGGGCAGCGCATGTTTGGCATTTATACTGCGTTATCGCCTATTTATGGGGAACAACCACACACCATAGGCTCTGCCTTGCCTAAATACCAAATAGACTGCTGTAAAATCAATCACGAAAGGTCAACACGCCCTAGTTATAGCACAATTTTCTTGTCATTAAATAGACCCCATATCTAAGTAGATTGGTATAAGAGTTACCAAATAAAAAGTAGGGGATTACAGAGATAAAAACTTCAGTTGTTTGGGGCTTTATACTTTAGTGTCAATTTAGGTTTCAGCTATAAACGAAAAAGCCGTGTTAATTTTATTAACACGGCTTTTTTATTTAGTACTTAACTAAACAATGTGAGTTATTAAGCACTCAATGTTTTAGTCATTGCAGCACTAGCACGACCAGCTGGCTTTAATGAACCGGCACGCAAGCCACTATCTGGAATCGCTTCACGCTTATCATGTGCCATTGCCTTAGGCGTATGAACAACATCGCTATCAGCGACTGGTGTAGGTTGTGCCATTGGCGCACTTGCTTTTCCAGTTGTGATCACTGTTTTAGTGTTAGAAACAGTTTGTGTTGGTGCTTTTTCAACTACTGGAGTAGGCTCAGTAACAACAGGTGTTTCTTCAACTACTGGAGTAGACTCAGTAACCACAGGTGTTTCTTCAACTACTGGAGTAGGCTCAGTAACCACAGGTGTTTCTTCAACTACTGCAGGAGTAGGCTCAGTAACAACAGGTTTTTCTTCAACTACTGGAGTAGGCTCAGTAACAACAGGTGTTTCTTCAACTACTGGAGTCGGCTCAGCAACCACAGGTGTTTCTTCAACTACTGCAGGAGTCGGCTCAGCAACCACAGGTGTTTCTTCAACTACTGCAGGAGTAGGCTCAGTAACCACAGGTGTTTCTTCAACCACTTCAGGAGTCGGCTCAGCAACCACAGGTGTTTCTTCAACTACAGCAGAAGTAGGCTCAGCAACCACAGGTGTTTCTTCAACTACAGCAGGAGTCGGCTCAGCGACCACCGGTGTTTCTTCAACCACTTCAGGAGTAGGCTCTGCGACAACAGGTGCTGCTTTAACTACTTCAGGAGCAGATTCATTCGCTTCAGTAATCGCATTTTCTTTTGCTTTTAACTCCGCTTCATATTCGGCTGCGGCTTGATCTGCAACTGGAATAAACGCTGGCGGTTGTGTACTTTGTGTTTGAGTAGCTTCTTCACCTTCAGGACGACGACGACGTTGGCCTGCGGCACGTAAATGGCGAGGTGAGCGGCGTGAACGTGTACGTGTTTGGCCTTGCTCTTCATCTGCAGAGGCAGCATCTTGTTCATTCACAACTACCTGTTCAATGTCTTGTGCAGGTGTTTCAACAACCGGTGCTTTTTCTACAACAACGTCTTCAGTTTTTGTCGGGGTCTGAGTCGGTTTTTCATCAGCAACAGCTTGCTGTTGATCATCAGTTGCAACAACTTGGCTATCTTCAGCTTGTAAGCGTACCTTTTTACGTATGTTACGACGTTGACGGCGAACTTTTGGTTTTTGTTCAGTAGTTTCAACTGTAACATCTTTTACTTCAGGTGTAGTTGCTGCTGCAACTGCCACTTCTTTTTTATCGTCATTACGAGTTTCATTACGTTTACGCGAGTTAGGATTGCGACGACGTTTATTACGATTATCGTTTCTTTCCTGCTGCTCAGTACTTGTTGATGCATTATCGTTTTTAACAACAACAGCTTCTTCTGTTGAACGCTCATTAACCGGCTTATTACGTGAGTTGTTGTTACGACGACGTTGATTGTTTCGACGACGAGTATCACCATCATTGTTACGATTGCGGTTATTGCGGTTACTCTGTGCAGTTTGCTGTTCTTGTTTCTTTACTTCTTCTTTCTTTTCAGATGAATCAGCGAATAACGATTTGAACCAGTTGCTAATAGTTGTCAGCAAGCTAACTTGCTCTGCAGCTGGCTGACTGGCTGTTTGCGTTGGAGCTGGCTTTTCAACAGCTTGCGGGGCCGGTGTCGAAGGCATTACTACACCTTTTAAAACTGGCTCCTCACGTACTACCGCTGTTGGTGTTTTTGATGTTTCAAATACTTCTTGCTCAGGAGCAATCACTTGCTCATAGCTTACAGTCTCGATGGTTTCGTCTTTACGTAAGCGCATAACTTCGTAATGAGGCGTTTCCATGTGTTGATTAGGAATAATCACAACATCGCAATTATGACGTTTTTCAATGCGATGTACGCTACGACGTTGCTCATTTAACAAATAAGCGGCAACAGCAACAGGCACTTGTGCGTTAACTTGTGACGTATTGTCTTTAATCGCTTCTTCTTCGATTAAACGTAGGATTGATAATGCAATCGACTCGTTTGAACGAATAGTACCTTGGCCACTACAGCGTGGGCATGGACCTTGGCTTGCTTCACCTAATGAAGGGCGCAAGCGCTGACGCGACATTTCTAGTAAGCCGAAACGTGAGATCTTACCAATTTGTACACGGGCACGATCTGGACGTACAGCATCTTTTAAGCGGTTTTCTACTTCACGTTGATGACGTGGTGGTGTCATGTCGATGAAATCGATAACGATTAAGCCACCTAAGTCACGTAAACGTAATTGGCGAGCAATTTCGTCAGCAGCTTCTAAGTTGGTGTTAAGCGCTGTTTCTTCGATATCACCGCCTTTAGTGGCTTTTGATGAATTGATATCGATAGAGGTAAGTGCTTCAGTTGGATCAATTACAATTGAACCGCCTGAAGGCAGGCGAACTTCACGTTGAAATGCTGACTCAATTTGGCTTTCGATTTGATAATGAGTAAACAGTGGGACTTCACCTTGATAAAGTTTTACACGGCTCATGAAGTCAGGGCGAAAACGCTCTATATGCGCTTTTGCTTCTTCAAATACTCGGGCTTTATCAATCAGTATTTCACCGATGTCACGACGTAAGTAATCGCGAATAGCACGGAAAATCACGTTGCTTTCTTGATGAATTAGGAATGGAGCTTTACCGCCATCAGACGCTTGTTGAATCGCATCCCAATGTACTAATAGCGCTTTTAAGTCGTAGTTAAGCTCTTCAAATGATTTGCCAACACCAGCAGTACGCACGATTAAACCCATACCTTTAGGCAGTTCTAAACGGCTTAATGCTTCTTTAAGTTCTGTACGCTCATCACCTTCGATACGACGAGAAATACCGCCAGCACGTGGGTTGTTTGGCATAAGCACTAAATAGCTACCAGCAACACTAATAAACGTAGTAAGAGCTGCGCCTTTTTGTCCGCGCTCTTCTTTATCTACTTGAACAATGACTTCTTGACCTTCTTTGATCACGTCACGTATGTTCGGACGACCGTGAAAGGTATAACCTGTCGGGAAGTAAGTGCGAGCAATTTCTTTTAAAGGAAGGAATCCGTGACGATCAGCGCCATACTCAACAAAAGCGGCTTCTAGTGACGGTTCTATACGTGTGATTTTGCCTTTATAAATATTGGCTTTTTTTTGTTCGTGACCCGGGCTTTCGATATCTAAATCATACAGGCGCTGGCCATCAACCAGTGCTACGCGCATTTCTTCTTGCTGCGTCGCATTGATTAGCATACGTTTCATATTGTTACTCTACTGTGTTATGTCTCTGACATGACGAAACTTTTCGCCTGTTCAGTTGCTCCCATCGCTTCTTTTTATACAATCTCACGACTGGATCTGTGGGGGAGCTTTGCTCTGTATCCGTTTAAGTATCTTTATGGTGCTGGCTGACAATAACGTGTTGTCACGTTATTAGATTCTAAATAGGGGAAAAACAAATGACTGTTTTTACAGTTATCTATTTGAGTTCTGCCCAGAGTCGACCATGTATTAAATTAACTTGTACGATTTACAATGCATCTGCTGAACGGCGTATCGTACGCCGTCACGATCAGACAAATTATTTGTTCATTGCTTTTTTTATCAACATTAAAAAACACATCGTGGTCAAACTTAACTAGCGATATATTACGCGCATCGGAGTTAATTGAACGCACGTGCAAACTAGGTATGTATAAAAGCTTTGGAAAACTTAACTCGGATCTGTATGATCAATTACCCAGAATGTGCATCACGAATGTATTAATGTGTTAAAAAGCACCGTTGTTATGTGCAAATTTATATTTGCGCTAGCGATTATCCCATTATTATAACCGTGTTAGCAACTAAATTATTTTTACTTAAATCAGTGATTAGGCAATGTCAGAAAAAACCGGCTTACAAGTATCTTTCGTCACGATTACCGAAGACCATTTAGGTCAACGGATTGATAACTTTCTTATTACCCACTTAAAAGGGGTGCCTAAAAGCGCTGTTTACCGAATCCTTCGAAAAGGTGAGGTGCGTGTGAACAAAAAACGTATCAAACCTGTTTACAAACTTCAACTTGACGATATTGTGCGTATCCCGCCAATTAAAATCGCTGAGCGTGAAGAGTTTGTGCCAAAAAATTTAGATGTAGTAACTAAGCTTGAAGACGCTATTTTATTTGAAGACAAGTATCTTATTGTAATTAATAAACCTTCAGGCATGGCTGTGCACGGTGGCAGCGGTTTAAGTTATGGGCTTATTGAAGCGTTGCGTGTTCTACGCCCTGAAGAGCGAAGCTTAGAGCTTGTGCATCGGTTAGATCGGGATACATCAGGTTGCTTATTGATTTCTAAACGTCGTTCTGTACTGACCAGTCTTCATGAACAGTTACGTGAAAAAACCATGGAAAAAAACTATTGGGCATTGGTTGATGGGCAATGGGATTCAAAAGATAAAAACGTTACCGAAGGGCTGTTGAAGAACACCTTGCAATCGGGTGAGCGCGTTGTTCGTGTTAATAACACCGAAGGTAAACCATCTCATACACGCTTTAAAGTGTTAGAACGTTTTGATGAATGCTCACTGGTGCAGGCATCACCCGTTACTGGTCGTACGCACCAAATTCGTGTGCACACTCAGTGCCGTGGGCATGCTATTGCTTGCGATGACAAATACGGTAACCAAGCATTTGATGCAGCGATGCGTAAAATTGGTTTAGGGCGGTTATTTTTGCATGCACATGACTTGAGTTTTTATCACCCTAAAAACGAAACCACCATGCGTGTTGAAGCACCACTTGATAAAGCACTTGTTAATTGTATTAAAACATTACGTGCAGCCAAATCGTGAAATCCTATAAATTAGTGATATTTGATTGGGATGGCACAGTGATGGATTCAGTGACAAAAATAGTAAACTGCATGCATCAATCTGCGATATTATGTGGCTTAGTTGCTCCGAGTGACGAAGCAACCGCCAATATTATAGGCTTATCACTTGAACAGGCTGTGGCTACTTTATTTCCTAACGATGCAGATTTATATGCTGATTTGATCGCAGGCTATAAACATCAATATAAATATGTAGATGTAACGCCAACCCCTTTATTCGAAGGTGTTGAGCAAACTTTAGCTGCATTAAAAAATAGTGGTGTGTTGTTAGCTGTTGCAACCGGGAAAAGCCGTGCTGGGCTTGAGCGTTTACTTGATGAAACAAAGCTTAGGAATTATTTTGTTGCAACGCGCACCAGCGATGATGCATTGTCAAAACCAGCGCCTGATATGCTATTACAATTACTTGATGAGCTCAATATGAGTGCTCTTGATGCGTTAATGGTTGGTGACACTAAAATCGACATGGCCATGGCGAAAGCAGCCAATATTGACCGCATAGGTGTGACGATGGGCGTACACAACGCCCAACAGCTGCAAGAGTTTGCGCCAATTGCTACGGTTGATTCGTATCAGCAATTAGGTGCGCTCTTACTTGATCGTTAGGCTTGATTACTTAATACATCAACCCCAAACTCAGTCAATAATTGGCTGAGTTTGATCAATGGTAACCCAATCAAACTGTTTGGATCATCGCCATTGAGTTTCTCAAATAAACAAATACCTAGGCCTTCACTTTTAAAGCTGCCAGCACAATTGTAAGGTTGTTCAGCATCGCAATAAGCGCTTATTTGCTCATGCGAAAGGCTTTTGAACGTGACATCAAAGGGTTCGACGCGTGTTTTTGTTGTGTTTGAAAGAATGTCGTATACGCACAAGCCGGTTAAAAAAGTGACTGTATTGCCGCTAAATAGGCTCAGTTGCTTTATTGCGTTTTCTTTATTGTGGGGTTTACCCAAAATTTGCTGGTCAAATATTGCAACTTGATCAGAACCAATGACTAAACCCGCTTTAAAAAGGCCTGTTGCAGCGCGGGCTTTGAGCTCACTTAATCGAGAAACAAGTGCAATCGGTGTTTCGTCTATGTGAGGGGTTTCGTCAACATCAGGTGAAAAAGTATCAAATGGTAGATTAAATTTTTGCAATAAAGACTGACGAAAGGGTGAACTTGAGGCTAAAATGAGAGGGTGCTTCATGGATTGTTTTCCTAATGAAAATCAGATTGAGTTAGGATAAATCAGATCCGTAAGTAAAACAAAGAAATGAATCACGAAAAACCAGTTAAAAATGGTTTTTTACTTTGACTAACCAAGTAACTATCTATATGATGCAGCCCCTATGCAAAAGGTGAAAATTCCCATCACTCTTCATCCAGGCAAAGCAGCTCAACACCGTTTAAAGTATGACGGCATTGTACCGCTTGAAAAACTTACCCGTTTACGGGAAGTTGTGCAGGAAGAAGTAGGTGAAATAGCGGTAAAAATTCATTGCAAAAACGACGACCAAGGTTTCGCTGTGATTAGAGGCAATTTGTCCACACACGTTACTGTCACTTGTCAACGTTGTAATGGTAATTTAGGGTTGGATTTGGTTCAAGACTTTGTTTATTCCCCAATTGGAGAGGATACAGAGTCAGATATTTTTCCAGAAGACTACGATGAAGTAGCGCTTGATGAAAATGGTGAAATTAACGTTTTTGAGTTAATCGAAGACGAACTAATTTTAGCAGTTCCATTAGTTGCTACCCACAACGAAGCTTCATGCAGTTATTCAGCAAAGCCTGCCAGCTTTGGTGTTTTAAAGGCGGAAGATGATAAACCTAATCCATTTGATATTTTGAAACAACTTAAGAAAGATTCTTAGGAGAAGACTATGGCTGTACAAAAAAGCAAAAAGTCTCGTGCAAGACGCGGCATGCGCCGTTCACACGATGCGATCAGTGGTCCAACTTTAACTGTAGACCAAACATCTGGTGAGACTCATCGTCGTCACCATGTGACTGCAGATGGTTACTACAAAGGCGTTCAAGTAATTTCTAAATAAGAGATTGCTTTTATGCTGACCAATCTAACCATTGCGTTAGATATGATGGGGGGCGATTATGGCCCCCGTTCATCTATCCCCGCAGCCGTTAACGCGGTAAATGCTAATGCCAACTTAAGTTTAATCTTATGTGGTAACGAACAAGTAATATCTAAAGAACTCGAATCGCTTGATTCTCTTTCCCATCCTCGTTTAATTATTCGTCATTGCACTGAAGTTGTCACCAATAGCTGTGAACCGTCTTCTGCTGTGCGAGCAAAAAAAGATTCCTCAATGCGCGTTGCCCTTGATTTAGTTAAATCAGGTGAAGCACAGGCGTGTGTGAGTGCCGGAAACACCGGCGCACTATTATTCATGGCTCATTATGTACTGAAAATGCTTCCAGGTGTAAAGCGCCCAGCATTAATTTCAGCAGTACCAACGGAGCGTAAAAACCCTGTTTACTTACTTGATTTAGGCGCCAATGTGCATTGTGATGCGCAAACCTTGTATCAGTTTGGCATTATGGGGTCGGTGGTCGCAGGGCAAGCGCTTGGTTGTGATAATCCTAAAGTCAGTTTATTAAATATTGGCTCTGAAGCGATTAAAGGCCATGAAGATATTAAGCAAGCTGCAGAGCTTATGCAGCAATGTAAGTATATAAATTATACCGGTTATAGCGAAGGCAGTGATATATTTACTGGTAAATCAGACGTTATAGTTTGCGAAGGTTTTGTGGGCAATGTCGCTTTAAAAACGTGCGAAGGGATTGCAAAACTCATTATGTTTAAGCTTACTAAAGCACTGCGCAAGCACTTTTTCTATAAATGCTTAGCCTTTTTGCTACGCCCAGTAATAAAAAAACTCTATAAAAGGGTGAACCCCGACCAGTATAACGGCGCTTCTCTGGTAGGATTGCGCGGTATTGTCGTAAAAAGCCATGGAAATGCCTCCGCTAAAGCATTTCATGCTGCTATCGACGAAGCTGCTAAAGAAGTTGAGCGTCAACTTCCTGAAAAAATTGCAGCTATTTTCGAGCAAACACATTCAACTAAAAAGTAGCGACTGACGAGTAGATGTTGTTGTCAGACGTTTACTTAAACAATTATTTATTTGTTTAATTTAAAGAGCAAAGTATGGCACAAAAAATTGCACTTGTTTTTCCAGGTCAAGGCTCACAATCAGTGGGTATGTTAAGTGAACTTTTAGATCAATCGGATATAGTAAAAGCAACGTTTGCAGAAGCATCACACGCACTAGGTTATGATTTGGCTGCATTAGTACTTAATGGACCAGAACAAGAACTAAATCAAACCCATCGTACTCAACCTGCACTATTAACAGCCTCAGTGGCTATTTACCGTCAATGGTTATCAGCAAATTCAGATGCAGAAGTAACAATGGCTGGTCACAGCTTAGGTGAATATTCAGCATTGGTGTGTGCCGATGTATTAAGTTTAGGGGAAGCTGTAAAGCTCGTTGAAAACCGTGGTTTATACATGCAAGAAGCTGTGCCTGCAGGCGTCGGCTCTATGGCTGCAATCATTGGTTTAGGTGATGATGAAATCCAAACTGCGTGCGAAGCATCTGCACAAGGTGAGGTTGTATCGCCAGTAAATTATAATTCACCAGGTCAAGTTGTGATTGCAGGCCATAAAGCCGCAGTTGATAGAGCGTCACAGGCGTGTAAAGAAGCCGGTGCCAAACGTGCATTGCCTTTATCTGTAAGCGTGCCATCACATTGTGAACTGATGAAGCCTGCAGCAGAAAAATTAGCGACGGATTTAGCGGCTTTAACATTTAATACACCTAAGTGTGATGTAATTAATAACGTTGATGTAACCGCTGCAAGCGCAGCAGATGCGATTAAAGACGCATTGGTGCGTCAATTATACAGCCCAGTACGTTGGACTGAGACAGTACAAGCGTTAGTAGCGCAAGGTATTACCCAAAGTTACGAATTTGGTCCTGGTAAAGTATTAACAGGCCTTGCAAAGCGTATTGATAAAGCAATGGTATGTGGTTCGGTTAATAGCCAATCAGCTATTGACGAAGCAAAATAAGAGTAGGATAACAATGGCAAATTTATTTTCACTAGAGGGCAAAGTTGTCCTAGTTACTGGCGCAAGTCGTGGTATCGGTAAAGCAATAGCAACGACTTTAATTGCGCAAGGCGCTAAAGTAGCGGGTACTGCAACGAGTGAGTCGGGCGCTGCAAATATAAGCGAGTACTTAGGCGATAACGGTAAAGGTTATGCATTAAACGTAACTGATCCTGCATCGATTGAGGCGATACTTGCTGCGATAAAAGCGGATTTGGGTGATATTGATGTATTAGTTAATAATGCCGGTATTACTCGCGATAATTTGCTTATGCGCATGAAAGAGTCAGAGTGGGACGATATCATTGATACTAATCTAAGCTCTATCTTTCGTTTGTCAAAAGCGGTATTACGTCCGATGATGAAGAAAAAGAATGGTCGTATTATTAACATCGGCTCGGTAGTAGGTACGATGGGTAATGCAGGGCAAGCTAATTATGCCGCAGCAAAAGCGGGTGTAATTGGTTTTTCTAAGTCATTAGCGCGTGAAGTGGCCTCTCGTGGTATTACAGTTAACGTTGTTGCACCTGGTTTTATTCAAACTGATATGACTGACGAGCTTACAGATGAGCAAAAAGCAGCTACGCTTGCTAATGTTCCAGCTGGACGATTAGGTCAACCAGATGAGATTGCAGCCGCAGTCTGTTATTTAGCATCTGATGCAGCTGCTTATGTTTCAGGCGAAACTTTGCATGTAAATGGTGCCATGTACATGGTATAAGGAACTTTGTTCCTATTTAGTTTTTGGTGAGTTTGTCGAAAAATGTTGAATTTTTTGTGAACTTGCTTTAAACATACTTGAATTCGTTGTGAAAATAAGCGATAAAAGAGCCAAATAACCTTCAAGAGGTTTGACCAGATAAATAATTATCAGCAAATCCTTGAATCACAGAATTATGCGCCGTAAACTACGCCGCAATCTGAAAATAACGCATTGGCGTTTTTAATAAAGGAAAGAAGAATGAGCGACATCCAAGAACGCGTAAAGAAAATCATCATTGAGCAACTAGGTGTTAAAGAAGAAGAAGTAAAGCACGAAGCTTCTTTCGTTGATGACTTAGGCGCAGATTCACTTGATACTGTTGAATTAGTAATGGCTCTTGAAGAAGAGTTTGACACTGAGATCCCAGACGAAGAAGCTGAAAAGATCACTACAGTACAATCTGCAATCGATTACGTTACAGCTCACGCTGAGTAATCAATCGCAAATTAAGGGTAGCATTCGCTACCCTTAATCTATTACACCCACCAGAAAAATAATAATTCCCATATTGGAGGCAAACCGTGGCTAAACGTCGAGTAGTCGTAACTGGCTTAGGAATGTTGACACCGCTAGGTAACGATGTTGAGTCAACGTGGCAAAACTTGTTAAACGGCAAAAGTGGTATTCAAACTATTACGCATTTTGATACTTCAAGTTTTGGCACCAAATTCGCAGGTTTGCTGAATAATTTTGATGCATCGGCTTACATGCCAAAGAAAGATGCTAAAAAAATGGATTTATTCATTCAGTACGGCATAGCGGCAGGTGTACAAGCAATACAAGATTCTGGCCTTGTGATCACAGAGCAGAACGCACCGCGCGTTGGTGTTGCTGTTGGTTCAGGCATTGGTGGTTTAACGCTGATTGAAGAGAACCACATAAAATTATTAAACAGTGGCCCACGTAAGCTTTCTCCTTTTTACGTACCATCGACCATCATCAATATGATCTCAGGTCATTTATCGATTATGCACGGTCTACGTGGTCCAAATATTTCAATTGTTACTGCCTGTACAACGGGTTTGCATAACATCGGTCACGCGGCGCGTATGATTGCCTACGGCGATGCAGATGCCATGGTAGCCGGTGGCGCTGAGAAGGCGTCAACACCAATTGGTATGGGTGGCTTTAATGCTGCACGCGCTTTATCTACCCGAAACGACGATCCGCAAGCGGCATCGCGCCCGTGGGATAAAGATCGTGATGGTTTTGTACTTTCCGATGGTGCAGGTGTGATCGTACTTGAAGAGTACGAACATGCAAAAGCGCGTGGTGCTAAAATCTACTCAGAGTTAGTTGGTTTTGGTATGAGCGGCGATGCATTCCATATGACATCACCACCAGAAGACGGTGCAGGTGCAGCTCTTGCGATGGAAAATGCGCTAAATGATGCGCAAATTAATGCTGACCAAGTGGGTTACATTAACGCACATGGCACATCGACTAATGCTGGCGACAAAGCTGAGACTTCAGCGGTTAAATCAATCTTCGGTAACGCAGCAAAAGATGTGATGGTGAGTTCATCTAAATCAATGATGGGCCATTTATTAGGTGCAGCAGGGTCTGTTGAGTCAATCATTACAATTTTGTCATTACAAGATCAAAAAGTAACACCAACAATTAACCTTGATAACCCTGATGAAGGATGTGATTTGGACTATGTTCCTCACACCGCTCGTGACGCGAAACTTGATTACGCGCTATGTAACTCATTTGGTTTTGGTGGTACTAATGGCTCGTTGCTATTTAAAAAGGTATAATCTTTTTTAACAACGATATCCAAGAAGAGCCCAGTTGTTACTGGGTTTTTTTATATGCAAAATATGCCTAAAAAAATAATTCAAATAATAAAAAAAGCCTCCAAAGAGCAATCAGCCACGATAAGCAGTCAAGACCGCGGCTTTAATTATGGGGATGGCTTTTTTACCACCGCTAAAGTGCAGGATGGTCAAGTGGTCCATTGGCCACTTCATCGAATGCGTTTAATTGAATGCGCAATGCGATTAGGCTTTAGCGAATTAGACTTTGTGCAGCTGGAATCAGAGATTACTGATTATATCGCCACAACAGCACTGGGCGTACTAAAAATTGTCGTAACGCGAGGCAGTGGTGGCCGAGGATATGGTTTACCTGAGTTACCACAGTCACTTATTATACTATCGCAGCTACCTTTTCCTGCCAGTTATTCTTTGCTTACACAACAAGGCATTAAATTAGCTATCAGCACGGTGCAATTAGCATCGCAACCTTTATTTGCAGGTTTAAAAACCTTAAATCGCTTAGAGCAGGTGATGATAAAACAGGCCATGGCGCATCAAACATGTGATGATGTGATCGTGTTAGATTATAATAATTTTGTGATAGAAACCTCCGCAGCAAACATAGTTGCCATTAATAAAGGCTGCGTCTTTAGTCCTAATTTGAAAAACTGCGGTATTCGGGGGGTTTATCTGCAATCTCTGTGTGATAAATTACCCGTGCAATTTATTGATATGACACTTGAGGAATTACAGCAAATGGAAGCTGTTTTTATTTGTAATAGCCTAATGGGTATTGTGCCTGTGACAGCGATCAATAATATAAAATATGAATTATCTACCAGTGTAGCCTTACTGGAAGATTTATTACTCAAGGAGTCAGCGTGTTAAAAGTGATTATCACGGTCTTATTATTGGCATTATTTGTCACTGGTATTGGCTACCAACAGTTGCAAACGACAATTAATAGTCCATTAAAAACGCCTCAAAACACGCTATTTGAAGTGAAAAAAGGCACGGGTTTTAACCAACTATGTCAGCAATGGCAGGCCAAGCAGTGGTTGAAAGATTGCTTTCGTTATCAAGTACTCGCTAAATTGGACCCAACATTAACTGATTTAAAAGCGGGCTTATATCAACTTGATACAGGCACCGTTTTAGATAATATTCGCCGTATTAACCAAGGTAAGCAGGCCAGCTTTAGTTTTACAATTATTGAAGGGCAATCATTGCGCGAAGTGTTAGCAGCAATTAGTCACGCAGAGTACCTTCGTAATGACTTAATACTTGATGAGCTATCTCAGCAAGTTTTAGGCTCAGATAAACATTTAGAAGGGTGGCTGTTTCCTGATACCTATCATTATCATGCTAATGATACTGCCAGCTCGGTGCTTAAGCGTGCGCATAAGATAATGCAAAGTGTGCTTGATGAAGCGTGGCAAAATAAAGCTCCTAACTTACCTTTAAAGTCTGCTTACGAAGTATTAATCATGGCGTCCATTATTGAAAAAGAAACAGGTCTTGCTAGCGAACGGCCATTAATCGCATCTGTGTTTACTAACCGATTAAACACAAAAATGCGCTTGCAAACGGATCCCACTGTGATTTATGGCATAGGCGCTGATTTTGATGGCGATATTAAACGCAAAGATTTAACGACTTATACGCCGTATAATACCTATAAAATAAATGGTTTACCGCCAACGCCTATTGCAATGCCATCAAAACCTGCAATTTTTGCTGCGGTTAATCCACCAAAATCTGAGTTTGTGTATTTTGTGGCAAAAGGTGATGGCAGCCACCAATTTTCAAAAACGCTAAAAGAGCATAATAAAGCGGTACAAGATTACTTGCGTTATCAAAAGCAGTTAAACAAATAGATTAAAAAATATAAAACGAGAAAGCCTACTAATGCTTTTTCAAACAAAAAAGAGAAACCATGACAGCAGCAAAATTTATTGTGATTGAAGGCTTAGAAGGCGCCGGAAAATCAACCGCTATAGCAATTTGCCAACAGTTTTTAGCGCAGCATGGCGTTGATTTTATCAATGTAAGAGAGCCCGGTGGTACCCCCATTGCTGAAGCACTGCGTAGTATCGTAAAAGACAATCACGACGAAGAGATTGCCAGCGAGACGGAGCTTTTGATCATGTATGCTGCTCGTTCTCAACTGTTGCACAATGTTATACGTCCAGCGATGGCAAAAGGACAATGGGTACTAGGTGATCGTCATGATTTATCATCGCAAGCGTATCAGGGCGGTGGGCGTGAAATTGCTTCAAACACTTTGGACTCCCTTGCTAGTATTGTATTAAAAGGTTTAAAACCTGATTTAACCATTTATTTGGATATTGACCCTGCTATTGGCCTTGCTCGTGCTAAAGGGCGTGGTGAGCTTGATCGTATAGAACAACAAGCCTTAAGTTTTTTTGAACGTACACGCACACGCTATTTAGAATTAGCAAAGTGTGACGACAGCATTGAGACCGTAAATGCACAGCAAAGTATCGAACGAGTACATCAAGATATTATCACTGTGCTAGATCAGTTTATTAAAAGTAACCATTAAAATGATTTATCCTTGGCTTAGTCATGTTGAACAACAATTAGCAGCAAGTTTTAACGCAGGACGCTTTCATCATGGACAATTATTGAATGGCCAGCAAGGTGTGGGTAAGCGTGCCTTAGTTGAACAATTAGCGAATGCATTATTGTGTTCATCGGCTAATAACTTAGTGCCTTGTGGAAACTGCAAAAGCTGCCATCTCAATCAAGCTGTGACTCACCCGGACAAGTATGTAGTGCAAGCTGATGGGCAAAGTATTGGTGTAGATGATATTCGCAGTGTCAGTGATTTTATGAATCAGTCAGCGGCGCAAAATGCAAATAAAGTGGTTGTTATAAACGACTGTCATAAAATGACCACCGCAGCAGCAAATGCCCTGTTAAAAACCTTAGAAGAGCCAAGTCCGCGTCGGTTTTTATTATTGACCACGAGTGCGACAACACAACTGCCAGCGACTATTTTAAGCCGCTGTGCGCTAACGCAAGTAAAAGTTAGTGATGTAAATGCAGCAAAAATGTGGATTTCGCAGTTACAAATTCCTGCCTATGAATGGCTTTCTTTATTTACTCAACAGCCGTTACTCATTGAACGTTGGCAACAAGACGAACAGCTGGAAATGATTGATAAACTTTATAAGTTTGCAACTGAGCTTAAACAAGGCCATAATTTCACCGCGTTGGTTGATATCATTAGTAAAGATACAGAGCGTGTTCGGGTATTTTGTTTATTTTTAAGTGAACAATTAAAACAACAACTCATTGCTGGAATGGATTTTGACTCGTATCAAAATGCGCAGAGCGCATTAGCGGAGTTTGTCCAAAACAGCACACAGATACTTGGATTGAATTTGCCTTTGGCTGTTTCTCGATTAGCGTATCGTTTACGCCAAAGCTATAAATAGGATTGATTGTGCAAGAATTATTAGTCGATTTAGATGATCTAGATGAATTATACCGCTGCTATATGCCGTATTTAAAAACCGGCGGGCTATTTGTACGCACTAATATGCGTTATGAAATGGGCCATTCACTGGCATTAAAAGTGACCTTACCTGATGCATTAGAAGATGATGTCATTACGGGGAAAGTTGCGTGGATCACACCCCAAGGCGCGCAAAGTTCTAACCCACCAGGAATAGGGATTAGTTTTATCGACGATAAAACCAATCTTAATGCGAAGATCGAAAAACTACTAGGGACTATGTTAAACTCTGGTAATCCAACTTATACCATGTAGTAAGCAGTAACGTGATTGTAGATTCTCATTGCCATTTAGACCGTCTCGATTTTGATAAACTCGATTTAAACTTAGACCAAGTGCTTGATAGTGCAAGGGCTAAACAGGTAGAACACTTTTTGTGTGTCAGTGTAACGCTTGATCAATTTCCATCTATGTTGGAAAAAATTCAAGGTTACAGTGATGTATCAGCGTCATGCGGTGTACACCCGCTAGATCAAAAAGATGCGTTAGATAAACAACGTTTAATAGATTTAGCGAGCCATGAAAAAGTAGTGGCTATTGGTGAAACCGGCCTTGATTATTATTACGCGAAAGATACGCATGCTGTACAACAAGCAAGTTTTGTCGGTCATATTGAAGTAGCGAATGAGCTGCAAAAACCGCTGATTATTCACACTCGTGATGCCCGAGAAGACACTATCAACCTGATGCGCGCACACAATGCAGAAAAATGTGGTGGCGTATTACACTGCTTTACAGAAGATTGGGATATGGCAAAAAAAGCCATTGATTTAGGTTTTTATATTTCTATCTCTGGCATTGTGACATTTAAAAATGCAGTAGAACTTAAAGACGTAGTTAAACAAATACCGTTAGATAGATTGTTGATTGAAACAGATTCGCCGTATTTAGCGCCAGTGCCTTATCGTGGCAAAACCAATCAGCCTGCTTATGTGCAAGATGTTGCTTATTATATTGCCGATTTAAAAGGTATTAGCTACAAAGAGTTAGCGACTGCCACTACAAATAATTTTTATTCATTATTTAATTTAGTGAACAAAGGATAATTAAGCATGAGTGATGCATCACTTCCTCTTTTATTAATGGGGCCGATGGTGCGCCGCGCAGATGCTGCTGAAGTTTGCATACAATTTGCCACGTCTGTGGCATCACAATATCGTATAGAGTTTGATAAAATAGACACCTTCAGCGAGCATCATAGCGTTGCTTTAGGTGCTCATCTTTATTTGCATTTTGTAATAATAAAGCCTGTGGTTGCCACACTCCCCATTGATAAATTGATAAGCTATCGCTTATTCAACGACTCTGCAGAGGTGGATTTAAGTGTTTTTTGCTACCAAGGTAAGGCAACCCCTGAGTTTGTAATTCCACATACACTCGAGCAGATATTACATGGTTCATGTCGTAATCCGCATCATCCAGCAAAAGACAGCTTAGTTGCAGCGAATGATTTTCAACAGCAAAATCGCAGTAATAGCAAAGCGGGGGCTGATATTTTATTACTCTCAGGCGATCAGGTTTACGCAGATGACGTTGCCGGCGCCATGCTAATTGCGATATATAGGCTGATTGATTTACTCGGTATTTATAAAGAACAACCCCTTGATATAGCACTGCCTGAAAAATTAACCGACCAACTCTATCAGCGGCACCTATTTTTGCCTAAAGTGCCTTGGCAGCAACGCAGTAAAATAGGCGTAGGGTATTGGCTCAAAAAAGATGAACCGCATTTTTCAAGTTTAAAAGCAGCCAATCACTTAATTGCGTTTGAAGAGTTTATAGCGCTATACCTGCTTAATTTTAGTTCGATTGTATGGGCGCATATCAGTATAGATACTATTACTTATCAAGCATCAAGCAATAAATGCCAACAGATATTTGAAAGCGAAAAGCAGGCCTTAGTCGGCTTTAGTGAAGGTTTAAAAGATGTGCAGGTGTTATTTGCAAACGTATCCACTTTAATGATGTTTGATGATCACGACGTGACCGATGATTGGAATTTAACAGCAGGGTGGGAGCAGTTGATTTATCAACACCCAGTAAGTCGGCGTATTATTAATAATGGTTTGATCAGTTACTGGTTAATGCAAGGCTTTGGTAATGATGCTGGTAATAAAACCGCTGTTTTACTCGATGAATTTAAAGCAAGTTTGACTGAGCAAAAGCAGTGGCATTATAAAGCATTTGATAAAACCATACTGGAATTTAACCATTGGCATTATGAGCTTAACACTGTACCAAAGGTGGTGGTGTTAGATACTCGTACTCATCGTTGGCGTAATGAACAAAACTTTAATGAACCCTCAGGCTTACTTGATTGGGAACGACTCATGGAGCTTGAAGCAAGCTTACTTACGCATGAGCAAGTGATTATCGTTTCACCTGCGCCGGTGTTTGGGGTTAAATCAATCGAGGCAATTCAAGCATTATTTAATATGTGTGGGCAGCCATTATTAGTTGATGTTGAAAACTGGATGGCCCATGAAGGCTCAGCTAAAAAATTACTCGATACCTTTCGCCGCGACGACACTCCAAAAGAAACGCTGATATTATCAGGCGATGTACATTATTCGTTTTGCTTTTCAGTGCAAAAACGCTTTGGCAAACATCCGAATCGGATCTGGCAACTTACCGCCAGTGGCATTAAAAATGAATTTCCGCGAAAATTAATTAATATACTCGATAAGCTCGATTCAATTTTATATTCACCGAAAAGCCCATTAAATTTCTTTACGAAACGTTGGCATATGGAAGTTGATAAACACCAAACAATAGGTGATGGACAAAAGTACCTTGTGAGCGACTCTGCTATTAGCTTAATTGATTTAAAGCAAGGGAAGTTGGCGCGTTATCAGTTACTTCATCCCGATAATCGCACCACAGAATTTGATTTAACGAATGATTAGTCGATTGATTTACGGTGTTTTTTTACATAATCACCAACATTACTTACAGTATCGAGCCAGTAGCCATTTTTTGGGTCTTTAAAGTAGATAATAAGCTGCTCTAAAACTTTCGCATCCGTTGAATACTGACTTTTTTCGCCAATATCGTGGCCTGCTAAAATTAACCACGCATTATTGTTACGTAATTGCTCAGTCATAGTAATGACTTCATCAAAGCTCATACCATCAATTCGCAGACCCGTTAGTTGTGCAAAGTCAGTAAAGTTAGGGTTATTAGCAGACTCGTCTAGCCAGGTTCGGCCACTATCAAAATGCTTGGCAATTAAAGGCACGTAGCTTTTGGTATTAATGCCGCGACCAACAAAAGTATTTCCGCAAGGGTAGGCAAATGCTCGCGGGGTAACGTCTAAATGCTTCGCGAGGTATTGTTGCGCACTTAGTATATCGTTTTCTAACCACTCAAGTGTCGTTTGTTCAAGTGATAAACCTTGTTTTCTAAGCCACTCAAAATTACCTGTGCAAACGTGGCTGCTAGTGTGATTAGCGATTTCATGACCAGCTTTAGCTGCTTTTTGCCATTTATTAAGGCGCTTTTCAACATTAAATGGGGATACGTAAAAAGTCGCTTTTACATTGTGCTTATTGAGTATGGTAGTGCCTACATCGACTTGACTTTCTCTTGCATCATCGAAGGTAATACTCACCGCATTTTGTGCTTTGTCTGGATAGGTAAAACCTAGGTATTTTGTTGAGTCTTGTGCAAAACAGGAGGCGCTTGTTAATAAATAAGCAATAGAGATGAAAGTGAATGGCTTAGGCATAGTAATTCCTTTGAGTTAGCTTTTTACCTATAAAAACAACAAAGCACACATAAGGCAATAGAAAACTACATGTTTAAAAAAGTTTTACGCTT
The DNA here is from genome assembly GCF_012952265.1 of Pseudoalteromonas sp. NEC-BIFX-2020_015. Taxonomy (NCBI): domain Bacteria; kingdom Pseudomonadati; phylum Pseudomonadota; class Gammaproteobacteria; order Alteromonadales; family Pseudoalteromonadaceae; genus Pseudoalteromonas; species Pseudoalteromonas sp. NEC-BIFX-2020_015. Next base: position 93,161 of record NZ_JABCJL010000001.1, read on the forward strand.
TTATTGCTTTTAGATAAAAAATGCCCAGAACGAATCTGCATTGTTCTGGGCTTAGGGGTGGCTCTTGACGAGCCTGCGCTAACTTGGGAACACCTTCTAAATTCATTAAGGGAGAAGTAGAAAGTAATATTAAGTGTAGTTAACATATGTAAAAAGACACAATAAAATGAGTGATTTTTATACTGCTTTTAAAACAATGGTTTGTATTAAAATAAAGTAAAAAATAAAACTTTATGTTTTTGTTATTAACATTTCTTCTTACCAAACAATTAATTGCGTATTTTGCACTAAATCTCGTGGCAATGAATTTTTGATTTTATTCTTTTGCCATTTACCTAACCCTATTGGGCAGCCGCACAACGTTAGTATTACTTCTCCTAATGTACTCGTTGGTTCAGTTAAACGAATATCTTTACCTTGAAAGTAATCATTAGCTTGTTCGTTAGTTAGCGCATAGACGTTTTTTGAACATTGTCCGCCAAACACAGTGGCAAATTCATGATTAAGACGAACCCCATTTTTGTGGATCATGCCAAGGTGTATACCTAAGCGAGCGTATTTTATTTTATTTTCAATGGCATCAAATTCCTCAGGAAATAACCACAATTCTTTATCGCGTTGCATTAAGCTGCCAGCAAGAGGTTGCACAGCAAATTGTTTTTTAAGTTCGCTATTAAATGCCAAGGCTGCTTTTTTATCATAAGGTTGAAAAGGGAAAGCGCCTTTTTTAACTTTTTGATTAGGGTTATCGCAGCTACCCAACTTTTTAAATTTGGCAATAAAAAAACCTTCGCTATCAAAAGTTTGTGGCCAAACGTGTAAGTAACCCTCAGACGTTGTAGCGAGCTCTGCGCCGGTAAATAAATCATCTAATGGGTGTACTTCTAGCAGCTCTGGAAATTCGCTTAGCAAGTAGTCACACACTTGCTGATTTTCTAGCGGTGTTAAAGTACAGGTTGAGTACACTAAAGTGCCGCCGGGTTTTAACGCATAAAAGGCGCTTTTAATTAAGTTTTTTTGTACTTTAGCAATATCAATATTTGATTCAATTGACCAGTTTTTTAGTGCATCAGCATCTTTACGAACGGTACCTTCACCTGAGCAGGGAGCATCTAGCAAAATACTATCAAAGCACTCATACATGTAATCACCAAAAATAGCACCATCAAAATGTGAGAGTGCACAATTGCCCACCCCCATGCGTTTTAATGTCGCGCTGAGTACTTTTAAGCGAGATGACGACAATTCATTAGCAACCAAGACACCTTGGTTATTCATTAGTGCGGCAAGTTGTGAGGTTTTAGAGCCTGGGGCTGATGCCATATCAAGCACATGTATTGCATTAATTAATGACTCTTTGAGTGCCATTGGTGGCAGCATTGAGCTGGCTTCTTGAACATACATGGCACCACTTAGGTGTAAGTCAGTGTTCCCTAGGGCTAATGCTTGCTCTTCTTTTTCAGGGCGTACTAACCAAAAACCTTCGCTACACCATGGGATCGCCGTTAATTGCCAGCCTTTTCCTTTGGCCGCCAGCTTAAAATCCTCAACTGACATTTTTAGAGTATTAACGCGTACAGATTTGCGCAGGGGTCTGCGACAGGCACTGAGAAAGTCATCGAGTGTTAGGTGCGCTGGTAAATAGGTGTTTACGTCATCTATAAAAGGCTGGGGGATATAGGTATTGGCGTCCAAGACTAAGCTCACAGAGAATTTTAAAGGTGTATTCTATCATTATTACTGGCATTGAGGGTCGCCTTAAATAAAATTTTATGGTTGTTATTCCTGTCGACATTTACTGGTTTTTTATTTGCATTTTGAGCTTTTAAATATAGTTATCTATTTTTATGTCGACAATAGTCGGTTTTAAACACTCTTTTTGGTGATTTAGGCTTGACACATTTTCAGCAAAAGACCATAGTGTAGTCATTAATTGTCGACAATCTTAGAGAAGTATTAAATGACGCAAGACGCTTTTAGCAAAACACCTATTACCACAGCTTCCGATCAAGTGTTTGTGGATATGCGTCGTGAAATTGTCGAAGGTACGATAGAGCAAGGCAGCAAAATCTCAGAGCCTGAACTGGCAAAGCGCTATGGGGTAAGTCGTGCGACATTACGCGAAGCATTAAACCGCCTTGAAAGTTGCTATTTAGTTGAGCGCAAAGCCAATGTGGGTTGTCGCGTGGTGGCCCTTACTGCAGAGCGTTTGATAGAAGTATACGAAGTGCGCAGTGCCCTTGAAGGCTTAGCTTGTCGATTAGCTGCCGACAATATGGCAGCAGATGAAGTGCAAAGCTTAAAACAATTACTTAATCAACATCTACAAACTCAGCGAGTAAAAGAGGGCGAGTCGTACTATCAAGAAGCGGGTGATTTGGATTTTCATTATCGCATTATTAAAGGTAGTAAAAACGAGCATCTTATTCATCTACTGAGTAATGGGCTTTATCAGCTAATTCGTATGTATCGTGTGCAAATGGGCATGGTTGGCCCGCGAGTGTCAAAAGCGTTTGATGAGCACTTAGCAATCATTAATGCGATTGAAAGCCACGATGGTGAATTAGCTGAGCTATTAATGAAACGCCACATCAGTGCATCGCAAGCAAATGTTCAAAACAAATTTGATTTATTGGCAGCACAAAAAAGTGCAGTCAATAAATAACTAATAGCAAAATTGTCATAGTTAAAATTTAAAAATAAAGTCTGCCTCGAGCAGCTACCGTTCAAAGGAGACAGCAATGTCAGCAGGATCAAAGTTTAAACAGGCGATAGCGAATAACCATCCACTGCAAGTGGTAGGAACTATCAACGCGTACACAGCAATGATGGCTGAAAAAATGGGCCACCAAGCAATTTACTTATCAGGTGCAGGTGTTGCCAATGCCTCCTATGGCATGCCAGATTTAGGTATGACCAGCCTTGATAATGTACTTGAAGATATTCGTCGCATTACAGGTGCAAGCGATTTACCGTTACTTGTTGATGCTGACACCGGGTGGGGGGGGGCATTCAATATTGCACGCACAGTAAAAGAAATGACCAAAGCAGGTGCGGCAGGTTTTCATATTGAGGACCAAGTTGCGCAAAAGCGTTGCGGCCATCGCCCAAATAAAGAAATTGTTTCTCAAGGTGAAATGGTTGACCGTATTAAAGCGGCCGTTGATGCAAAAACTGACAGCGATTTTTACATTATGGCGCGCACCGATGCATTCCAAAAAGAAGGCTTAAATGCCGCAATTGACCGTGCAGCCGCCTGTGTTGAAGCGGGTGCTGATGCAATTTTTGCTGAAGCAGTCCACGACCTTGCTGATTATCAAGCATTTTCTAAAGCGATTAACGTCCCCGTTTTGGCAAACATTACTGAATTTGGTCAAACGCCTATTTACACTAAAGAGCAGTTATCAGATGTTGGCGTTCAAATGGTGCTTTACCCACTAAGTGCATTTAGAGCGATGAATAAAGCGGCGCTTAATGTGTACTCTGCTATTTTAAATGAAGGCTCGCAACAAAGCCAAATTGAAAACATGCAAACCCGTGCTGAACTTTATGACTTTTTAGATTATCACACGTATGAAAATACCCTTGATAATCTTTTTTCAGCAAATAAATAATCCCAATTATAAGAACAACAAAATTTAGGAGAATACTCATGGTCGATAAAGCATTAGGTGGTGCAGGTTTACGTGGTCAAGTAGCAGGTCAAACAGCATTGTGCACAGTAGGACAAACAGGGTCAGGTTTAACGTATTGTGGTTACGATATCGCAGAGCTGGCTGAAAAAGCGCAATTTGAAGAAGTGTCGTTTTTACTTTCACGTGGCAAATTGCCAACGTCTTCAGAACTTGCTGAATATAAAGCTAAATTAAAAAGCTTACGTGGTTTGCCAGCGGCACTTAAAACCGTGCTTGAGAACATTCCAAAAGATGCTCACCCAATGGATGTAATGCGTACAGGTTGCTCTATGCTGGGTAATCTTGAAATGGAAAATGATTTTAGCGAAGCAAATGATGCAATTGATCGTATGGTTGCCGTATTCCCAAGTATTATTTGTTATTGGTATCGCTTTACCCATGATGGCGTTCGCATTGAAACACACACTGACGATGACTCAGTTGGCGCACATTTTTTAACACTACTACATGATAAAGCACCGTCAGAACTATTTGCACAAGTGATGAATGTGTCACTGATTTTATATGCAGAGCATGAGTTTAATGCCTCAACCTTTACCGGTCGCGTGTGTGCATCAACGCTATCTGATATTCATTCTTGTGTGACAGGCGCAATTGGTACGTTACGCGGTCCATTACACGGCGGCGCAAATGAAGCGGCAATGGATTTAATTGAAGGTCTTACTGATGCCGATCACGCAGAGCAAGAAATTATGGGCATGCTTGCGCGTAAAGATAAAATCATGGGCTTTGGTCATGCCATTTATCGTGAGTCTGATCCACGTAATGTGATCATTAAAAAATGGTCTGAAAAACTAGCTGCTGAAGTCGGCGACAATGTACTTTATCCAGTATCAGTACGCTGTGAAGAAGTCATGTGGCGTGAGAAAAAGTTATTCTGTAACGCTGATTTTTTCCATGCATCGACCTATCACTTTATGGGTATCCCAACTAAGTTATTTACCCCTATTTTTGTGATGAGCCGTGTAACAGGTTGGACTGCTCATGTAAAAGAGCAACGTGCTAACAACCGTATTATCCGCCCAAGTGCCGATTACACTGGGCCAGATGCGCGCACTTATACACCAATCGAATCACGTTAAGACCAAAAGGGTGGGCGTTTTCAAGCGCTCACCTTTTCTTTTTGCACATTTTAATTGTACATAGTTTTTAAGGCTTCATCTTTTTCACACTTTCCTTAAACACACTATACGTGTGCAACCACCGTCACCTATTAGCGAACTTTTATTATGACCATTATTAATAACACCAAATATCGAAAACCGTTACCAAACAGTAATGTAGATTACTTTGATGTCGAAACCGCCGTTGATGACATTAAGCCAGGTGCATACGCTACCTTGCCTTACACATCACGCGTATTAGCAGAGAACTTAGTGCGTCGCTGTGATCCAGACATGCTAACCGCAGCATTGTCGCAGCTGATTGAGCGTAAACAAGATTTAGATTTTCCGTGGTACCCAGCGCGCGTAGTATGTCACGATATTTTAGGGCAAACCGCATTGGTTGATTTAGCAGGCTTGCGTGATGCCATTGCAGCAAAAGGCGGCGATCCGGCGAAAGTAAATCCAGTCGTACCAACACAGTTAATTGTAGATCACTCATTGGCAGTGGAACATGCAGGTTTTGATCCTGATGCATTTGAAAAAAACCGCGCCATAGAAGACAGACGAAACGATGACCGTTTTCACTTTATTAACTGGACAAAAACGGCCTTTAAAAATATTGATGTGATCCCACCGGGTAACGGCATCATGCATCAAATCAACCTTGAAAAAATGTCGCCAGTGATCCAAAACCGCGATGGTATTGCTTTTCCAGATACCCTTGTTGGTACAGATAGCCACACACCTCATGTCGATGCACTTGGCGTAATTGCAGTCGGTGTTGGTGGTCTTGAAGCTGAAAGTGTGATGCTTGGTCGCGCCTCTTATATGCGCCTGCCAGACATCGTAGGTGTTGAGCTCACTGGTAAGCGCCAACCGGGTATTACTGCAACGGATATCGTACTTGCTATCACCGAATTTTTACGCGAACAACGCGTTGTATCAACTTATTTAGAGTTTTATGGCGAAGGTGCTGACGCATTAACATTAGGCGATCGTGCAACCATTTCAAATATGACACCAGAATTTGGTGCCACTGCTGCGATGTTTTATATCGATCAAATGACCATTGATTATTTGCGCTTAACAGGGCGCGGCGAAGAGCAAATTGCGCTTGTTGAAAATTATGCTAAAACTACCGGGCTTTGGAGCGATAGTCTAAAAACAGCGCAGTACGAACGTGTACTAACCTTTGATTTATCAAGTGTAGGGCGTAATATTGCAGGTCCTTCAAATCCACATCGCCGTGTTTCTACCCGTGATTTGGCTGCAAAAGGTATTTCAGGTGTAGTCGAGAACGAAGTCGGTTTAATGCCCGATGGTGCCTGTATTATTGCAGCTATCACCAGTTGTACTAATACCAGTAATCCACGTAACGTGATTGCCGCAGGTTTAATTGCCCGTAACGCAAACGCGAAAGGTTTAAGTCGTAAACCGTGGGTTAAAACCTCACTCGCGCCGGGTTCAAAGGCGGTGCAATCATACCTTGAAGACGCCAAATTATTGTCAGAACTTGAGCAGCTTGGTTTTGGTATTGTTGGCTTTGCATGTACGACGTGTAATGGCATGAGTGGCGCGCTTGATCCGGTTATTCAACAAGAAGTGATTGACCGTGATTTATACGCCACGGCAGTACTTTCGGGTAATCGTAATTTTGATGGTCGTATTCATCCTTATGCAAAACAAGCATTTTTAGCGTCTCCTCCGTTAGTGGTGGCCTATGCCATTGCTGGAACTATTCGTTTTGATATTGAAAAAGATGTACTTGGTCTAGATCAACACGGTAACGACGTTACCCTTAAAGATATTTGGCCATCAGATGAAGAAATAGATGCCGTTATTAAGCAGAGTGTAAAACCAGAACAGTTTAAAAAAGTGTACGAGCCCATGTTTAATTTAACCGTTGATTACGGTGAAGATAACGACCCACTTTACGACTGGCGCGCACAAAGTACGTATATTCGCCGCCCACCTTATTGGGAAGGTGCATTAGCAGGTGAGCGGACTATGAAAGGGATGCGCGCTTTAGCAGTGCTTGGCGATAACATAACAACGGACCATTTATCACCATCAAATGCAATTATGGCCAGCAGCGCGGCGGGTGAATATCTCACTCATATGGGCGTACCAGAAGAAGATTTTAACTCGTACGCAACACACCGTGGCGATCACTTAACAGCGCAGCGCGCGACCTTTGCCAACCCTAAATTGCTTAACGAGATGGTGATTGAAAACGGTGAGATAAAGCAAGGTTCATTCGCTCGTGTTGAGCCAGAAGGCACGGTTACTCGTATGTGGGAAGCAATCGAAACGTACATGGCGCGTAAACAGCCGTTGATCATCGTTGCAGGGGCTGATTATGGTCAAGGTTCATCGCGTGATTGGGCAGCAAAAGGTGTACGCTTAGCGGGTGTTGAAGTCATAGCTGCAGAAGGCTTTGAGCGCATTCACCGTACTAACTTAATAGGGATGGGCGTATTACCACTTGAATTTAAAGCAGGCACGACTCGTAAAACCCTCAAACTAGATGGCAGTGAAAGTTATGATGTAACAGGTGAACTAACCCCTGGTGCAACGGTTAATTTAACCATAACTCGCACAGATGGCGAAGTGCTCAACGTGCCAACAAAATGCCGAATTGACACCCAAGAAGAGCTATCAATTTATGCCGCAGGGGGTGTGTTACAACGCTTTGCGCAAGACTTTTTAGAATCAACACAAAGCGCATAAGGAACAGTAATGACATTCAAACCACAAATTAAAGTGCCAGCTACCTATATGCGCGGTGGCACCAGTAAAGGTGTGTTTTTTAACCTTACAGACTTACCGGAGGCTGCCCAAGTGGCAGGCTCTGCGCGAGATGATTTATTACTGCGCGTTATCGGCAGTCCCGATCCTTATGCTAAGCAAACCGATGGTATGGGCGGGGCAACGTCAAGCACTAGTAAAACGGTAATTTTAAGCAAAAGTGAGCAGCCTGATCACGATGTTGATTACTTATTTGGCCAAGTAGCTATTGATAAGCCTTTTGTTGATTTCAGCGGCAATTGCGGTAATTTAACTTCAGCCGTAGGTGCATTTGCAATTAGTAATGGTCTTGTTGATAAAAGTCGTATTCCTGACAATGGCGTTGCCATAGTACGTGTTTGGCAAGCGAATATTAAAAAAACTATTTTAGTCCATGTGCCAATAACTAACAGTGAAGTACAAGAGACTGGCGATTTTGAACTTGATGGCGTGACGTTTCCTGCCGCAGAAGTAAAGCTAGAATTTATGGATCCTGCCGATGGTGACGGTGCGTTATTCCCAACGGGCAATGTGGTTGATGAGCTTGAAGTACCTGAATTTGGTGTACTTAAAGCGACTATGATCAACGCTGGCATCCCAACTATTTTTGTCAACGCAACAGATATCGGTTACACCGGCACCGAGCTGCAAGAGGATATTAACAATGATGACCAAGCACTGGCAAAGCTTGAATCCATTCGCGCTCATGGTGCAGTAAAAATGGGCTTGATCAGCCATATTAGTGAAGCGGCAGCACGTCAGCATACTCCAAAAGTGGCATTTGTAAATAAACCACTCACGTATATCGCATCAAGCAGCAAAGAAATTAACAGCAATGATATAGATTTATTAGTACGTGCTATGTCGATGGGTAAACTGCATCATGCCATGATGGGCACCGCAGCCGTAGCTATTGGCACAGCCGCCGCAATTAAAGGCACGTTAGTTAATTTAGCCGCTGGTGGCGGACAATTAAGTGAAGTCAACTTTGGTCACCCTTCAGGCACCTTAAAAGTGGGCGCAAAAGCCACGCTCAATAATGGTAACTGGCAGGTTACTAAAGCCAGCATGAGCCGCAGCGCACGCGTACTAATGGAAGGGATAGTGAGGGTAAGCATTTGACGTTTAATTAAAATCTAGCTGTTAGTGGGATTTTATAACCAGAGATTATTTTTAGATAGTGCGTTTGTCTAAATCGTTTTTAATCCCAACTGATACTTGCTGCTTTAGATAACTTAAGAATACGCAATCCCAAAAGTGGTATTATACTGCTTCTTAGATTGCGTAACATTGCTGCTTTTTTTTATTAATAAAAGCGTCAAACAGTGTTTTGTCCATTGAATCAATTTCGTGGTTAAGATCTTGCAATACCTTTTGCCAATGAGGTTTAGATTTACTTATTGAGTAGTATAATGGCTTGTATTCCAATTTAGGTTGTAATGCGACCAAAGATTCAACTATCTGTACTCTGTTTTTTATTGAGAGATCAGATTTATATAAGCTTGCTTTTAACACATCTAAATCCGCAACAATTAAACTAACACGGTTACTTAATAGTAGATTGATAAGCTGATATTCATTATTAGCAACGACAGTAGCGATTTTCTTTTTTTCAATGAGCTCGTCGAGTTCTTTTGTATTTTTGTATGACCTTACGACTCCAATTAATAGGTTTTTTATTGATGATAACTCACCATTAAAGGAAATCTTGTTACCTTTTAAAGCAACAAAAGATAAGTCACCGCCAGGGATCGGATAGCTAAGGGCAAGTAATTCATTGCGTGTTTTATCTAAAACATTATCTGAAATAACACCGTCTTCAACAAAGTATTCGGGAAATAGAATATCTGCCTTACCAAGCTCTGCTTCTCTCACTGCACGAGCCCAAGGATAAAAAGCGATATATACCCCATAGCCTTTTTTTAATAAAGATTGCACAGTAAATTGAAAAAGCCAGCCTTGATTGCATGAGTTTTCGTCTATATAAGGTGGCCAATCAAGCGTAACAAGTCGTAGTACTTTATTCGCCTTTAAATTAAAGCCGTACCCATCTTTATATCTCACTGCATTTTCGGTTATTAGTGCCCCATTGATTTCATAAGCAATAGTGGGGAGGGTAGCAAGCGCTTGATAAGATGATAATAGTAAGAGAGCTGCAAGTAATTTCATAAATTTTTAAGCTTTTGTTATATATAAAAAGTCTAGTTCTTTATTGCGATTGTACAACTAATTAAAAGCAACAAGCTGAAATATAATAAAGCTGTTAATTGGCAAGCATTGCTTGAGTTGACTTTGCCTAGCCTAAAAATTTAACTTCGAAAGGTAAACAGGTCGTAGAGTATTGTGTTGAAATAAAGCAGTAAAAGCGATTAAACTCCAAAGTCATAAAAATTGGAAAAAGAATTAAGTTCAAGGAATTAGAATGAGAATAAGCAAACTATCATTAACCAACTTTCGATCATTTAAAGAAAAGCAAACCATTGATTTTGCGCCTGTTACTTTATTATTTGGCCCAAACAGCGTAGGGAAAAGCTCAGTTTTAATGGCTTTATTTTATTTACACCAATTACTTACAACCAAAATAACCAACCCGAATCAAATTAGTGCCATTAACGGGCATTATATTGATGGATTTTATGCGCTAGTAAATGGTAAAAATTTAGATAAAGATATAACAATTGCTGTTGAGCTAGATAAGCAAGGCGCATTTGGCGTTGAGTATTTACCTGAAACAACACAAATGGTTGAATCCTTAATCGATAAAGGGGCAGTCAATAATGACGATCCTGTCTTTGTACTAGGTTCAATTCAGCAGAGGGTTGAAAAGTTTCAGCTAGAGTTTGTAATTAGTTGGTCTCATAAAAAACAAAATGCTTACCTAAAATCGTATACCGTTTATGGTGATGGCGAGCTATTAGGGGAAATAAACACTGAAGCGAAAGAGTTTAAAACAACCATTTCAAAGCTAAATTTAAAACATGCGGCTTTAGCGCCTGCGCAGCAAATTACTTATGTAGATAATTTAATCGCTGAGTCTGATTGTTTGCATCCGCATTTACTTAAAAGTGCTTCTGAGCTAGAAGCCAAGTCTGAACGAATTTCTGAGAGTGGCTATGTTTCGGCATTACAACATTATTTACTAACTAAAACGCCTGATTATTTTGGAATGACAGATTTTTCAAATAATGAAGCTGTAATAAAGCCAATTATTATTGCGCATACCGAGCTTGGGATCCCGCGATTAGAGCAAAAAATAGATCTCGTCATGAATGAATCAGAAGTGGGTATTAATGGGGGTTACTTGCATAATCAACAAATAACTGCCTGTTTTACTGAACTATTTATAGCACCGCTAGATATGTTGTGCGGCTTGTTATCAAACAGTGTAAATATTGGTCCTTTACGAATTGTACCCGATCAAAACTATGATATTTATTCAAATACAGAGCAAAAGCATTGGTACAATGGTAAGGCTGCATGGGATTTATTAGCTAAAAATGATGCGGATTTAAATAAAGGTGTTGATGACTGGTTAAAAAGTGAAGATAAATTAAATACAGGCGTTGGCTTGATGTCGCAGTCACAACCATTCGCAAATGCGCTAAATCAGTTTACTGGCGAACAAAAAAGCCACTCTAAAGCCGTCACACCTTTTTTATGGGATATCAACTCACAGATACCCGTATGGCCGAGTGAGGTTGGCGTGGGTATATCTCAATTAACGCCATTAGTGGTTGCTTCACATTACGTTAAACAGGGTATTATTGCTGTGGAGCAGCCTGAGCTGCATATTCATCCTAGGTTACAAGTGCAATTAGGTGACTTACTAATTAAACAGAGTTCAAAAGCCAACTTTTTTATTGAAACACACAGCGAACATTTAATTTTAAGATTATTACGTAGAATTAGAGAAAGCGCTGAAGGCAAGTTAACTAAGGAACAAACCCCGGTTCTACCCAGCGATATTGGGGTTGTGCTGTTATCAAAAACGACAGGAGGTGTAGAAGTAAAAAAACTGGAAATAACCGCTGATGGTGATTTTGAAACACAGTGGCCAGGTGGTTTTTTTGATGAGCGAGATGAGGAGTTATTCTGATGTACCAAGAAATAGCATTCGATCCTCGTTGCCTTGCTGAATTTCATTATTATGGATTATTAAAAACAGAGTTTGGTTTTGAGCAAGGCCGTTATATTATTGCACCCGTAAGAAAATGGGCAAGAGAAGCCTATAAGGCGGCCAAAGAGTCTGAACAACTTAAGCCTGTTCGAAAAAAATCTATAACAACCTATTTAAATAAGCTGCAAAAGCAAAAAAACAGCTCGTTTATTGTATTGCCAAATTATCGAAAATACATTGATAAAGGCAGTTGGATTGATTGGTGTGAAGATCAAATGGTATTAGCGCCGTTTAAAAATGTAATATCTGAGCACTTTACTGATGCTTTAAGCTTTAACGATATTTTAGAGCGAGATCAACGTTGGCAGATCACCCCAACGGTTACTGTAGATAAAAATGCAGCTGACATTGTCGCGATAATTAAGCCACTGATAAAATTAGGCGGCGATATTATAATTGTTGATCAGTACTTTCGTTTAACAAACAATAAAGTATTGGATGGTATTTTGGCTGAAATTAACAAAAGTGACTGTATTACCTCTATAAAATTAGTTACAGGTATAAATACTGCAAACCCCAAACACACTTTTATTAAGCAATATCAAAATAAATACTCCCACTTACCTCCTTTTGAATTAATTGTAGCACCAGAAAGGTTCTTTCATGACCGCTATATAATTACCTCTTTTGGTTCAATCAAAGCAGGGCATGGCTTTTCTGAAGCGGTAGAGCAAGGCACTCAAGCTGATAAGCTGAGTATAAATTTATGCGGTAAAAATGAAGCTGATGAAGCCTTAGATTGGGTTTTTAAAGTTGTAAATGATGGGAAAGCAAAGTGCTTCAGGTTGAAGTAAAACTAACATAAGTTAAACTATGTGGCTGAGGGAATATAGTTTTTTACAGCGAACTTATTACCCCTAAATGAGGCTGTGCGAGTGGTTGATGAAAAGCAGATGATCGTTTTACATAGCTGCCAGAGCACGGATTACTGACTTTGCCGATTATTCACTGATAACAGCCTGGAGTTGCTATTTATTTGGTTGATTTAGCGACCATGGCGGTTTTTACCGTATTTACAGTGCGTGATGAATGCTGTGGCGAGAACTATGCTTAAGTCTGAGCCAGACAAAGCCTTGTTTGTGATAAATTATATGGATTAATAAACAACACGATTCTTCGCACATAAAGTCAAAGTAATTTAGTAATTGACTATCACGTGTAAGCTAGATTAAAGTTATTCACGTAATAACGAAAAAATTAAAAGGAATTATAATGACATCGTTGACTATGGCAGAGAATACAAGGTTTTTTGCATCCAATTTTACCATCAAGCACACACTGCCTATTACCACAGATGTTTCCATTTTCTGCTTAAACCATACCATACGCGGGTAAAATAACTTCAAATGAAGGTGTGGTTTTTTATGGTATTCCGAAAAGTGTTTGTGAAAAATGGACATACAACCTCTATTCGAGCGCACTTAATTGGAATAAAGTAAATGCAATGGTAACATTGCATGTACCAGATATGCATACTGTCGAAACTCAGCTAAACGAAACCTCAAGTAACAAAGGTTTTAGTGCCGTAGCTGAGTTGAAGAAAGAAAATAACCTTGTTGTAATTGAAAGGCTTAATCGTTTTTTAAAAGGGTACACTGATTGCGATAAAGCCTATCGATGGAGTTTTAAATTCAGTGCAATTAGTAAAAGTAGGCTATTTATACTCATTAATGGTGGAGGGGCAAGTAATTGATATGAAATTTTTAGCGCCTTCTAAATCAGATTTAAGAATGTTTAACACCCATTAAATTAAATTGTTAGTTATTAATACTTACGAAAAACAATCCATGGTTAAGAGATTTCTATGTTACTTACACGAGTAATTGTTTTTTAGTCTGGTGTTTGAGTTTGTTATTGTTTTATTTTTTTTCATTTATATAAATTATACAGGAGTTTTAAAATGGCAGTCTCTTTACAAAAAGGTGGCAATGTTTCTCTAGAGAAAGTTGCTCCAGGAATGACAAATTGTTTACTAGGTTTAGGTTGGGATTCTCGTGCTACAGATGGTGCTGACTTTGATTTAGATGCATCGGTATTTATGCTAAATGCAGAAGGTAAAGTTAAAGCTGATAACGGCTTTATCTTTTTCAATAATTTAGTTTCTGAATGTAAATCAGTAGAGCATACTGGTGATAATCTGACAGGTGAAGGCGATGGTGATGATGAGTCTATCAAAGTTAGCCTTAAAGAGATCCCTGAAGATATCGCTAAAATAGTTGTTGCTGTAACTATCCATGATGCTGAATCAAGAAAGCAAAATTTTGGTCAAGTATCAAATGCATTTATTCGTATTGTTAATGCTTCATCAAATGAAGAAGTTGCACGTTACGACCTATCTGAAGATTACTCAATCGAAACTGCATTGATCTTCGGTGAACTATATCGCCATAACGGTGAATGGAAATTTAAAGCTATTGGTCAGGGTTTTGAAGGTGGTCTTGCACCTTTAGCTCGTCAATACGGCGTTTCAGTTTAATACCGTATACAAATAGTTAATCAATAAATCAGTTGAAATTAATTATAGCTTCAACTGATTTTTTAATATAAAGGATTTAAAATGGCAATTTCATTACAAAAAGGTCAGAAAATTAGTCTTGAAAAGTCTAATGGTTCTACCTTAACAAATATCTGTGTAGGCGTTAACTGGGGAGCTATAGAGAAAAAAGGCTTCTTTGGTAAAAAAATGGTTGCAGTAGATTTAGACGCTAGTTGTGCAGTGTTTGATGCTAACAAAAAACTTTTAGATATTGTGTATTTTGGAAAGTTAAACGCGACGGGTATCCAGCATTCAGGTGATGATTTAACTGGCGATACTGATGGTGATGATGGATTAGATAACGAAGTAATTAACGTTAATTTGAGTGTTTTACCAGCGAATGCAGAGCAGATTATATTTGTTCTTAACTCTTTCAATGGTGATGACTTTAAAACGATCCCGTTTGCGTCAATTCGTTTATACGAAGGGACTCCAGCTCGTGTTGATTCAATACACGCGGTATATGATATTGCAAATGATCCGAAATTTGCGGGTTCTGTATCTATGATCTTAGGAAAATTATATAAGCATAATGGTAACTGGAAGTTTTCTGCGATAGGTGAAACTACTAGCGATAGAAAGCTTGAGCAAACGATCAAAACAGCTGAAAGTAGCTACCTATAAAGTATTTATAGATAGCTAAGGAGTCGTTTAATGGCAATATCCTTGCAAAAGGGTGCAAATGTATCACTTGAAAAAATTGCACCTGGTATCAGTAAATGCTTAGTAGGACTTGGTTGGGATTCACGATCATCAGATGGCGCTGATTTTGATTTAGACGCATCAGCGTTTATGTTGAATGAAGCGGGGAAAATTATATCTGATCAACATTTTGTTTTTTATGGTGCGTTAACTTCACCTTGCTTATCAATAGAGCATACTGGAGATAACTTAACGGGTGAGGGAGATGGTGACGATGAATCAATTAAAATTGATTTATCAGCCGTACCTAGTAACGTGCATAAAGTTGTTATTGGTGTAACCATTCATGATGCAAATGCCAGATTTCAAAATTTTGGACAAGTATCGAATGCATTTATACGTGTAGTTAATGAAAAGACAGGCGAAGAAATAATTCGTTATGATCTATCAGAAGATTATTCAACTGAAACAGCCATCATCTTTGGTGAGCTCTACAGACATAATAATGAATGGAAGTTTAGAGCGGTAGGTCAAGGGTACGCAGGTGGACTGCATGCTATGGCTGTTAATTATGGCGTTAATATTGCCTAGTCGGAGAAAGACGTGTTAGATACAATATTACCATTTATATATATTATTTTGTCGTGTTACTTATTAAAATTTGCTTGCGACACATTTGAGCAGGCCGCAGGGTATTTAGGTCGTAACTTTCCACCAGGTGTTAAAGGTGCGACAGTTAATGCTATAGGTTCTAGCATGCCTGAAATGTGTGTTGTAATCGCTTGTTTATTTTGGTTTAACGACCCATCTCTAGTTATGGTAGCTTTAGGTGTTACAGCTGGTTCAGCTATTTTTAACGGCTGTGTTATACCTGCTTTATCTATCATTATGGCAAAAGATGGAAATGGTAAATCAGTTGAGCATATTGAACTTAATAAACGTGTACTATTACGTGATGTTTTTTGGGTTTTAACCGCAGAAGTCGCGTTAATTGTTTGTCTTGGTTTTAATAGCTTTACAATTTGGATGGCTGTAATATTAAATGTAATTTATTTTTTATATGCGGTTCATTTATATTTCGATGCTAAAAACCACGTAAGTGATGATGACGAAGAATATGAGTATGAAGAAATTGAAGACAGAGGTGTTTTCGCTAATATTCTTACTTTTAACTTTAATGCGTTATTTTTCTCAAATCGCGCCTTTACGGCAACAAGTGCGATAATTGTTATATCATTAGCTATTGCTGTTATTTCTGGTGCTTCTCACATACTTGTTGAAGGTGTTTTAGGCAGTTCAGCAGTATTAGGTGTACCTCAATTCTTTGCCGGTTTAGTTTTTGGTGCAGCAGCATCATCTATACCAGACTTAATTTTATCAGTTAAAGATGCTCAAAAAGGTGATTACGAAGATGCCGTTGCTAATCCATTAGCATCTAACACTTTTGATACGACAGTTGCATTTGCATTACCTTTATTAGCTTGGTTTATAATTAATGGTGTGGACTCTTTACCTCTTGTACAAGATGACAACTTAACAATATTACGTTGGTCTATTGTGGGGATAACGGCTGCTGTAGCTGCGAGCTTATTATTTAATTATAAAAAAGTAACAAAAACGATAGCGTACTTTTTACTTGCGATGTTTACAATTTGGGCTGCGAGTATGTACTTCGTCATTCAATAGGTATTCAATTAGTTTTAATGTGCTATAAGCTTGATATTAATAAAAACTATGGGCTTAAATTTTAAGCCCATTTACAATTATGGTGTATGGATATTGAATTTATAATTTTTATCACTATTTGCTATTTCTTCGTATGAGTACCTCAAATATCTAAATCTTTGCTTTGTTATTATGTCTTTCAGATTACCCTGTATGTTCGTTGAGTAATACAATGGTGTAACATTAGCAATGTTTATATAATTTATGTGACTTATGAAACTGACACGCACACTAATTTAAACACATAATTGACTTATAAATGTATTAAAAACATTCAGTTAAACAGGTGCGTAATTGCAACTGGGATTTTATAAGCATACAGAAAATATAACTGGAAAATATGAAACATATCTATGACATAAAAGCTGGCACCCTCTCGTTAAAAGCCACTGAAGAAAGAACAACATTAGATCGTATACTGACATTTGCTTGTCGAGAAAACCCTAAACGTCATTTCATTTTAGTCAATAAATTAATTGGGCGTTATACCCCAACGGCCCCTAAAATAATGAGACAAACTTATAATCAGTTAGCTGAAAAAATAGGTGAGGGTCCTCAAACCTATGTTGTAAGTTTTGCTGAAGCCGCAACAGGTTTAGGCGCTGGCGTTGCTGATAGTTTAGCCCACTCACAAAATGATGACGTTTATTTCCAACATACGACAAGACATAAACTAGATGAAAAGTTATGGTTTACTGTAGATGAAAAGCACAGCCATGCAGTTGATCATATGTTTTATCAACCAAGTGAAAGCTTATTAAGCTCAATAATAAAGTCTAAACGACTTGTTATTGTTGATGATGAAATTACGACTGGGCGCACTATTAAGGTTTTACTTTTAAAAATACTGCCTTACTTACCTGAGTTAGAAGAAATTGTAGTCACAGCAATTGTTGATTTGATGGGGGAAGAAAACTATTTACGCGATTTGAATTTGGATATACCGCTGCGTTATGTTTCTTTACTTAAAGCTAATATTAGTTTAGATAAGGACCCTGATTTTAATCCTAAACTACCTGAAAAAGTCAATTCTAAGCTGTCTAATGCGGTGTCTGCAAATGATACCGGGCGGTGTGGCTTACTAATGCCTTACAAAGAAAAAATAAAGAGTATAGATACATCTCAAAGTACGGTTGTTATCGCTGATGGCGAACATCAATATATTCCATTTTTATTAGCTGAAAGGCTTGAAAATAAAGGTGTTGAAGTTGTTTTTCAATCAATTAACCGTTCTCCAATATTAGTGTGCGATGCGATTGTAAACAAGCATAAAATAACCACGGTAGAAAACGACGCGGAGCATTATTTATATAACTTCTTCCCTGAGAATAAATCTATATTTGTTGTTAGTGAAAAAAATTATGAAGGGTTAATTTTTACTGAAGAGGTAAAATATCACGAATGGAAATGCTAATAAAACAGACTTCAAGGCTATTTGTTTTTACTGATTTAGATGATACGCTTTTTAATAGTTTAAAAAAAACGGGAAGTGATTTGTCTATTGTTTCAACAACGGACAGTCAAGGTAAAGCTCAGGGATATTCATCGTTGCAACAACAGAAGCTACTTAATATTTTTGAAGCTGCTAATGGGATATTTATACCCGTGACAGGACGAAGAACAAGTTCATTCTTAAATTGTAGTTTACCTACCATTAAATATACACCGTATGCAGTTGTATCTCATGGTGCTGTTATTTTAGATCGAAATCGTAGATTGCTCGATGAATGGCATACATTTATTGACGGGGAGTTTAATTTAGCCGTATGGAAAAGTGAGTTAGTAAGGACGTTTAATCATTTACATGATCATTTTACTGCTTTAGATAATGGAGTGAGAGTAAGGCTTATTGTTGATCAAGGTTTGACAGCTTATATTTGTGTTAAGGTTTCAAAAAATGATTACAGCAAAGATAAAGCGAAAGATGTTGATTCTTTTTTAAAAAGCATACTTCTAGATGACATGTTATTACACAGTAATGGACGTAATTTTGCGATATTACCACCTTATGCCAGAAAAGAAATTGCGGTTAAGTATATTAAAAATAAATTGAAAATAGGGGAACATGATACCGTGTTTAGTATTGGCGACAGTAATAGTGATCTACCTTTTATGAGAGAGTCTGATTTTTTAATTGCTCCAAACGGATCACAAATTTTAGCTAGGGAATAAAACCAATGAAAACACCATTAATTGGTAGTTACCCAGAGTATGATTGCATGTTCTTGTTAAAAAAAATAAAACCAGAATTTCATACTATTGAAGATAAAGAGCGATTAATTCAAACAGGTCAATTACATTACTCTCAGATGGTTAGTCAAGAAAGTAAGCCATCACCTGAATACGAAAAATTATTTCACGATTTAACAGCTAAATATAAGCATAAGTTAGCAGAGGAAATCCTTAATCTATCGTGTTTGATTTCTGAGAATGTTAAGCAAGATGTATGTATTGTTTCTTTAGTGAGGGCTGGAACACCTATTGGCGTACTTGTTAATAAAGGATTAAACAATTACTCAGAATATAACTCAACTCATTACTCAATTAGTATTGTTAGAGATAAAGGGATTGATGTTAATGCATTAGATTATCTGATTTTTGATTTGAAAATACCTCCTCAAAGCATTGTTTTTATCGATGGTTGGACTGCAAAGGGAATCATTACTCATGAGTTAAAAAAAGCGATTGAAGAGTATAATATTAGTCGTAATGTTAACATAAAAAATAACTTATATGTTGTATCAGACATCGGTGGAACTGCTGATTATTCTGTTACTTACGAAGACTATGCAATACCAAGTGCATTAATGAACTCAACTGTAAGTGGTTTAATTAGTCGTTCAGTGATTAATGAACAGATAAAAAAGAATGATTTCCATGGATGTATATCGTATGAACATTTAGCTCAATATGATCATTCAAATTGGTTTGTTTCTGAAATTTCAAACTGCTTTAAAACTGCATATTTTAAATTAGCGACGGCGCCAGATGAGCAACAAAGAATAGCACGTAATCAACTAACGCATAGCTATATTCGTTTGCTAATGAACAAATTTAATGTGGCTGATATAAATAGAATTAAACCAGGTATTGCAGAAGCAACACGAGTAATGTTGCGTAGAGTTCCAGACCTTTTAATTATAAATGATGCGAATAATCCAAATACCGCACATTTAATAACAATAGCTAATGAAAAAAACATTGAGGTATGTGTATTACCTGAAATGCCATTTGGTGCTTGTGCACTTATAAAGGATGTAGATTAGTTATGAAAAAAATAGCTGTATTTGATTTTGACGAAACGTTGGTTAAAGAAAATTCGTTAAGTTTTTTATTTAAATTTTTTTTAGGTAGAAGACCTCTTTTCACTTACCTTTTCCCCGTGTTTGCAAAACAAAAGACATCAAGAAAAACAATAAAAAACTCCATAAAACAGCATTTTTATATGCTTTCTTTAAACGAAAAAAGTAATGAACTAGTATATCAAGCTGGCTTAGATACGGCTGAAAAGCTAACGCCTATTAAGCCTGTCATAGATAGAATGATGAATTTACATGCACAAGGGGTGGAAATTTGGATTATTACTGCCTCACCACAATATTTTATTGAAGGCATTGTGCATAAA
The DNA here is from genome assembly GCF_012952265.1 of Pseudoalteromonas sp. NEC-BIFX-2020_015. Lineage (NCBI taxonomy): Bacteria > Pseudomonadati > Pseudomonadota > Gammaproteobacteria > Alteromonadales > Pseudoalteromonadaceae > Pseudoalteromonas > Pseudoalteromonas sp. NEC-BIFX-2020_015. The sequence continues at coordinate 113,454 of NZ_JABCJL010000001.1, forward strand.
TTACAATGGCCTGTTGAGAGAGTAATAGGTACATTATTAAAAGAAGATGATAATGTACTAAACGGGTTAATAGGTACAGAGTGTCAAATTGAAGAAAAAGTAGTTCGATTTAATTCGTTAATTGCGAGCGAAAAATTAACGTGTACAGTTGAGGAAGCTTACGGTAATTTACCAGTAGACATACCGATGTTAGATCTTGCTGAAAAAAAGTTTTATGTTAAAAAAGGGCAATTAAGCCCATTTATAAACAACTAATGGAGAATAATATGAGTTTTTGGAATAACGTTAAAGAAAAAATAAGCGATGCAAACGATAGTCTACAAAAGAATATTGGGCAATTTAAAAACAAAAAATTTGCGGATGCTTCGATGGCTATATGTGCTTTAGTTGCTTTTGCTGATGGTGAAATAGACGCAGAGGAACGTAAAAAAACGACTGGTTTTATTATGTCGAATGAGTCTTTAAAAGTTTTTTCTGCGTCAGATCTTAAAGAAAAATTCGATTTTTACTGTAATAAATTAGAAGCTGATTACGATTTTGGAAAAATAGAAGCAATTCAGGCATTAAGTGCTTTAAAAGGTAAGCAAGATCAAGCGCGAGCTTGTATTCAACTGGGTATTATTATTGGCGGCGCTGATGGCGATTTTGACGCAGACGAAAAACGTGCAATCAAGGATGCTTGTAATGCTGTAGGTATATCACCATCTGAATTTGATTTATAAATAAATTACAACAAGGAATATGTAGACGAGGCAATAAGCAAAGATACTAACAAATCAACAATGACAATTATCACCCTGTGTTATTAATTTCTGTTCAGTGCCTTCTCTACTGATTAGTTTTCGTTATTAACTATTTAAGGAGTTCATTATGAGACGTTTACCAGTATACCTATTATTAGACACTTCTGGTTCTATGTACGGAGAGCCAATTGAATCAGTAAAAAATGGATTAGAAACTTTACTCTCTTCTTTACGTCAAGACCCTTACGCACTGGAAACTGCATTTTTATCAATAATTGAGTTTAACAGTAAAGCGGTTCAATCAGTCCCACTTACAGATCTAATGTCATTTCAATCTCCTGAACTTACTCCTTCAGGTACCACATCACTTGGTGCAGCATTAACTTTATTAGCAAATAAAGTTAATGAAGAAGTAAAAACAACGACCCTAGAAGAAAAAGGCGATTGGCGACCATTAGTCTTTGTATTTAGCGACGGAGGTGCAACTGATGACTTTCAACAAGGTATTGATGATTTAAAAGCAACTAAAATGGGTATCATAGTTGCCTGTGCTGCTGGTCATCATGCAAAAATAGATGAGTTAACGAAAATTACAGAGAATGTTGTGCATCTTGAAAATGCAGACTCTAATGCCATTTCGGCCTTTTTTGAGTGGGTATCTGCAAGTATTTCAACAAATTCACAAAAAGTCGAAAATGGTGAATCTGAAGCATCCCAGCTATCGGACCTTCCGCCGCCGCCACCTGAAATTAACTTAGTTGATTTAACCAAAAAGTAGGAGTTTGTCATGAGTCGACGTTTACCAGTATATCTTTTGATTGATAGCTCAGGCTCGATGCAAGGAGAGCCTATTCATGCAGTTAATGTCGGTATTAGTTCAATGCTTACTGCGCTGAGGCAAGACCCATATGCACTAGAGTCAGTCTATTTATCTTTGATTACGTTTGATCGTGAAATCAAAGAGATTTTACCTTTAACTCCTCTTGAAAGTGCACAATTTTCTGAGATTGAATTACCTAAATCTGGTGCTACACATATGGGTGAAGCATTGGAATTTGTTGTTGATAAAGTAGCAAAAAATGTAATTAAATCTTCAGATACTACTAAAGGAGATTTTAGGCCAATGCTGTTTATTATGACAGACGGTTCACCGTCAGATTTGATGGTATTTAAAGAAATACTGCCTAAAGTTAAGGAAAGTAACTTTGCTGAAATAATTGCTTGTGCTGCTGGCCCTAAAGCAAAACCCGAATTTTTAAAGCAATTAACAAATAATGTTGTTGTGCTAGATAATATGGAGAGTTCGGCATTTTCACAATTTTTTAAATGGGTAAGTGACTCTATTGCAGCAGGCTCTATGAGCTCAGGTGTTGATGGGCCGTTAGAGAACTCATTACCACCCCCACCACCGGAGTTTCAAATCGTATTATAAGGAAATAAGATGCGTAGATTACCAATTTTTTTTGTTATAGATATTTCAGAATCAATGACTGGAGAACCAATTGAGTTGATGGAGAAAGGAATCGAAAATATTGTTTCTTCTTTACGCCAAGATCCCCATTCATTAGAAACTGTTTATATTAGTATCATTGCATTTGCTGGCAAAGCTAAAGCAATCGCCCCCTTAGTTGATTTGATTTCTTTTTATCCTCCTAAAATTCCAGTTGGAGGCGGCACTTCGATTGGTAGTGCATTAAATGTACTAATGGATGAAATAGATACTAATGTAAAAAAAACTACATTTGAAACACGCGGTGATTGGGAGCCTATTGTGTTTTTAATTACAGATGGTAAACCTACAGATGACCCAAGTCAGGCCATTATTCGATGGACAGATAAATATGCAAAAAACGTCAGTCTAATTGCTATTACGTTAGGTTTGAATGCTGATGTCGGTATACTTAATAAAATTTCAAACACGGTGTTAGCTCTAGAAAATACAGATAAAAATCAATTTTTTAAATTTATTGAGTGGGTGAGTGCCTCGGTCAAGGCGCAAAGCCAAATGATAGAGCTAGACAATAAAAATTCACCAGTTTCTTTAGATAAAGTTAATAACGCGGGTTTAAAAGTCATAGGCACTACCTCGGAACTTAATATCTCAGATTCAAGTTGCGTAACATTGACAGGTCGTTGTTCAAGTAATCGTCGTCCTTATTTAATAAAATACGCGAAACCAAAACTAGTTGAAGGTATGGAGCGGTTTATTAAAAATCATCAATATTATCATCTAGAAGGTGCTTATAAGTTAGAAGAAAGCTATTTTGATTGGTCTACTGATAATTATGTTGCAGAGCAAGTTGATACATCTTCCCTCGATGGTTTTCCGCCTTGTCCTCAATGTGGTAATCAGTCCGCTTTTGCAATGTGTGCGTGTGGTAAATTGCTATGTGTTGGTGACGAAAACATTGTTACATGTCCCTGGTGCGAAAAAAACATTAAATTTAATGAAGGAAGTGCCGATTTTTTAATTACACGAGGGCAGGGTTAATGAGTAAAGTAAAACTTGAACAAGCCTTGTTAAATCTTTTATTGCAAGCCTCACATACAAACACAAAGCAATCGTTTATTCAAAAGCGAGCAAACCAGTATTTAGATAAAACTGTTGTACAGCATCATATAAATGCATTGCTTAATGAGCTTATACCGTTGGTAAAAAGTAATAAAAGTATCGTGCGTCTAACAACTGTTGAGGGCGGAAAATTGCATAAAAAAAAGAATAATTTAAGTGTAAATAAAAAAACACCGCCTTTGGTCATTAATATTCGTTTGCCTAATGTTAAAGTAAATACGTTGTTTTCAGAGTTGATATCTCTGGATCATGATACTGATGCAAAGGTAAGTTTTTTTCAAACTAAAAGTATTGATGAATTCGAGGGGTTAGAATTTGATACGGAAAAATTAGCATTATCTGGCATGACTGATCAAGTTGGCGATCATCAGTTTGATTTATACGGTTCAATACCACATTCAAATGGAGAGGTTCAGAGTGTTGTTTTAAGAGTTAAAATAACTTTTGTACCAGATCCTAAGTCACTTTGGAAAAACATCCCTTCGGATGAAAGTGCACGTTTTCATAAACCAGATACGCATCATTCATATTGCGAAAATAATCGCATGTTATTAATGGGAAGTAGTGTAAGAGGGCGTTCACATGCTCACAAAGGTATTCATCGTGATGATGATTTTAAAATTTATTGTAATGAATCATCTGAATGGGTTATTAGTTGTGTTGCTGATGGTGCCGGTTCGTGTAAATATTCTCGCCAAGGCGCATTTGCTGCCGTAGGTAATGCAACTGACTCGCTTAAAGAGTCTTTAACAGGGCATTATGGTATTGAACTTGAGAATGCATACAACGACTTTTCTATTAATAAGAGTGAAGAAAATCAAAAATCATTATTAGAGGCTTATCAGCATACTATTGTAAAAGCCGTATTTAACGCTGCAAAAGCGATAAATAGCTGTGTTGATACAAGTAAAGGCGATAGCGCTAAAGATTTTTCTACGACGTTAATACTTGCTGCGCATAAAAAAGTTGAAGGTGGTTACCTCGTTATCTCTTTTTGGATCGGTGATGGTGGTATTGTAATCTACGATAAGAATAAAAAAGTAATCTTAATGGGAGAACCTGATAGCGGTGAATTCGCAGGACAAACTCGATTTTTAGATAATAAAATATTTGAAGATGGCAGTGTCTACAGACGGGTTAGAATCGAAAAAGTTGATTCTATGAGTGCACTTATTCTCGCTACTGATGGGATTACAGATGCGTGGTTTGAAACTGAAAAACAACTAGACTCATTACCTCATTGGGATAGGTTATGGGATGAGGTAGAGCCACATGTTATGCACAAAAATCGTGAAGATGGTTTACAAGGTTTAACGCAGTGGATGGATTTTTGGTCTAAAGGAAATCATGATGATCGTACAATTTCTATTTGCCTAGTTAAGGAGTGATTTATGGCAGTAGTTAAAATAAATGCACTTGATGGCGCTGAGGTTCAATTTGTTGATGAAATAATTGGTTCAGGGGCAATGAAAGATGTGTATTTTAGCCCTTGTAAATCTTATGTAGTCGCTTTTTATAGAGACAAACTTGACCATGCAAGTATAGAACGGTTAGAAATGATAACGGGTCGGTATCGCGAAAGTATTTTTGGGCATGATAAAGGTGCTTACTGGAAAAGTTTTTTTTGTTGGCCAGAAAAAATAGTTGAGTATAACGGTAAAATAGGCGTTGTTGTTCCATCTTATCAAGCGCATTTTTTCTTTGATTATGGTTCGGTGAATAATGACTTTTTAAATATTAAAGGCAAAGAAAAGCAAGGTAAATGGTTTGCATCTGCAAATAATCAGAATCGATTTCTTGATAACCGTGAAAAAGGCGATTGGTCTAAATATCTAAAAATATCACTAACTATTGCCAGGGCTGTGCGCAGGTTACATGCCGCTGGACTTGCTCATTCAGATTTAAGCTATAAAAATGTACTTGTATCCCCAGTAGAAGGACTTGCAACTATAATTGACGTTGATGGGTTAGTTGTGCCGGGAAAATATCCACCAGACGTTGTCGGTACGCCTGATTTTATTGCACCTGAGGTTGTGGCTACAGCGCATTTACCCAAAGCAGACTCAGCAAGGTGTTTACCTAATATATCCACAGATAGGCATGCATTAGCTGTTTTAATCTATAATTATTTATTGTTACGCCATCCTTTAAGAGGCGATAAAGTTAGAGATCTAGACCCTCAAAAAGATGAAATGTTATCAATGGGAGAGCAAGCTTTATTTGTGGAACACCCTACAAACACTGATAACAGAATAAAAATAGAAAGAGTAAAAGCAACCGAATTACCTTGGAAAGACACGAATAAACTCCCTTACTCAATTACCGGACCTTATATAAGTAAGTTATTTGAAAGGGCTTTTATAGAGGGACTTCACTCGCCTCAAAGCAGACCCACAGCAGATGAGTGGGAAAGCGCACTAATTAAGTCTATTGATTTGATTCAGCCATGTGTTAATGATAATTGTGAGCAAGGCTGGTATATTTTTGATAACACCCTGACTCCTACATGTCCTTTTTGCAACACTAAGTACAAAGGCTTGCTTCCTGTTATTAACTTCTATTCAGAAAGAGAAAAAGGCCGCTTTGTTTCTGATGACCATAGATTAATGGTGTACACGAATCAATCATTATATCGGTGGCACACTAACCGTTTTACTACTCCTAATGAAAGGCTGTTAGAAAGTGATAAAAAGCGACAAGGATATTTTGTTTTTCATAACCATGCTTGGTATTTAGTGAATGAAAATATGCCTAACTTAATAAATGCCACAACAAAAGAAGCTTATGTAATTGGTAGCCAAATTGAAATTACAGACAGTATTAATTTATTAATTGGTAATGAAAGAGGTGATCGATTATTGAATATTCAAATGGTCGATAGTAAATAAAGGAAAAGTATAAACCATGCATTTGAACAATAAAATAATCATTGCTAATAAATAGCAGTTATCGGTTTAATAAAGCACTCGTGGTGACGTTTACCTACTTAAATTAGTCACACTAAAATTTTCTATAGGACGGAATATGATAAATAAAAAGGGATTATTCGCTGCAGGAGCAGGTATTGGTGGTGCAGTTAGTGCAATATTGGCAAATATTTTAGGTATTCTTGATTCACCTTTTAGTAGTTGGGTTTTAACAGGTGCAATAGATGCGGCTCTCATAGGTGCTTTTCTTGTTTATGTACAAAATTATTACCAAAGTAACTCATGGAATAACACAAATAAAGTACTCAACGGAGCATCCAAAGGGCTCGGAATTGGCGCCGCGGGTGGTTTATTAGCATTTTTATCAATGGGCATTTTTTCTGATGAGATTGGGAGGCTAGTCGGTTGGAGTATTAGTGGGGCGGCAGCGGGTTATGTTGCTTCATTAAAAGTTCCAAATTTGAAAGTACAAGTAGCTTTAATCGCAGGCGCGATTGGTGGTGCAATTGGCCTGATTGTAATGAACCTTGGTTTAAGTTACACAATGGGGGTTGTTGTAACTGGAGCTGTAATTGGTTTAATGGTCGCAACTTCAGAGGAAGTATTCCGTAAAGCATCAATCAACATTACTTTAAAACCAATAAACGCTGGGATCTCCTTAGTAAAGCCACATAACTTTAATCTAACGCTTGGCGCAGATCCTATTTCCGTTGGGTTTACAGATGACATGGATATTAACTTAACAAGTGAAGGTATAACAGTGCAAAAACAAATTGGCAGTATTACTGTTGAAGGTGACAACGTTTTTTTTAACTCAAGTATTGATAATAAAAAAGTTGAAATTACTCACGAAAAGACATTTTCTGTTGAAAACTGTGAAATAAGATTACAAGCTATAACTTAAGTGGTTGTAATTTTTAGAGTTACCATATATTCAAAATGTAAATAGGGACTACATATTGAAATGTGCTTTAATTGTAAAATGATTCCTTGTATTACTGTTGCCTTGGCATCGTTTATTTTTCGATGCCTCTTCTAATTAAATCATCATATTACCTGCACCCAGCTAGTAGACTCGTAAGTATTTAGCCAGCGGTACATCCTCTTTTTATTTAGGAGATAATCATGGGTATTCATCACATCACTAATTTAATGCTATGAAGTGCTCAGTTATTTTATTTTGTGTACATACGACGTATGAAATACCACTCAAATATAATGTATAAAAGCAAATAGCTATGTGTACTTCAGTGACAGCACAATGGGAAAATTAACTTTACTTCACCAACATTCGAGTAATTAAAGTAATAAACAATTGTTTGTCTGGAGGTTATTTTCAGTACTAACAGCATTTAATCTACTGTCATAGCTCTACTACTAAAAACTTTAACAGGAGAGCGTAATGTCTATTTATATTTTAATATGAGTACACGGCTAACCCCATTAGTAAAAGTTCAGGTTAATTAACATCCACCAACTAAAATCGATTGAAACATCCAAATTTTAGATTCCGAAACCAAAAAAATACAATTTCAATAAGTTGATTTAAAAGATTTTTAAATATTTATTAATTGATTGTTAAATATTTTTGTTGATATGTTTGACTTCGAAGTCTATTCTGGGTGAGTACATTTCAATTGCTATATTTGTATACTATAAAAAATTGAAATGTAGGTATGGGGAGAGCTACATAAGATTTAAAACCTGGGAGCATAAAAATAATGACAACTAAATTTACACGGACCCTCGTTCATTTCGCGGTTACTAGCGCTATTGCAGCGACAACAATGAACGTTTACGGTGCGGATCAAACATCAACAGAAACGCAGGTACAAGCTAAAGAGCCTACTATTGAGCGCATATCAGTAACAGCAAACAGGCGATCACAAGATTTACAGGAAGTATCATCATCAATTACTGCATTAGGAGAGGCTGATATTGCTCGTGCAGGTATTATTGATGTTACGGGACTTGAACAAGTCGTTCCTGGGTTACGCATGGGATCATCTGGCGGGGAAGTACGCCCAGCAATGCGCGGAGCACGCACCAACGAAGTAGGGGTTGCAGGTACAGGTATTGCAGAGCAAATAGTGGGGATATTTCAAGATGGTATTTATGTACCTACAACATCATCAGGCTTAGGAGCTCTTGTTGATGTGCAACGTATTGAAGTGTTACGAGGACCACAAGGAACTCTATATGGCCGCAATACATTTGCAGGTAGTATAAATATTATTACCAACCAACCTGTTTTTGACGATTTACTGGGGAGTATAAAAGTTGAGACGGGTGGTTATAACCGAAGTGCCTATGAAGGTATTATAAATTTGCCGGTAAGTGACACTGTGGCAACACGTTTCGTTGTGGCATCTGATCGCCATGATGGTTACATTAATAATTTAGTTATTTCTGGCCCATCTGATGATCTGCGTGAGAAAAACCAGTTCTATGTGCGTAACGTTACTAAATGGGAGCCAAATGATGCTTTTAATGCAACAGTACGCTTTGATTATGCGAGGAAAAACTCCAATTCAGAAGCTATTTGGGGTTATCAACAAATAGCAGGTTATCAAGTAACTGAAACGTCGCCTGCCTCAGGCGTGTTCAACCCTGAACCAGTTATTACACCTGGGCATATTTATCAACCAGGTGATGCGCAACGTGACGATCTTGGTCCTTATGACGTTTATCGCAATGGCTTTTCATTAGATAAACAAGAGAGCTTTTCTACAACAGTTGCACTTGAATGGTATACGGATTTTGCTGATGTGAAATGGACAACGAACTATTCAACGCTCAATGGAAAACAGTATTACGATAACGACTATAGTGATGGCGGCCTTGATTTTGTCGGTGGGTTCGGGCGTCAAGATGATCAAAAAACATTATCTTCTGAACTTCAGTTTGCATCAAACAATGATTCCGATCTTTCGTGGATTGGTGGGCTTTATTACTTTGATCAAGAAGCTGATTGGAGTTGGTTATCCCATGCTGATACAACAGGTGATGGTATTTCAGATTCAGTGGTTGTTCCTTCATGGGGGAATCCTGATTATGATCCGCATACCGCTAAATCATTTGCGGCTTACGGGCAGTTGCGTTACCAAATTAATGATGAGCTACGTATTGTTGGTGGCCTGCGTGTAAATAAAGATGATAAAACATTTACAGGCGAAACCATACCTGATTGGGACGATTCAGCATTGTTATACAAAGCGGCAGCTGAATATGATGTAAGTAAAGACATCATGATTTATGCAAGTGTAGCAACAGGGTATCGAACAGGAGGTGCTAATGACTCACGTGTTGTAGCCCGTGGTGCAGATCCTCTTTATGACAATGAAGATGTGATTTCTTACGAAATGGGTATGAAAAGCTATTTACTTGATGGGGCAATGCGTTTAAATCTTTCTGTATTTATGAATAAGTACGATGATGTAAAAGCACAGTTATTTGCTACTTCATGCAACGACACAACAACGGGGGAAACTGTTCTAGAGTGCGTGTCTGCTGGCAGTGCTACTACGTTTGAGTATTATGAAAATGGTGGCGATATTGAAACTAAAGGCCTTGAAGCAGACATTCAATGGATACCTATTGATAATTTAACGCTGACAGGCACGCTGTCATTACTTGATAGCGAGTTTGCGGATGGTTTTGCTGTTGGTAATGAGCAATTACGCCCATTGTTAGGGCTAGGTAATCAAGGTGGCCGTCAAGATATAAATGACAATAACAGCCAATTTAGTTTTGCAGGGTGGCGACCAGCTATGGCACCTGAATATAGTATGGGGCTTTCTGCTCGTTACGAATTTAGTTTAGGTGGTGAGTCGTACTTAGTGCCATATATTCAAATGAATTACTTAGATGATTATTACGCATTTGATACGAATATACCTGAAGTGCAAGTAGATGCGCATTTAATGGCTGACGCCCGCTTAACATGGTACATAAACGACAATGTACAAGTAGAAGCCTATGTTAAAAATATAGGTGACAAAGCAATACTAACACGTGGCGTAGTTCATTCAAAAATTGTAGGTGCTCTGCCTGCAAACTCAGTTCAGGCGAATTGGAATAATCCACGGACTTGGGGAATGAGCGTAAAATATCAGTTTTAAATTACTCAGAATATAATCATTAACTCAATATTAGCCAGCTATTACCTAGCTGGCATTTTGCATATGGGTCCATGGTTATAATGAAAAGCATCGCATTATATGTGTTAAGTGTCCCTAAGCAGAAAGTGTACTATTTAACTCTGGCTAAGAGGTTTATTAACAGATTAATTTACGGTCTGAATGTCAGGCAAGTTACTTGTAATTAACCATCTTTTATAACCACATGGATGTAGATAGCGGGCGTGATCAATATGTTTAGGCCACTAGGTCAAATGTCACGTAGCGATTAATCCCCCTAGGAAGAACCCTTTGGGCAGCGCATGTTTGGCATTTATACTGCGTTATCGCCTATTTATGGGGAACAACCACACACCATAGGCGCTGCCTTGCCTAAATACCAAATAGACTGCTGAAAATCAATCACGAAAGGTCAACACGCCCTAGGTTAACAGATCTTAGTTTTTTCAAGTCATTTTATTGAATAATAGAAATTTTACTTAGTAGATGAAAAGAGGCAAGAATGCGCTCACAGAGCGCACAAAGTGAAAAGAGTTAAAGATCAAACTGCTGATTTAAGGCTAAGGTGTCAAATTGCATCACTTCACTGGATATTTGATTATCGGTGATGCAAATAATACTGAGCATCTGTTGACGAACACGAATGTGTTTTGTATTAAAAGTTCCATCCAATGTCCAACACACCACAGCTTGATTAAGGTGTGCATCAAACTGAACTGTTTCTAGCTGTGCATAGCGTCTACTTAGTGTTTGTGATAGCGCGAGATGATGATCAAACAGTGCATTTTTAGATTGTATTTCGTTATTACCTGCAAGCACAACCGTTGCATTTTTAGTGTACAGGTCTTCAAAGTTAGCTAGGTGATTCTTTTGCCAAATTTGCCACCATGTATCTAATACTTGAGCTGTTAGGCTTGTTAGTGAACAAATAGCACTAGGGATCGCGTGGAAGGTGGTTGGATGGAGTTGATTATCTAAATCGCTCACTACGATAGGATCACTTTTCGGTAACTTTGGGCTCACTGTAGTATTGTTTATAACGCTCTCGCTACTGTATACATTGCTAGCAAGTAACAGGGTATCAATTACGCATTTTACAGACTTGATAAATGTACCGTTGTGCTTTATTACAAATGATAAGCGTACTGGGTTTTGCAGCTTTTTAGGCTGTAAAACGAGTTGTAAGGTTTCAAGTTCGCCGCCTTTATTATGGGTTTTACTGAGTAGTTCTGATACCCCATATTGCGCTAAAAAGCTGAGCCAAAGAGGGTGTGCTTGTAGTGAGCCCATGGCTGTAAAGTGATGTTGTTGCCAGCGGCTACTGCGCAGTAGTTTATTGCTTATTGTTTGAATATCCGCTTTTGTATATAAATCGATAATTGCATTGATCATGCATTTACCTCCTGATTCTGGCTATGTAGTAACTGCGTTTTAAATAAGTTTGTGTATAAGGCTATCTCATCAAAAACGGTCACCTCTTCAATGATCTTTTCGTTTTTGATACGTAAGTGTGATGCGCCTAAAAGAAAGTAAGGAAGATTTTTCAGCTTATTTAATTCACTACTTTGTGGATTAAAATGTCCAGCGAGTGACCAGCGTATAGCAATATCGTCGCTATCATTTTCAAATGGTGTAATAGCCAGATGATCAATCGTTAATTTTGCGTCAGGACAATTGGCAAAAAACTGTATAAATGTGCCATTCATTTGCGCAAGACCCCTGGCCATTCTGCCACTAGGCCATTGTTGTGTGGCATTTAAGCTATAAAACTCGTGTATTTTTGAAAATTGTTTTTGATTAAATAAAGTGTCGAGCCAGTTATGAGCAAAAGCTGCATGATCTCCTTTTAAAATAGGGGTGCTTGAAGTGCGGTGCTCAATTGCTTGCACACGAAAAAACTCATCTTCAAGCCATTGCATATGCTTTTCTGTACTTGGTATTTTGGCCATGTGTTTGGCTACATCGATAATATTTAAGCCAAGTTGCTTAACCAAAAAACCGTTATCGCGTACGAGCCACTCTTTCACAATTTGATTTTTATAACAGACGCAGTCAGCAATTGTTGTGACGCGACCTGTTTTATTTGTAGCAGGGCCAAATTCTGAGTTGCCAGTATTTGTCATTACACTACTAATCAAGTGCGATGAATAGTAGTGATCATTTTCTTCTTGTGAAAAAATGACATTTTCGCCAATTAGGCTCCTATCAGGGAATGCGGCAATGGTTTTAAGTGTGCCTTGAATAACATCTTCAATGTTTTCGCTGTATCCGCCAAGAGTAAAAACAGGACATATATCAGCGTAATAGCGATAGCATAATCCAATGTTTTTTTGCTCCCAAATACGATGCGTTATCCGTAATATATAATCAACAATATCAACAAATTCCTCATCAAAGCCGACAAGCGCTTGCTGCTTTTTAATTTGCGGATTTAATATACTAGATAAAGGCAGCCAGTATGGTTGGGTTATAGTGCTATGTGTGTTCATTAATACCTCTTAGTTAGCTGCAGCTATTTTGTTTTTCATTTGCTCGAAAATATCAATACCCATTCCATTAAGTAAGTGAGGGATATCTATAGCCACCCAGTTTTCTTTTAAAACGCCGTTCTCGCAACGCCAAAAATCCATAACACGCGGGAAAAGCTTATTTCCTGATGCAGGCAAACCTAACCAGTCATTACCTGTGTGCGTACCATACATATGCGGCCAGCCGCCAGTAGCAACGAAGTTATTGTGGCTGATCAAACACAATGTTTTATTAATCCCACGATCAGGAAAGGCTTTCAAAAAGGGCGCTTGGTGATGCTCTCTGAAACCGCTAATTCCCCGTGTTGTCCCTATCGCTGCAGGACCGTACCAAATGAAATCTGGGTGCCAATATTTTTCAAGGTTAATACTGTATAAATCTTTCCCGTCATATCGGCCAAGTTCGCTAAGCATATCAATCACAAGTTGTTGATTGGTATTGCTTAGTTCACTGTCTTTAGAAGATTTTAGAACGCCATCAAGGGTCGAAGGTGGCATAATTAAACCGCTATACCCCAAGCTAGGTCGAAGTGGATTAACACCAACTTGATTCATTACATCTATTAAGTCTAAAAAAGTAAAAACATTTACAATTTGGTTGTTCTCAAGTTGAGCCATTTCGCTATAGCGAATAAAAATACTTTTGCCACTAGGAGGAATGCCGCAAAGTGGTTTTACAAATGTGCCGGTAAAATAACCCGTGGCACATACCCACTGCTGCTTGTTATATTCGCCTTGGATAGAAATAAATGGTTTTCGCTCAATATCAGGTAATGAGTTTTTAAGCACACCAAAGTAGTTATTTATAACATTTTTTTTTGAAGTAATAGGTGTAAATGGATGGCTTACTTGCCACTGAACGTTATCAGCTAATAGCGCTTGATTTTGCAATTGTGCTGCACTGAAATTTTCAAAAAGTTGTTCTAAAATATTCATTTTTTCACCTTATACAAAATATTCAAATAACATTAGAGACGTGAAGGTCAATACAAAAAAACCAAGAAGCCAATAATTAATTGAATCGAACTTACCTGGGACTAAATACCAGCCATTTTCTTTCTCGGGGCGCTTTTCGTCTTTAAACACTTTTAGTTGACCTTTAATTGTGTACTCATTGTATTCCTGTTGAAAACCATCAATAGCGATACTTAAAGCTATGCTAAATACCACACAAGTGAGAGCACCAATTGCGCAGTACCAAGGCCATGCTATATCGGTATACAATGCACATAATGCGACAGTTACAAATGAGATCAAAGTGCCAATGAGTAGACCTTTTTCGGTTGCATGTTTAGAGAAAAAACCTAAAGCAAACATGCCAAGCTGAGCACCCACAAAATAAGAACCCACTTTAGTTAGAATTTCTAAAATTGAGCCTTCACTATAAAGATGATACATAATTGCAGGCACAATGATGATGATTGCCCAACCAAGGGTGAATAAGCGAGTAGCCCCTAAGTAATGCGCATCATTTTTATCGGGGGCAAAGTATTTTTTGTAAAAATCGATAGTACTAATAGTCGAAAGTGAATTAAGCGCAGAGTCTAGGCTGGACATAGATGCAGCCATAACTGCAGCAGCTATAATTCCCATTAATCCAGGGAGGCCGTAATCCGCTGCAAACTGTAAAATAATGAGGTTGTCATTTTCAAATGTGCGCCCACCATAGTAGCTATAAAACAACACACCCATAAAGATAAAAAATAAGTAAATAAAGAACGCAATAAAACCCATTAGTAAATACGACTTTTTGGCATCACCAATGTTTTTAGCTGCAAGAGTACGTTGCACCATCATTTGATTAGTGCCGTAAACGGTGATGTGATAAAGCGACATAGCCAATACCCCAGACCAAACCGTGGTAACTTGCGTAAAGTCGAATGAGAAATTAAGCGGGTCTAGTTTACCTTGTGTTTTTAGCTCACTAAGCGTTGAGCTAAATGAGCCATCCATCGATGTTATTAATGCATACATAATAATGCCTGCACCTATAAATAATATGGCGGATTGAATAACGTCAGTCCATATGACCGCCGTTATCCCTCCTAGCATGGTGTAAACTAGCGCAATGATAGTTACTAAAAATATGGCTGTAACTACGTTTATATCTACGATAAAAGCGAGGACTAAAGAGGTTGCATATAGCACAGCTGCTGAGCCCATTGTTTGTGAGATGAGCCAAATAGTAGAAATTAATATACGCGCTTTTTTACCAAATCGTCTTTCTTGGTATTCATAGATAGAGGCCACGCCAGCATTATAAAAAAATGGAAAAAATAAACATACAACGGCAACAATCACAAGAGGGTAGTTTAAATGTATTGCAATAACAGACAGGCCTTCTTTATAGGCCCATGCCGGTGCACCTAAAAATGTCAGCGCACTGACATAAGTTGCTACCACAGATATACCGATAGCCCACCAAGGTGTTGTTTTTCTGCCAATATAAAAATCATTGGCACTACTTACTTTCTTACTTATTACAAACCCCAGTACTAGGTTTGCAAAAATGTAGCCTATGAGAATGCTCCAATTTAACACTCCAAAATCATTCATAATTAATCCTGTTAGATTAGGTATTACGGGCTGAATAGCCTATTTATACTTTTTATTTTGAATCATCATGAATCACTTTGACTTCGAAGTCAATTGTCATTAGTATTATTTTAAACCAATATATAACTCACTATTAACAGGCTTTTCATTACTTTTGAAATAACATACATTCTGAGAATAGGTATTTATTTTAGTTCAAGAGTATAAATTTGACTGCGCAAACATTAAGGCAACATCATGATAGACACAATTAATAATAAGCAATTTATTCGTCAATTTCATGCCGCACTGGAAAAAACACAAGGTAATGATTTAAATGATTTATTTAATAATTATATGGCTGATGACTACCGTTTCAAAGGCGTTCATCCTTTTAACGAACTAGACAATATTAATGGAGTAATTGAGCAAGTTTGGCAGCCTTTATTTCATTCTTTTAAAGCATTGCAACGCCGCGAAGATATTTTTATTGCAGGACAAAGCGAAGCCGATGGTGGTGAATGGGTGATGAGCATGGGGCATTTTATGGGGCTATTTGATCGTGATTGGCTCGGTATTGCACCTTCTCATAAACTAGTGACAATTCGCTACGCCGAATTTAACTGCGTTAAAGACGGTAAAATTATTCAAACTGGGTTTTTTGTTGATATTATAGGCGTAATGCTGCAGGTAGGTTTAAATCCATTACCGCTCTCTACAGGGCAATATTTTACCTATCCTGGGCCGCGCACTCATGATGGAGTACGTTTAGGCGCCGGTAGCGAAGAACAAAGCACACGGACAATGAACTTGGTTAATCAGATGATTGATAACCTTACTGCATTAAATCAAAGTGGTGTAAATAGTTGTCCCCCAGAAGTACTTGCTAAAACATGGGATAAAAATATGGTTTGGTATGGCCCAGCAGGGATTGGTGCAACGTACACAATTGAGCGATACCAGCAACAGCATATGTATCCTTTCAGAGAAGGGTTAACCGGTAAAGTATTTAATGGCCATATTTGCCGCTTTGCAGAAGATGAATATGCATGTTTTTTTGGTTGGCCTAATTTAACAAATACGGCAATCGGTGGTTTTTTAGGGTTGCCAGGAGCAAATACACCAGCAGATATGCGCGTTGTTGATGTGTATCATCGTGAAGGTGATAAGCTGGTGGAAAACTGGGTAATTATTGATTTACCTTACTGGTTAAAACAACAAGGTTTAGATATTTTGCAACGCACACAAAGTATCGCTAATCCATATATGTAATACCGAACGACTTAAATATTTAATTATTACAGCGGGCTAAATAAAGCGCTAACTGCGTTAGTCATTTATTATGTACTACTGCATGCATGAAGGAGATAAAGCAATGCAGGAGTAATTGGCGAGAACAACTGCATGCCAAAATATTAACCTTGTTATCACTGTATTTATTTGTTGCTATAAATGGTTAGTAATTTAACACGGTTGGTATAATTAGACTGAAATAGAAACGCTGTCACTTACAGCGTTTTTTAGATGTGAACAGTCAATAGATTAAGGCGCAAAGTTTAAATAACGGGCTTTAGCGAGTTCTTTCATACGAGCGAATACATTTACATTAATTTGATGGTAAACATCAAGTATATCTATTAACACCCAGTTTTCACGAATAAGGTTGTTCTCTATGCGCCAAAAATCAAGGCTACGCATTGTTATTTTTTGATTGGCCGGTGCGATACCTAACCATCCATCATGGCTAATAGTCATATTCATTCCTGGCCACGCAGTAAAACCAACGTAGTTTGAGTCGCCAAATAAATAGCCTTTACTTGCGTCACCAATTCGATTGGGGAGAGCATTTAAAAATGGGATTTGATGCCAATTTCTAAAGCCTTTAATACCGCGAGCAGTGCCTATTGTGCTTGGTCCATACCAGCTACAGTGAGGATGCCAAAACTGTTCAAGTTTCATTGCAGGTATACCGCCTTGAGCATAAAAGCCGAGGTGATGACACATATTGCCAACGACATTCAAGCTTCGCGTTGCTTGCGCTAGATTGTAAGGGGTGTTGATAAGTCCATCTTGCGTTGCAGGTCCTGGCACATGCCACTCTTTACCTAAACTTGGCGAAAGCGGCCAAACGTTAGCTTGAATCATAACTTCAGGAATATCCCAAATGACTTGAGTCTCGACTACTTTGTTATTTTTTATACGGTAAAATTCATGAAAACGCATACTGACTTGATGGCCTGTAGGAGGGATACCTAACCACGATTTTTCAAATGATCCGGTATAGTATCCGCAGCAACCAACCCAATCAGATTCGTTCAAAGAGCTACCTGCCATAACGATAGTGTCGCGACGTTCTAGTCCTATAAATGCATCGGCAAGTGGTGTATACACTTGCTCAATTAGTGCGTTTGGGTTTGCTAAGGTTTCGAACGGGTGGCAAAGTTGTATTAAAGCATCTTCTGCAAATAGATTGGTGACTTTTGTTTTTAGAGTATTTATATCAAAGTTATAAAGCGAGTCTGTAAATTCTTTAATTAGTTCTTTATTTTTATTATGAGTGCTCATGATTTTGTTATGCCTATTGTCTCTTCAAATTGACTACGTAATTGCTTAGCACCACTCAATAAGAAGCTGTGATCAGAGCCTAATAAATAAAAGCTTACACCAAGTGATTGCCAATGATTTAGCTCACTTAGGTTACCAACAAACATACCGCAACATTTATTATGCCTTGCTGCGGCATTTGCTATTTTAGTCACTGCGTCAATAACTGCAGAGGCGCTTGGGTTGGTTTCTCCCAGTGAAATAGTTAAGTCCATTCTGCCAATAAAAATACAATCAATTTCACTTATTTGACAAATAGCATTGATATTATCAAGAGCATCGGCATCTTCTATTTGCGCGATAATGCAGGTGGATGACTTGTTAGCTGCTAAGTTATCAGTTAACGCATGCGTGGTGTAACCTGCAAAGCGACTTGAGCCTGCGTAGCCCCTGCCGTTATTACCATAAAAGCAGTTTTTAATAATAGCGTTAGCTTGTTCAGGTGATTTAATATGAGGTAAAACTAGGCCATCAGCACCTATATCTAAGCAACTAAGTAAAGTAGCGTGATCGGTGTTGTTAACGCGAATAAGAGTTGGCATATTTTTAGTGCGAGCTGCCATAATACAACTATCTAAATCCCCCCTATCAAATGGTGCATGTTCTGCATCTAAGCACAATAAATCAAGATCAGAATGAGCAAGGACCTCAGTATTATGATAGTGAGTGCTTTTTATAAATGTGCCTAAAAGAAGTTGTTTATTATTTAATTTTTGTTTTAAGTTCATTGCGCTGCTCCTAACCAATCTAATAGTAAAGTATTTAGCGTGTTGCTCCTTTCAAGAGGTACAAAATGCCCACACTGACCCAATAAAATTAGGTCGCTATTCGGGCAGGCGCTATGCATCATTTTTTGTACGTCGCTAGCGCACAGTGGATCTTGTTCACCACCAATAAAAAGTAACTTTTTATCAGTTTTTTCAATCACTTTTAATGTATCTTCCCGAGTGGCAAGTGCGTGCAGTTGCGCGCTAAAAGCGTTGAGCCCTAATTCATTTGCCATGTTTAAAACTAATTGGCTATCTGTATGCTTTGACTGATAGAAATAGTGAGGTAAAAAATCTTTATTTAGTACATCAGTCAAACTGGTTTGTTGTGCTTGATGTATTTGTTTAAGTCTAATTGCGAGACGTTCTGGTTTATCAGCCAAGCAGTTACTTGATATTAAACATAGTGAATCAATTAGCTCAGGATTTGATTTTAACAGTGCAAGCGCAATAATTCCGCCCATTGAAAAACCAATTATAGGTGCAGGTTTTTCGATCAGTTCTTTGGTAAATTCAACCATTTCTGCAATCGTTTCTTGTTCAGAAATAGGAATAATATGAGGTGTATATCCAGCTGTTTGAAGTGCATTTACTTGCATTTCAAACATACGATGATTACACAGTGTACCGGGTAAGATATAAACAGGATTTTTGGCCACAAAAATGCCTTAATTTAACGTTGTTTAATAGAGTTCCCCGTAATTAATGAGCCTGTAAAAACGCGTGCTTCAGCTGCTGCTTGTGGGTTTTCAATACGTTCCATTAAAATATCAACAGCGGCTTTAGTTAGCTGTTTCATGGGTTGTTGTATTGTGGTTATTTGATAGTTATACCACGCAGCTGCGCTGATACCATCAAACCCAACCACCGACACATCATCAGGGACGCTGAGGTTTAAGTTTTGTTTTATCTCATCAATTACACCAATCGCCATTACATCATTACTACAGATTATGGCATCGGGTAGGGGGTTTGTTTTTAACCATTGCGCCAGTGAGTTTCGAGCTGATTCATAGCCGTAATCGCCGTAAATGACCGGTGTATCTTGCACCTTTAGTGCTTGTAAATAACTCTCGGCAATTTCACGACGTTCGTTAGCTACATCAGAGTCATCTGGACCGGCAATAATTAGGTACGATTTATGGTTAGAGTTATGTAATAAATCAATTAACTGTTTAATGCCTTTCTCGTGATTACAACATACAGTGTTTGCACTCGATTCAGGCACATTACGGTTATACAGCACGATAGGCGTACTATGCTTAGCAAATAAATCCAAGCTTTTACTGTCAAAATGAGCGGCTAGAGCAATAACGCCATCTACTTGGAATGTCCAAATATTTTCAAGCAGTTCGTCGAGCTCGTCAGCATGATCAAGTGTAAAGAGCAGCACTCTTTTGTTATTCAGTGCTAATTCTTTATTAAGCTCAGAGAGTACCTCAGGGTAATTTAGATTTGCTCGCGATGAAAGAATGACCGCAACCATACCTGATTGTTTGGTGATCAACATACGAGCAATGGCATTGGGGCGGTAGCCCATTTCATTAGCCGTAGCGATTACTTTTTCACGGGTTTTTTTAGACACACTAAATCCTGGCCTAAAAACACGTGATACCGCTGATTGTGATACACCCGCTTCGCGGGCGACATCATATGAGGTTACTCTTTTTTGCTGTGACAATGATTTATTTCCTATATCGTCTTAAACGAATGTCTGCTTGTTCTTTGTGGCCGGCGAACCCTTCTGCAGCGCATAAACGTGAACAATACTCTCCAACAACAACCGAAGCTTCTTCTGTTACTTGTTGGAAAGTGCATGTTTTTATGAATTTTCCTACCCATAGGCCACCAGTATAACGCGCAGCCTTTCCTGTGGGTAGTGTATGATTAGTGCCAATGCATTTATCACCATATGATACATTGGTTTGTGGACCTAAAAATAATGCGCCAAAATTTTGCATGTTTTCTTTAAAGTAGTCGGTATTCTTTGTCATTATTTGTACATGCTCAAATGCAAGATTGTTTGCTACCTGGATCATTTCTTCGTAAGTATCACATACAATTACTTCACCGTGATCTTGCCATGCTTTACCTGCAATATCTGCAGTAGGTAAAATAGTAAGCTGCTTTTTCACTTCTGCCATTGTATCTATGGCGAGCTGCTCAGAGTTTGTAAGTAATATAGCTGGAGAGGTTGGGCCATGCTCTGCTTGGCCCAGCAAATCCGCTGCACATAGTTCGCCATCAACACTGTCATCAGCAATAATGAGAGTTTCGGTTGGACCTGCAAATAAATCAATACCAACTCGGCCAAATAACTGACGTTTAGCCTCGGCCACAAAAGCATTACCAGGGCCTACAATCATATCTACTGGGGCAATAGTTTGTGTACCAATAGCCATCGCAGCAATTGCTTGTACACCGCCAAGGCAATAGATTTCATCAGCCCCAGCCATATCCATCGCTACTACAATTTCTGGTGATGGTTTGCCATTAAAAGGTGGCGCCATCGCGATAACACGTTTAACTCCTGCTACTTTAGCTGTCAAAACGCTCATGTGTGCTGAGGCTAGTAGCGGGTATTTTCCGCCAGGTACGTAGCAGCCAACGCTATCCATGGGAATGTGTTTATGACCAAGTGTTACACCTGGGAGGGTTTCTACTTCAACATCCTTCATCGAATCACGCTGAATTTGAGCAAAATTACGTACTTGGCTCTGTGCCCATTTTATATCTTCAATTAATTGATGATCGAGTTGCGCATAACATGCTTTGATTTCGTCACTAGAAAGCCTGAAAGACTTCGGAGTCCAGTTGTCAAACTGTATAGAATACTCACGAATTGCATTATCACCCTCAGACTCAACACGAGAAAGTATATTTTCTACTATACCTCTTACTGATTGATTTTGTTTTTCTTTTGACTCTTTTTCTTGACCTTTTTTTAAATGCTTTATCATTTTTTAATCCTTATATAGTTATTTTTTGTATGTGGTTGATGAGAATTTCTGGTTAAATAATATCTTGCATCTGGGGTTACTCTAATTAATAATGACTTCGAATGCAATATAGATTTTAGGTGAAATAAATGGGATTTGATAAAACGCTATTACTTGGTAAAACTATTTTAATAACAGGAGCGGGGAAAGGTATTGGTAAAACATGTGTGAAAAAGTGCGTTGATGCTGGTGCGCATGTCATTGCTGTTGCACGCACAAAATACGATTTAGAGGTATTAAAGCAATATGCGCCATCACAAATAGAGATTTGGCCTTTTGATATTAATAGCGATATATTTTTTGAGCATTTACGAGGGCTTACTAAATTAGATGGTCTGTTAAATAATGCTGGTATTAATCGTGTTGCCCCAATGATTGAGCAAACAGACGACAACATCGATGATGTAATTTCAATGAATATCCGCAGTGTTTACCGTATTAGCCAAGCTGCACTACCTGCATTAATAAACAGTGGCGCTGGTGCGTTGGTGAATATGTCCTCTCAAATGGGTTTTGTCGGTTCACCTAACCGCACTTTGTACTGTATGAGCAAACATGCAGTTGAAGGTCTAAGCAAAGCACTCGCTGTCGAACTAGCCCCACAAAACGTACGTGTCAATACTGTGGCCCCCACATTTGTTGAAACATCCATGACAAAGCCAATGCTTGAAAACCCTGAATTCAAAAAATTTGTGTACGACATGATCCCAATGAAAAAAATAGCTCAAACAACTGATGTGGCTAATGCATGTGTATTTTTGCTAAGTGAATTATCGGCGATGATCACAGGAACAAGTATAAAAATTGATGGCGGCTGGACCGCACAGTAATTAATTAGGAGAGAATGATGAGTTTATTTTCAGAACGTTTAGTTAGATACGATGATTTAATTCCATGCAAAAATGCGTTTATTGATACGCGTTCGCCAGGTAGCGATCAAAAAGAAAACTTTACGATAATTGGACCAGGTGTTGCTGAAAATCCGAATCAGCATGTTCATATTTCTATTGCACACGGTTTTAACATAGGTGGTGCTCGCCAGCCTGCAGGGTGTTTAAATTCACAACATAGTCACCTAACTGAAGAGATTTTTGTTGTACACAGTGGTACGTGGGTCTTTTATACAGGTGTTGATGGTAATGACGCAAAAGTAACTTTAAATGAAGGTGACATTATTTCGATCCCAATGGATATTTTTAGAGGGTTTGAAAACGTTGGTGATGGCATCGGTTATTTATATGCAGTGTTGGGCAGTGATGATCCTGGTAGAGTGCTTTGGGCACCACAAGTTTTTGATATGGCAAAAGAGTTTGGTCTTATTTTATTAGAAAATGGCAGTTTGGTAGACACAACCTTAAATGAAAAAATCCCAGATAGTGTTCAACCAATGGCTAAAACAACTCCAGAACAAATTGCACAGCATAGAGTTATAACTGATGATGACCTTGCAAAAACAGTCATAAGAACATCTGAATTTAACTGGTGTAAAAACTCTTATTTGAGCCAATTTGAGGGGGTATTTGAAGCGCCTTTAGTGGGGAAACTTAATGCTGAATCCCTAATTAAAGCACAGCTCAATTGGAGTCATGGTTTTAATATTTCAGCATTAAAATTAATGCCTAATTCAAGTATTCCTTTGCATCAACGATTTGAAGAAGAGGTCATATTTGTTCAGCAAGGAAGTCTAAAAGTTGATCTAGTAAGTGAACAAATTATCCTAAACAAAGGGGATACTTTTTCAGTGCCCATCAATCAACTTAGAAAGTATAGCCATGAAAGTGGTGATGAATGCATCGTATATATAACCAGGCGAAATGATATTCCCAAAGACCCTAGCTTTAAATAATTGAGGAATATGACCACGGTTTTCAAAATTAGACACTGAAGTGGGTTCTAATTGCTATTCCTAATGCAGGGTCACCAAGGGTAGGGAGTGCTTTTTCTTTTTAGAGTTTTAATATTGAGAATTGGTACGACTGAGTGGATTCGAACCACCGACCCTTGGACCGGATGATCAAGAGTAGGGAGTGCTTTTTCTTTTTAGAGTTTTAATATTTAGAATTGGTACGACTGAGTGGATTCGAACCACCGACCCTTGGACCGGGTGATCAAGAGTAGGGAGTGCTTTTTCTTTTTAGAGTTTTAACATTTAGAATTGGTACGACTGAGTGGATTCGAACTGCTGACCCTTGGACCGGGTGCTCAATAGTAGGGAGTGCTTTTTCTTTTTAGAGTTTTAATATTTAGAATTGGTACGACCGAGTGGATTCGAACTACCGACCCTTGGACCGGGTGATCAAGAGTAGGGAGTGCTTT
The DNA here is from genome assembly GCF_012952265.1 of Pseudoalteromonas sp. NEC-BIFX-2020_015. Classification (NCBI taxonomy): domain Bacteria; kingdom Pseudomonadati; phylum Pseudomonadota; class Gammaproteobacteria; order Alteromonadales; family Pseudoalteromonadaceae; genus Pseudoalteromonas; species Pseudoalteromonas sp. NEC-BIFX-2020_015. The sequence continues at coordinate 137,584 of NZ_JABCJL010000001.1, forward strand.
TTCTTTTTAGAGTTTTAATATTTAGAATTGGTACGACTGAGTGGATTCGAACCACCGACCCCTACCATGTCAAGGTAGTGCTCTAACCAACTGAGCTACAGTCGTACAATTTTTTGAATTCTTAAATAAATTTATTCTTTAAGTAAAGAATAAATTTGGTACGACCGAGTGGATTCGAACCACCGACCCCTACCATGTCAAGGTAGTGCTCTAACCAACTGAGCTACGGTCGTATCATAAATTTAAGTTGTGTTAATTGCTTAACAACGGTCGCTAATATATAGCGTGTGCTTTAGTGAATCAAGCGGGAAACGTATTTTTTAGTTCGTTTGCCGTTTTTTTACTCATATTGGGCTGATTTCACACGTTTTATAAAAATTTTGCCACCAAAATACATGGCTTTTAGCTGAATCCTTAAATGCTATGAGTAAATTACTAGGCTGGCTTGGGCTTAACAGGGCTGCTATTTGCGGTTGCATGCTTGTAGAGTTTAGCCAAAGGGCTTGGTATAGCGGCATTAAACGCTCTAACGCTCCTGATAGTTGTGCTTGGTAAGGTTGTAATTGCGCTAAGTAATATTTTTTGAATATGTTACTCACGATCTGCGCTTGGCGTTTATTCTTCAGTGGATTACATAGCATGGTTAGATCAACGTTTGCCAAATAGTCACTGGTACTATTATTTAACTGTGTTTGCTGACGTACGGCGCTTATCAGGGCTTGATTAAAGTTATATTGGTGCAATTGTGACAAAAGTGGGTAGAGCGCTTGGGTATCTATCTGTGCATATTGCTGTTGCTTAATTTGCTGTTTCAACGTTGCTAACTGATTTAGTGCAGCTTCAGTCTCGGTAAGGCCAGCTAGGTTAGTATCTAATGTATAACTGGTGAGTTGCCATGTCCGTTTTAATTCTGGATCGTTATAAAGCAATTGATTGAACTGCACTACTAACTGCTGCTTTTTATTATTTAACTCTCCTTTGATTGCAAGATAACTTTTTGAGCTAGGTTCTAGCTTCTCTAAACAAGCGGGTGCGAGTTGAATAAATTGAATTTGATAGATTAATTGACTGGCAGGCGTTGCAAGTTTACCCAATTGACTATTACGTTCAGCAATGAGGGTATTTAGTTTGCAATGAGAAAGCTGTGCCAGTTGTAATAGACTTAATTGCTGGGTTGTTAGCGCTTCTTGCTCATAATGAATAGGCGTTAACACTATATTGTTGAGTTCGGGAGCCTGACTTAGCGGTTGTTCTAATGTATTGGCTAGGCGTTGTTGGTATTGTAGATAAACATCGCTGGGCTTATCTGTGCAGGCACTGAGTAATAAGCAGCTTAACAATGTAAATAAGTAACCAAACTGCCAAGTTTGGTTACTGTGCTGATTATCTGTTTTAAGCGTTTTTAAGTGGCTCATGTTTGAATCTATTTGCAACGGTTAGCATTAATAAAATGGCGGCAACACTTAAGCCTACAATAATACCAATCCAAAAACCATGTGGGCCCATAGCTGGCACAATGAAATCTGTGCGTGCTAAAACGTAACCTAGAGCAAAGCCAACTAACCAATACGAAATAAATGTAATGTATGAGATAGGGGTGGTGTGTTTTAGGCCTCGTAATATGCCATTGGCGGCTACTTGTAGCGCATCGGGTAGCTGGTATATACACGCTAAAACCATGATTGAGGTGGCTAATGCAATTACATGGGCATCATCTGTGTATAAGTGGCTAATGATATCGCGGCCAAAAAATGTAAGAGTAGCAAGGAGTATGGCAATCATCACGGCTAAAATGTAGCTTGTGGAGATTGCTTTTTTGAGCTGTTCATAATGATGTTGCCCATATAAATTACCAATGCGAATACTGATAGCGATAGATAAACTCAAGGGCATCATGAATAAGAGTGTTGTTACACTTGCTGCAATTTGATGCCCCGCCACGGCGACAGCGCCTAAATGAGCTATAAATAATGGAATACAGGCAAATAAAGTAACTTCAAAAAAAGTAGCCAGTGATATCGGAATTCCCACCTTTGTAATCGTCCACATGGTAGTGAGTTGTGGTTTTTTAAAGTTAGCAAGCAGTGTTTTAGCATCTACTTTTTTACTTAGTTGGCAGTAAATTACTTGTGCAATGGCCATGGCCGTAAACACGAGAGCCGTGGCTATCCCGCAACCAGCACCGCCTAAAGCGGGCATGCCAAACTTTCCATGAATAAAAATATAATTGGCAGGTATGTTGATCGCAAGGCCAATAAGGCTGATATAAAAAGCGGGCTTAGTCATGCCCATTCCTTCGGTAATATTACGATAGACACTAAAGAATAAAAACCCGAATACTCCCCACTTAACAAAGTGAATATAGTCATTTGCCATGGTAGCAATAGCTGCACTTGTATCAAGTTTGAAGATAATAATATCGGCAAAATAAGCAATGGAGATACCCACTATGCTTAATACACCCGCAAGGTATAAACCTTGCTGAAAATAATGGCTAATACCGTTTTTATCATTGGCGCCACTAAATTGGGCAACAATACCTGTTAGAGCTAAAAGTATTCCCTGGAGCGCGAGCATGGCCGGATTCCAAATGCCGGTTGCAATTGATAATGCAGCAAGATCAGTTGGACTAACTTGTCCTGCCATGATGGTGTCAACCACTGACATTAAAACGAGCGTTACTTGTGCTAAAAATACTGGGATCGCAAGAGATATAAGGCGTTTAGCTTCCCAATTACAAAAAGTCATATTGCATGCAAAATAAGGTAATGTGGTCTACTAGTGTAATCGATCCGTAATGAATAAAAAATTATAAACGATGAGTCTACTTTCAATAAAGTAAAAAAATATTGGTTCAGGTACACTTAACACTGAAAATTACAATGGTCAGATTTGAAAAGGTGAATAGATTTATGTTTACAGGCATAGTGCAAACTCAAGCATTGGTAGTATCAAATAACCATGAACATGGTGTGTTACGATTAGTATTATCTGTACCGGTACAGTTTATTGATAAACTGGAACTGGGGGCGAGTATTGCAATTAATGGCTGTTGTTTAACCGCCGTTAAATTTTATTCATTAGATAATAGCAGTCTTGCCCATGTTTATTTTGATGTGATTGACGAGACGCTGAACCTGACCAATTTAGGTAAGCTAAAAATTGGTAGTACAGTTAATTACGAACGCTCAATGACATTCGGTACTGAGTTAGGCGGTCACATAGTCTCTGGGCATATACATTGCACAGCTAATATAAGTAACATTATTCACTCGCAAGATAATTGTAAAATGTATCTAACTTTACCAAAAAAGTGGCAAAAATACGTACTTTACAAAGGGTTTGTTGCAATTAATGGTGCTAGCTTAACGGTGGGGGAAACCGATGAAGATGGGTTTTGGTTGCACCTTATCCCTGAAACGCTTTCAATCACAAACCTTGGCAATGCAAAAAGCGGTGACGTGATAAACATTGAGGTTGACCAACAAACGTTTACGATCATTAATACCGTTGAAAACTATTTAGCTAATCAGCATTAAAAAATCTGTTCGTCATCACTGTCAATATGTAGCTCTATTTTGTTAATTGCGTAATCAATATGCATATTAAAATGAATAGGGTTACAGCAGGCGGTGCAGTCTTCAAAGTAATCTTGATCGCCATCACTTGCGTCAAGTGTTATGTGAATATGGTGGCCACAATGTGGGCAGCTGATCCGTTGTGATAGATGATTTTTCATAAATTCCTCAACCTAGCAATGCTTACATAAGTTACCAGAGCCAAGTTGATTAAAGTTGCATGTTAATATTTGGCCTATGGTGGTTTGGGTATAAAGCCTTTCATTACTTGGTATGTTTAATTAAAGAGTAACTTAAATATAGACTGTATTACTGGTTTATGACATCAACGAAAGCATATAATTGCATTTATTTCATTAATTGTTCTATTTGTTGTTTTGCTTCAGTGAGATAGTGGCCCGCAAATACATTCGCATGGTTTAATATAGGGTAAAGTTGATAAATTTTCTTGCGTTGCTCATAGCCAGAAGCCAATGGGTAATGTTTGTTATAGGCGATGTAAAAAGCTTCAGGAAGGGGCGCGAACAGTTCACTCATCGCAATATCTACTTCTCGGTCACCATAATAGCAGCTAGCGTTAAATACACTGGGAATACTATGGATAAACCCTAGGTTTCCTCGCCAAAAGTCACCGTGCAATAGTGACGGACTTACGATGTGGCTGTGAAGTATACTTTTGATTAATCCTACAAAATAATTGTGGTCAACAAGCTCTATACCTTTTTCATGTAAAAGCTGTAGTTGCCAGCCAATACGTTCTTCAGCAAAAAATACATCCCACTTTTTATGCCAGCGATTAGGCTGAGCAGTTGCACCAATAAAATTGTCATGATCAAAACCAAACATGGCTTGCTGATGTTTTAAATGTAAATGAGCTAAGTGTTGTCCCATAATATGCCAGTTAGTGTGAGGCTGTTGATCAAGCGTCAGCCATTCTAAGGCAATAAAGGAGTATTCAATATTTGATCCAGTTGTAATACAGTCTGGTACCATGAACATACTTTCTTTGGTCAGCAAGTTTAAATTGTAAGCGTCATTCTCAAAGCGTTCTAAATTATTTCGATGGGCTACTTTAACAAGAAATGAGTGTGTGCCATCGCTTATTTTAAATAGCATGTCGCTGCTAGTGCTTTGAAGTTGACGCTTGTTGGTGTGCTTAAAGTCAAAATGCATGGCTTGGCTGATTTGTTCGTTAACCGTATTCCACATGAGATTGCTCACCTTTTGTACATATGTTTAAACTATGGCAAAAAGTAGTTAAATAAACAATCTCTTGAGAGTAAAATTCGTATTTAATAAATATACGTATATTGTTAAGTACTACTAAGAGGAAAAAATGATGAACAAAAGCCTTATCACTAATGTGATTGCGAGTGTTTTAGTGGTTATTGGTTATTTTTATGATCAAGCAATTGTGTTGTCTATAGGCTTGTTTGCTTTATCGGGGGCTGTAACTAATTTACTCGCTGTGCATATGTTGTTTGAAAAAGTCCCTTTTTTATATGGCTCAGGCGTTATTCAATTAAAATTTGCGGGCTTTAAGGTTGCGATAAAAAATCTTATTTTGACCGAGTTTTTTTCAGAGCAAAAGATAACACAATTGTTGGGTAATAAAAATATCAATGTTGATCTTCAACCTGTCATCAACGAGGTTGATTTAAACCCTGCGTTTGACAGCTTACTAGAAGTAATTGAGCAATCTCAGTTTGGCAGTATGTTAGCAATGTTTGGTGGCAGTGCTGCGGTAGAGCCTATGCGCGAAGCATTTATTGATAAAATGCGCGGTTCATTATTAAGTATGAGCGAAACTGATGATTTTAAAGCGTTGGTAAATAAAAAATTGACGCAATCAGGTATAGCGAGTGACTCGCTATATTCAACGGTCTCTGGCTTGGTCGATGATCGCTTAGATGAACTAACGCCAAAAATGGTTAAAGATATTATTCAAACCATGATCCGTGAACATTTAGGTTGGTTGGTCGTGTGGGGGGGAGTATTTGGTGGAATGTTTGGTTTAATTGCCGCTCTACTTTAATGTAATTTAAACGTATTAAACATATGCAAATTTTTAAGCAGGCCAACAACTCGCCTGCTTAAATAAAGTAACGCATACTATTTTGAACCTGCAACAACCATAATTGTTTGTTGATCTAGTTTAGCTAAATCTTGTATTGATGTATTTGTTTCAGCTTTTAAATTTAAGAGTTTTGCTGTTCTATTAAAGCCATAAGTACCTGCAAAATTTTCCATGCTCATGTTGTTACAGCTTAGTTTATCAGTGGCTACTTTTTTACTTACGCGTAACTCTCTCATCGCCATTGAGAGCTTTATTGGTTTATTTGACGCTACTGCCATACAAATTTGTGTACCAGGGCTGTTATCCGCTGCAACAAATTGCGCAGCCTCAGTGTTAGTTGATGTAAGTGCTGCTGTGCCTAAAAGTAATGTAGTACATAATGTGGTTGTTAAAGTATTCATCATCATTCTCCAGTGTTTTTGATATAAGTTATCTTGTTGACGAGTTCATTATTGGCTAAATTTTTTAATAATGCTGTAAATGAAAATCGACAAAATGTAACACGGTATGTGGATGTGTGTATTAATATCTAAGCGCATGAAAATAAGATGTTTAATATGTGTTTTTTGACATATTTAACTAGAATTATTTTTTAACTTTTTTATTGATTTTGGTTGGTTTTCAATCTGTTTTCATTGGTTTTACACACCATTTACTTTAGAGTAAATGCACTTTATCGTGCTGTAATACTGACATATTTTAAAACCCTGTTATGATCGCCATGATTATAAAGATATCGGTCTATTAGGAGACACTGTGAGTAAAACATTGGCGAGTTATTACCAGCAAGCATATGCTTGTGAGCAGCATAATTTTAATCGTTGCTTTTATTGTGGCTGTGAAGCGACAGAGCGCGATCATTGCCCGCCATTGCATATGCTTCAAAGTATTATCGACTTAGGCGAAGAAGCTGACTTTATAAGTATTGCAGCGTGTTATGAATGTCATGCAATATTACATAATGAACGCTTAATGACGATTGATGAGCGTTTTACTAAGCTAAAAAGTAAACTCGGCACTAAATACGCAAAGCCGTTGCGAGTGTATAACATGTGGCATGAAAATGAACTTGGCGATATGAGTGATGAATTTGCGCACAGTATTAAAGCCGGTATGAAGCTCGGTGCAGAAGCCGCAGAGCGTCTTGCGTTTGGCGGCTTCAGTTATGCCACAGAGGAAGCTAAAGTAACGGTACGTGAAAAAACCGCAGAGTTTGATGTTGAAGGACTCGTTTTTTCCGATTTCAAAGAAGCTTTAAATTACTGCATTAGCAACTTAAAAGTACAAAAAAGTGATTTTTATAAAATTTTGGTCGAAGATTACCAAGGTGACTTTAATAAAGCGCTGAGTCAGTACCGTCATCGTCACGATAAAGTCACAGCAGCAAAAGATGGTAATTGCTTAATTAAAGATTTTTCTAAATTACATAAACAAAATTCAGACTTTGTCACGCGAACCGTAAAGCACTTTATAACTAAAGATCCAAGCTTAACGACAGAAGGTGCATTGGAGAAACTGTATATCAACTATATTAAGAAATAATATTATTTAAACATTTAGTTGCTTACATTCATCTTATATAAATGAGGCTCTAGCTTATTTTTTGGCTTTATTGCGTGTATTTATATAAAGTAATAAAAAAACAACAGAGACAAACATGATGCAAAAATTTGCTCCTTCATTGTTGGTTGTTGCTCTTGGTGTGGCGTTAGCCGGTTGCCAAGACAGCGGACCACAAGATGAAAAAGTTACAATTAATAAAAATCCTTATCCAAGTACATATCAAGCACTTAAATCAACAAGCACCTTAATTACTAATGCGACCGTATTAACTGGTACGGGTGAGCGTTTAGAAGAAGCTGATGTACTACTTATTGATGGGAAAGTACAACAAGTTGGTAAAGATTTAACAGTACAAGTTGATAATACAATTGATGCACAAGGCAAATGGGTTACACCAGGTCTTATTGATGTACATTCGCATTTAGGTGCGTACCCAAATCCATCGGTTGAATCACACCAAGATGGTAATGAAATGACCAGCCCAAATACAGCTGAGGTCTGGGTCGAACATTCTGTTTGGCCACAAGATCCAGGCTTTAATCGTGCGCGTGAAGGTGGTATTACGTCATTACAAATCCTGCCTGGTTCTGCCAACTTATTTGGCGGGCGTGGCGTTACTTTAAAAAATGTGCCAGCGCATACTATGCAAAGCATGAAGTTCCCAGATGCACCTTATGGTTTAAAAATGGCGTGTGGTGAAAACCCTAAACGCGTATATGGTCGCAAAGGCATTTTACCATCAACACGTATGGGAAATATGGCAGGCTACCGTACAGCCTGGATTGACGCTGCTGAATATAAGCGTGAGTGGGATAAATATGACAGTGATTACGCTGCGGGTAAAAACCCTGAAGTACCGCATCGTGATATTAAATTTGATACGTTACGTGGCGTGCTAGAAGGCGAAGTAATGATCCATAATCATTGTTACAAAGCCGAAGAAATGGCAATGATGATTGATCTTTCTAAAGAGTTTGGTTACCACGCAGGCACATTCCACCATGGTATTGAAGCATATAAAATTGCAGATATGTTAGCTGATAATGGTTCGTGTGCAGCACTTTGGCCTGATTGGTGGGGCTTTAAAATGGAAGCTTACGACATGGTTCAAGAAAACGTTGCTATCGTTGATGCAGTGAAAAATTCATGCGCAGTAGTTCACTCAGATTCAGACACGACAATTCAGCGTTTAAACCAAGAAGCTGGCAAGGTGATGTTCCGCGCTAATGACAATGGTTTTAATATATCTGAAGAGCATGCGATTAAGTGGATCACTTTAAATGCCGCTAAATCATTAGGTATAGCTGATAAAACAGGCTCACTAGAAGCGGGTAAGCAAGGTGATGTGGTAATTTGGAATCAGAATCCTTTTAGTGTATATGCAAAAGCTGAGCAAGTATTTGTAGATGGTGCAAAAGTGTATGATCGCCATGACGATGCTTACCAAGCACAAAGCGATTTTATGTTAGGTCAAAAATAAGGAGTAACTAGAATGACAAAAATAACACATTCATTTGCGCTCTCGCTAGTTGCTGCTGGTTTATTAGCAAGTACTGGCGTTAACGCCGAGTCAGTGGCTATCATCAACGCAACGGTGCATACCTCAACAGATCAAGGTATTTTACAAGGCGCGAGTATTATAATGGATGAGGGCAAAATTATTGCCATCAATCCAACAAAAGTTGAAGCAGATACCATCATTGATGCGAAAGGCCAAATTGTAACGGCCGGCTTTATCGGTAGCATGAACCAGCTAGGTTTAGTTGAAGTGGGCGCTGTGGCAGGCTCGCGTGATGCTGGTGATGATAAAGCAGGGATCGACTTTGACCCAAGCTTGGCTTTTAATCCACGCAGTAGCTTGATCCCTTACGCACGTAAAGGCGGTATAACACGTGATGTGATCACACCGCATGGTGGCGATAGCATCTTTGCAGGTTTAGCAAGCGTAGTTGATTTAAGTGGTGAATTTGATAGCGTTAAGCAAACACATGCAGCACTTGTGGTTAATCTAGGTGAGCAGCGTAAAGGCTCTCGTGCAATGTCGCTTAAAAACTTAATCGATAAGTTTGAAGCACATCAGCAAAAAACCAGCAAAAAAGATAAAAAAGACGACGCTAAACCAAGTACAGAAGATAAAGTGCTTACTAAAGTGTTAGCAGGTGAAATGCCATTACTTGTAAGTGCATCACGTGCGTCTGACATTCTTGAGCTGCTCAAAGTAAAACAGCAATTTAAACTTAACTTGGTGATCTCTGGCGCACAAGATGCTGTGGTAGTTAAAGCACAATTAGCTGAAGCAAACGTACCTGTTATTATCAGTGCAATGGATAACTTACCTGGCAGCTTTGATTCACTCCATGCGAATCTAAATAACGCAGGCGAGCTTGAAAAAGCGGGTGTTAAAGTTATTTTTGCTATCGCAGGTGATGGCAGCCACAATGTTTATCAGCTTCGTTTTGATGCAGGCAACGCAGTTTCTTACGGGATGAGCCAACAAGGCGCATTACATGCCATCACAGCGAATGTTGCTGATGTGTTTGGTATCAATGCTGGCCGTGTTGCAGTTGGTAAAGCCGCTGATTTAGTAATGTGGAATAACGACCCATTTGAACTAAGCAGCCACGTTACAAAAATGTTTATCAATGGCGAAGAGGTAACAACCGAGTCTCGCCAAGATAAGTTACGTGATCGCTACATGGCAGAGTCTGAGATGCCGCGCGCTTATACAAAATAATCTGTTTGTTCGTTTTATATAGAAAGGTCGCATTTGCGGCCTTTTTATTTTAACCGGAAGCTTATTGGTTGCTTGTAATGCAAACTTATATTTGTAATAAGCACAAAAAAGGCGCTCACTTTACAGTGAACGCCTTTTTAATTTTAACCGATACTTATATTAATTTAGCTAATATATCGTTAAATGTAGTGCTCGGGCGCATTGCTTCGAATGCTGCAGCATCATTTGGTTGGAAATAACCACCGATGTTTACTGCCGGACCTTGTGCGTCATTAAGTTCATTAATGATTTGCTCTTTATTGCTTTCTAAATCGCTGGCGATTTGAGTAAACTGTGCTTTAAGTTCACTGTCGTCGTCTTGCTTAGCAAGCTCTTGCGCCCAGAATAAAGATAAGAAGAAATGAGAGCCACGGTTATCAATTTCTTTCACTTTACGCGAAGGCGATTTATTTTCAGCAAGGAAAGTTCCTGTTGCTTTATCAAGCGTATCAGCAAGTACTTGTGCTTTGTTGTTACCCGTTGTAGTGCTTAGGTGCTCAAGTGATGCGGCAAGTGCTAAAAATTCACCTAAAGAATCCCAACGTAAGTGGTTTTCTTTTTCGAACTGTTGTACGTGCTTAGGTGCAGAACCACCCGCGCCAGTTTCAAATAAACCGCCGCCATTCATAAGAGGCACGATTGACAGCATTTTAGCGCTTGTACCAAGCTCTAGAATTGGGAATAAATCAGTAAGGTAATCGCGTAGCACGTTACCCGTTACTGAAATAGTGTCTAGGCCGTCTTTAATACGTGCAAGAGAGAATAACGTAGCTTCAAGTGGCGCTAAAATTTGGATATCAAGGCCAGAAGTATCATGGTTTGGTAAATATGCATTTACTTTTTTGATGATTTGCGCATCGTGTGCACGGTTTTCATCAAGCCAGAAAATTGCAGGGTTACCCGTAGCACGTGCGCGGTTAACCGCTAACTTAACCCAATCTTGGATTGGTGCATCTTTAACCTGACACATGCGCCAGATATCGCCTTGCTCAACACTGTGCTCAAGTAAAGTTGTGCCATTTGTATCTACAACACGAATGACACCGTTTGCAGGTGCTTCAAACGTTTTGTCGTGTGAACCATACTCTTCCGCTTTTTGGGCCATTAGGCCTACGTTTGGTACGCTACCCATAGTGGTAGGATCAAATGCGCCATGCTCTTTACAAAAATCAATCGTTGCTTGATATACACTTGAATAACAACGATCAGGAATTACAAAGCTAGTATCTTGTAATTTACCTTCGTTATTCCACATTTGGCCGCTTGAACGGATAGCTGCAGGCATAGATGCATCGATGATCACATCACTTGGTACGTGAAGGTTAGTGATGCCACGATCAGAATCAACCATTGCAATTGCAGGGCGAGTTGCATAAACAGCGTCAATATCAGCTTCGATTTCAGTGCGTTTTGCATCATCTAAGGTTTGAATTTTAGCGTAAACATCACCCAGGCCATTGTTTACATCAACACCTAGCTCAGCAAATAAAGCACCGTGCTTTGCAAAAACATCTTTATAGAATACTTTTACTGCGTGGCCAAAGATGATTGGATCAGACACTTTCATCATGGTTGCTTTCATATGTAATGAAAACAAGATGCCTTTTTCTTTCGCTACTTCAATTTCTGCAGCTAAGAATGCTTGTAATTTAGCAACACTAATTGAAGATGCGTCAATTACTTCGCCAGCTAGTAGCGGTGTGCTTGCCTTAAGTACAGATACATCACCATTTGCAGCAACATGTTCAATACGTACATCTGTTGCAGCATCAACAGTTACTGATTGCTCAGAACCAAAAAAGTCGCCTTCACTCATACTAGCTACATAAGAAGCTGAATCTTTGCTCCATGCGCCCATTGAATGAGGATTATTACGTGCATATTCTTTTACAGAACCAGGCGCACGACGGTCAGAGTTACCTTCACGTAATACAGGGTTTACTGCGCTACCTTTGATTTTGTCGTATGTAGCTTGAATTGCTTTTTCTTCGTCTGTTTTAGGCTCAGCAGGGTAATCTGGAAGTGCATAACCTTTTTCTTGTAGTTCTTTGATAACAGAACGTAATTGTGGAACAGAAGCACTGATATTAGGCAGTTTGATGATGTTAGCTTCAGGTGTTTTAGCAAGCTCACCTAATTCAGCAAGTGCATCGCCAATGCGTTGTTCTTGCGTTAAATACTCAGGGAAGTTAGCAATAACACGACCAGCTAAAGAGATGTCACGTGTTTCAACTTCAACGCCAGCGGCATTAGTATAAGCTTGGATGATCGGCAGCAGCGAGTAAGTTGCTAGCGCCGGAGCTTCGTCTGTTTTAGTGTAGATAATTTTTGATGTCATCATCATTCCTAGATAGTAGGCATAAAAGCCATATTCAACAATGCAAAGAATACCATCGCTATCATGCAAGCACGATTGAGCAATAGTCAGTCTGTTAGGTGTTAATACTGTAAGTCCTTTGCACTATGCAATGGACGTGATAAATAACCACACCTGACGAACTGTATTAAATTTACTGTAATTTTGTAGCCAATTAAATGATCCATTAGCATAGGTATTGCCACTTAAAGAGCTATGTAAGGCCGTTTTTAAGCACAAAGAGTGTAACAAGCTTGGCACAAAAGGGCTAATAACAAATAGGACATGGGGTTATTAAAAAAGAATTTCAAGAGGAAGGGCAGTTTTTGTTCATTAAGAACGTTTAATTTCTACTATATCGGGTTATTTTTACATTAAAACATGTTTGATGAAGAAAATTGTAGGGAGGATTAAGCGAGGATCTTTACAGAACGCTCGCTTTAGTCGAATATTTATACAGCTACACTAACTCTTCGTTAGGAGCGATATTAGTTGCATGCATGCCTTTTGGGCCTTGCTGCAATTCGAATGTTACATCTTGACCAGCTTTAAGCGTTTTATAACCGTCCATTACAATCGTTGAGTAATGGGCGAATATGTCATTCTCGCAGCCGTCTTCCACGATGAAACCAAAACCTTTGGCGTTGTTGAACCATTTGACTTTACCACAAGCCATACTTCTACATCCTTCTATAAGTTGACTAATTTAGTTATTCTAAACCGTATAGTTTGATAGACTGACTAAGGTTTAATCAATCTACAATTGACTGTAGTTTATTTCGCCGATCAGTCAAGTGTTTTAAACTATTTTTTAACATTTAATTTATTTTTAATTCAAGTTTGCTTGAGTTCCAAAGACAAGACTATATTTAATTATGAGTGGCATGAAAGATTCGGATGTTTTAGATACTGTTCGCGATAGTGAAAAGCAAAAATTGCAACCACCGCGAAAGTATAAAGTCATTTTAAATAATGATGATTACACGCCAATGGACTTTGTAATAGAAGTACTTACGACGTTTTTTAATATGGATAGCGATAGAGCAACAGATGTGATGCTTCAGGTTCATCAGAATGGTCGCGCTATTTGCGGTGTTTATACAGCCGATGTAGCGTATTCCAAAGTTGACCAAGTTAATCGTTACGCACGTGATAACGAGCATCCACTGCTATGTAGTTGTGAGCAGGAATAATACCAAGGTAGGGTGATCAGAATACCCATCACAACGGTATATTTATTTATCTCAGTAAGGGGTTGCCAATGCTAAACAAAGACTTAGAACTAACTTTAAACGCGGCGTTTCGTGAAGCGCGTACACGCCGCCATGAATTCATGACAGTGGAGCATTTATTGCTTGCGCTGATCGATAATCCCTCTGCAGGCGAGGCATTAATCGCATGCGCAGTGGATATGGCTGCACTAAAAACAGAGTTATCAGAATTTATTGATGAAACAACACCCGTTATTCCAGATCTGGAAGATGAGCGTGAGACTCAGCCAACACTTGGCTTTCAGCGTGTTTTACAACGAGCTGTGTTTCATGTGCAATCATCAGGAAAAAATGAAGTAACAGGCGTAAATGTATTAGTTGCTATTTTTTCTGAGCAAGAAAGCCAAGCGGTTTATTTACTGAAGAAAAGCGATATTTCACGGTTAGATATTGTTAACTTTATTTCACATGGTATAGCTAAATCAGATGATGAAATAGGTGGTGAAGAGTCAGACGATATTCATGAAGAAGTGCAAGGTGCACAAGGTGAAGAACCAAGTAAATTAGATAATTTTACGACTAATTTAAATGTGCAAGCCCGTGAAGGGAATATTGATCCGCTTGTAGGGCGCGATAGTGAGGTTGAACGTACGGTTCAAGTGTTATGTCGTCGTAAAAAGAACAATCCGCTACTCGTAGGTGAAGCAGGCGTTGGTAAAACAGCCATTGCTGAAGGCTTAGCTTATCGGATTGTTAATGAACAAGTGCCGGAGGTCATTGCAGATGCCGTTGTATATTCATTAGATATGGGCGCTTTACTTGCAGGGACTAAATATCGAGGCGATTTTGAAAAACGCTTCAAAGCATTACTAAAAGAGCTTCAAGCAAAGCCTGGCGCGATTTTATTTATAGATGAGATTCATACCATCATTGGTGCCGGCGCAGCCTCTGGTGGCGTTATGGACGCATCTAACCTACTTAAACCGCTGCTTTCGAGTGGCAAGTTACGTTGTATGGGGTCGACTACATATAACGAGTATAAAAATATCTTTGAAAAAGATCGTGCTTTAGTGCGTCGTTTCCAAAAAATTGATGTACTTGAACCAAGCGTGGCAGACACGACTAAAATTCTAAACGGTCTAAAAGAGCGTTATGAAGAGCACCATGGTATTCGCTATACGCAAAAAGCGTTAAAGGCAGCAGCTGAGCTTAGTGCTAAATATATTAATGAGCGTCATTTACCAGATAAAGCGATTGATGTTATTGATGAAGCGGGCGCGAGTCAGCGTTTACAGCCAATCTCTAAACGTAAGAAGACCATTGGTGTTGCTGATATAGAACTAATTGTTGCCAAAATGGCGCGTATTCCACAACAAAGTGTGTCATCAAGTGACAAAGAGACGTTAAAAAATCTTGACCGTAACCTGAAGATGTTAGTGTTTGGACAAGATCAATCAATTGATGCATTAACGTCGGCAATTCGGTTATCTCGTTCTGGCTTATCAAGCGAAGATAAACCGGTAGGCTCATTCTTGTTTGCAGGCCCGACGGGTGTTGGTAAAACAGAAGTGACTAAGCAACTTGCAAAGTGCATGGGTGTTGAGTTTATTCGATTTGATATGTCAGAGTATGTTGAGCGCCATGCCGTGAGTCGTTTGATCGGAGCACCGCCAGGGTATGTTGGTTTTGAACAAGGTGGCTTACTAACCGAAGCTGTTATCAAAAATCCACACTCAGTTGTATTGCTTGATGAAATTGAAAAAGCGCATTCTGATATTTACAACATTCTGTTGCAAGTAATGGATCATGGCACTTTAACTGACAACAATGGTCGTAAGGCTGACTTTAGAAACGTTGTTGTTGTTATGACCACTAATGCGGGCGTACAAGAAACAGTGCGTAAATCAATTGGTTTTACTGATCAAGATCATTCACATGACGCGATGAGCGAAATTAATAAAGTATTTTCACCGGAGTTTAGAAACCGTTTAGATAACATTATTTGGTTTAATCATTTAGACCGTGATGTGACCTTACTGGTTGTTGATAAATTTATTGTTGAGCTTCAAGCACAACTGGATAAAAAATCAGTTAACCTTGAGCTTACTTCTAAAGCGCGTGAATGGCTTGCTGATAAAGGTTATGACAAAGCAATGGGTGCACGCCCAATGGGACGGGTGATCCAAGAGCAGCTTAAAAAGCCACTAGCCAATGAAATTTTATTTGGTGCACTTATTGATGGTGGAACAGTGAAAGTATCGCTTAAAGATAAAAAACTTCGTTTTGATTATGAAACGAATTTAACCCCTGCATAAAAGTGTTTGTAATAACGCAGATAACAAAAAGCCCAGCAAATGCTGGGCTTTTTGTTTATTAAATGTAATGGTCAGCAACTTGCATTCAATTACATTTAATAAACGCTTCAAGCTAATGTAGTAAGTAACTAAGTTACTTAGACAACTTAGCTAAAAACTTGATATTTCGTTAACGCACTAACTTAGCGAGCACGGAATACGATGCGACCTTTCGATAAATCGTATGGGGTCATTTCTACAGTAACTTTATCGCCGGTTAAAATACGAATATAGTTTTTACGCATTTTACCTGAAATATGAGCCACAACTACGTGACCATTTTCAAGCTCAACTCGGAACATTGTATTTGGTAAAGTATCAAGGACCGTCCCTTGCATTTCGATTACGTCTTCTTTCGCCATGTTTAGCGTAACACCTCTTTAATAGTTAAACGATGCAGATTCTGCCGAAAATACTCCAATAAGTAAAGCCACAGTAGCTATTTTTGCAAATTAAATAGTCAGCCACTCATCTGCAACTCTATTTTGTGCAGGTAAAAATTGAGTTTTGTAACGCATTTTAGCGCATTCATCAATTTGGTAACCTAAGTAGACAAAATCTTTATTGTGTAGTTGAGCAAACTTTATCTGCTCTAAAATCATTAATGTGCCTAAACTAAAATGCTCAAAATCGGGGTCAAAAAAAGTATAAATAGCTGAAATGGCGTTGTTCATACAATCAGTTACGGCCACAGCGATAAGTTTTTCTTGGTGCCATAATTCAATAAACGTAATAGGTAACCATTGGCAAAATAAGAAACTTTGATATTGTGATTGTTCAGGAGGGTACATTGAACCCTCTTGATGACGCTGCGTGATATATTTGCTGTAAAGTGGGTAATATTCAAGGCGTTCTTGTCGTGAATACGTCACTGTAAATTGATTTTTTGCCTTATTAAGTTTACGTTTTTGTGATTTTGTCGGTGAAAACTGTTGAGCTAATACTCTTACTGACTTACACGCACTGCAAACAGGGCAGTGTGGACGGTAAATTTGGTCACCACTTCGACGAAAGCCAAGTGCTAATAATGCTTCAAATTTTTCACTGCTGTAGCAGCTAGGTTCGAGGATCACTAATAATTGCTCTTGCCTATCAGTAAGGTAGCTACAATCAAATTGTTGGCTCAAACCTAAACGAGCCGGTAAATGGTCAGTCATAAATAGCTATAAGCTCCTGCGCTTGCCACATCGTTGGTGGTATTTTAAAACTGCTGGCTTGTTTAAGTTTAGTTAAAAATTCGCTTCGCGGTAGGACTTTTTGCCCCAATGATAGCAAGTAAGGGTTTTCTAGTTGGCAATCAATGAAATGTGCGTTGTGGCGCTTAAGCCAATTCACTAAAGCCCACATCGCTAATTTAGAACAGTTAGTTTGATGATGAAACATAGATTCCCCACAAAACACGCCGTTTTGCATCATTCCGTATAAGCCACCAACAAGTTCATCATCTATCCATATTTCAAGGCTGTGGGCAACACCAGCTAGGTGTGCTTGCTGGTAAGCATTGATCATTTCACTTGTGATCCATGTTCCTTCAACATCTTGGCGCTGTTGTTGACATGCTTCAATAACATCATTAAAAGCGGTATTAATGGTTACTTTTACTGGGTGTTTTTTCAGGTGTTTCCGTAAACTGCGGCTAACATGAAACTCATTCAGCTCAATAATGCCGCGCATACTTGGTGACCACCACATTATAGGTTCATACTCGCTAAACCATGGGAAAATGCCGTGTATGTATGCATTTTTCAATCGCTCTATAGATAAACAACCACCCACAGCCAGTAAGCCATCGGGATCATCAAGTGCATGTGTTGGGTTAGGAAACTCAAAGTGGCTATTGGAGAGTTGATAAAGCTGTTTAGTCATAACATCAGTAAATAAAAAATAAGACGAATTAAAAAGTGTAACCTGCAAGATTAAAATTACAAAGGGGGAATATAAAAAAGGGCTGAAATATCAGCCCTTAATACTTGCATTTAAGAATACAAACAAATATTTATAGATTATCTAAGAAGCGCTCAGCATCTAATGCAGCCATACAGCCAGTACCCGCTGAGGTAATTGCTTGACGGTAAATGTGATCAGAGACATCACCTGCAGCAAATACACCAGGTACGCTTGTTTGCGTTGCATTACCGTTAAGACCTGATTCAACAACTAAGTAGCCGTCCTTCATTTTTAACTGGTCTACAAACATATCAGTATTAGGTTTATGGCCAATGGCGATAAATACGCCTGCTAAATCGAGTTCTTCAGTTGCGTCAGATTGCGCATCTTTAATACGAATGCCAGTTACGCCCATTTGATCGCCTAATACTTCATCAAGTGTGCGATTGTAATGTAATACCACGTTGCCGTTAGCTGCTTTTTCAGCAAGACGATCAGCTAATATTTTTTCACTGCGAAAGCTATCACGGCGATGAATAACATGAACTTCGTCTGCGATGTTTGACAAGTAAAGCGCTTCTTCAACAGCCGTATTACCACCGCCTACAACCGCAACTTTTTGACCTTTATAGAAAAAGCCATCACATGTTGCGCAGGCAGAGACGCCACGGCCTTGGAAGTTAGTTTCAGATTCTAGGCCTAAGTATTTCGCTGATGCGCCTGTAGCAATGATTAGCGCGTCACATGTGTACGTACCTTGGTCACCAGTAAGTGTAAACGGGCGCTTAGATACATCGACTTTATTAATATGGTCAAATATAATTTCAGTTTCAAAACGTTCAGCGTGTTCTTTCATGCGATCCATTAATGCCGGACCTGTTAAACCATGAGCATCACCTGGCCAGTTTTCTACTTCAGTTGTCGTTGTAAGTTGACCACCTTGTTGCATGCCTGTGATTAATACAGGGTTTAAATTTGCGCGCGCTGCGTAAACGGCTGCGGTGTAACCTGCAGGGCCAGATCCTAAAATTAGTAACTTACAATGTTTTGCTTCACTCATGTTTTTTATCCTAAACGTTTAATAGCGTATTAATGCGCTCGATTTTAAGAGAAACAAGGGGGAAGTAAATAAAAGCGATGATTATTTTTTTTTATAAATCGCAAAGCTGTCAAATATTGTGTACTAAGATTGTGAAAAGTAGCTGTTCTGTACGATATGTACACTATTAATCCATTATTACCCTAACAAGCATCGTTAATTCATGACCACGCTGTATTTTTTTGATATGTTTTAACTAATTTTGATTTGTCGCGCTGTTTTGGCGTGACCTAAGTGAATAGGCATCTATGTTATTTTGGCAGGAAAAACCCGCGTTTGGGTTGACTTCAAAAGACGTTAACGTCTTAACCAATGCACAAGAATATCGTTCGAATCTTCTGGATCTGATCGCAAACGCGAAAACACGGATCTATATTACCGCGCTTTATTTACAGGATGATGAAGCTGGGCGAGAAATTTTAGAAGCATTGCACCACGCTTCATTAGCAAACCCAGCATTAGAAATAAAAGTGCTGGTAGATTTTCATCGTGCTCAACGTGGTTTGATTGGCGCGGCTAAATCGGATGGTAACGCAAGTTTATATTGTGAATACCAAGAAAAATATCAATCAAATGTACAAATTTATGGCGTACCAGTCAAAGCTAAAGAGCTATTTGGTGTACTGCATTTAAAGGGTTTTGTGATTGATGATACGTTGTTATATAGCGGCGCAAGTCTCAATAACGTTTATTTACAATTTGAAGAACGTTATCGTCTTGATCGTTACTTTTTGATTAATCAATTTGCGTTATGTAATGCTGTGGTCGATTTTATAGAGCAAGAATTATTAAGTTCAGAGGCTGTACCGCGTATTGATGTGCGTCCATTAACTAAATTTAACGACATTAAAGTAGTGCAAAAGCAATTAATGCGGGCACTTAAACAAGCAACATATGCACATGGACCTGAAAACAACGAACAACCATTAGGTGTACGCTTATTTTTAGGGTTAGGCCGACGAAATAACGAATTAAATCGCGCGATAAAGTCGTTATTTGATACCACTGAAAAAGAGCTTGTTCTTTACACGCCTTATTTTAACTTTCCAGCGCCGTTAATGCGCTCGTTAAGGCGTTTACTTAAACAAGGTAAGCAAATAACAATTGTGGTGGGTGACAAAACCGCCAATGATTTTTATACGCCCCCAAGTGAGCCATTTAGTAAAATAGGTGCTTTACCGTATTTGTATGAAACGATTTTGCATAAATTTTTAAAGTCGCAACAACGCCATATAACGAATGGAAATTTAAATGTTTACTTGTGGCAACACGAAAGCAACTCGTTTCATTTAAAAGGCATTTGCTCTGATCAAAAGTACCATTTACTCAGTGGTCACAATTTAAACCCGCGTGCATGGGGTTTAGACATTGAAAACGGTATTTTATTAGATGATCCAGAGCAAAGTTTAATGCCAGCAATTGATAATGAAAGAGCTGAAATATTAAAACACTGCCGCCGTTTATCAGGTGCTGAAGATTTAGAGACTATGGACGACTACCCGCCAGCAGTTAAAAAAATACTTGGCCAAGCAAAGCGTGTAAAGGTTGATTTTATTATCAAGCGATTTATATAAAGCGAATTAAAGCAAAATTTAGACATAAAAAAAGCAGCGAATTCGCTGCTTTTTTACTAATTAACGTACGTTAATTATGCGTTTTCAACAGCTGTACGTGGATCAGCGTATTCCATGTTGAATGCTTCAGCTACTTCTTTGTAAGTTACTTGACCTTTGATCACGTTAAGACCTTTAAGGAAGTTAGCGTCATCTAATAATGCCTTTTTGTAACCTTTATTTGCAAGGTTAATGATGAAAGGCAATGTTGCATTGTTAAGTGCAAATGTAGATGTGCGCGGAACAGCACCAGGCATATTAGCAACACAGTAGTGAACAACGTCATCAACGATGAATGTAGGATCAGCATGCGTAGTTGCTTTAGATGTTGCGATACAACCACCTTGGTCGATTGCAACGTCTACAATAGCAGAACCAGGCTTCATCGCTTTAATGTGCTCAGCAGTAACTAGTTTAGGCGCAGCAGCACCTGGGATAAGTACACCACCAATAACAAGATCAGCCTCAAGTACGTGTTTTTCAAGTGCATCAGCCGTTGAGTAAATAGCTTTAACTTTATTACCAAACTGTGCATCAAGAGCACGAAGTACATCGATGTTACGATCAAGTACGACAACTTCAGCACCTAGGCCTACTGCCATTTGCGCTGCGCTACGACCAACCATACCGCCGCCAATAACAACAACTTTAGCTGGCTCAACGCCCGGTACACCACCAAGTAGCATGCCGCGACCGTGGTTTGATTTTTCAAGGGCTTGTGCGCCTGCTTGAATTGACATACGACCAGCAACTTCGCTCATAGGCGCAAGAAGAGGTAGGCCACCACGTGAATCAGTAACCGTTTCGTATGCAATACAAATTGCTTTACTCTTTACTAGGTCTTCTGTTTGTGGAAGATCAGGTGCAAGGTGCAGATAAGTGAAAAGAATTTGGTCTTCACGTAGCATCGCACGTTCAACAGCTTGTGGCTCTTTTACTTTTATAATCATCTCTGCTGTTGCGAAAACTTCAGCTGCTGTTGCTAGAATTTCTGCACCAGCTAGCGTGTAATCTTCGTTAGTGAAGCCAATGCCCATACCAGCATTAGTTTCAACAAAAACTTGGTGGCCGTGGTTTACTAACTCACGAACACTAGCAGGGACCATACCTACACGGTATTCATGGTTTTTTATTTCTTTAGGTACACCGATAATCATAATATTGCCTTGTTTGAACGGAATGAAATTTTCCACTATTATATTCATGACAAGCCAGTGTGTCTCACCTTTTTTTAGTGTGAGGCTAGTGATATAATCTAAATATTAATAATAAACAGAATAAAAAACTAGTTGGTAATATGCATCAATTATTAGATCGAATAGATCGTAAGATTTTAATGGAATTACAGCACGATGGCCGTATCTCCAACGTGGAATTAGCTAAGCGTGTTGGTTTAAGTGCTACCCCTTGTCTGGAAAGAGTAAAAAAGCTCGAACGCGAAGGTTATATTGTAGGTTATAAAGCGGTAGTTGACCCAGCTAAGCTAGGTCAAGGCTTATCTGTATACGTTGAAGTGACGATCACAAAGACATCGCCAGATGTATTTGATGAGTTTAGTGCTGCGGTAAAAAAACATGACGAAATAATCGAATGTCATTTGGTATCTGGTAATTTTGACTTTTTACTCAAAACTCGTGTTAACGATATGTCTGAGTACCGTGGTGTTTTAGGTGATATTTTGCTAAAGCTTCCTAACGTTAGTGAAAGTCGCACTTATGTGGTGATGGAAGAAGTAAAAGGCGAGCAAGGGGTGATTATTCGCCCATATATAGCCTAAGTTTTGTACGGGTTTATAGATGATATAATAAATGGCAAATAACGGGTTTGCCCAAGGTATTCATAATTTATAAAAACACGTTCATTATCAGTCCATCATAGTTAAGATAAAGTGCAACGAAAAGCATTTCCTGCTAAGGTATTTCACTGCTAAGTAAAAATGCAAAGATAATAAGGATTAGGGAATTATGCGCCTAAACGGTGTACAAAGACTATTAGAAACAGGGTTAATAATCAGCACCTTTGCCGCAGTATTTATTTTGTGTGCGCTGATAAGCTTTGATCCTGCCGATCCTGCGTGGTCACAAACCAGCTTTAGCGAAGTCAGAAATGTCACTGGCGCAGCTGGTGCATGGATTGCAGATATTTTATTACTCACCTTTGGCTGGCTAGCCTACTTTGTGCCTGCGGCCATTCAAGTATTTGGCTATTTACTATTTAAGCAACCGCATAAAATTTTTCAGCTAGACTATACAACACTTGCTTTGCGTGTAATTGGTTTTGCGCTATTTATAACCTCAGCGACCGCAATTAGTAGTATCAATTTTGATGATATTTATAACTTTTCGTCAGGCGGTGTAATAGGCGATGTGATTGCAACTGCGATGATGCCCGCATTTAATTTCACTGGCACGTCTATCTTACTACTGTGCTTCTTTTTTGCAGGGTTAACATTATTAACTGGTGTATCGTGGGTGCAGTTTGTTGATTTCTTAGGTGATTGGGTTGTCCGTATATACCGTGTGATTACTTCGCAGCTTAAAGGCTGGTTACACCGTGAACGCGTAGCGATTGAAGAAAAACCGATTAATGAACCTTCAATTGAAGGCGATCTTAACGACCAAGATAAAATCACGTTTACAGAGCCTGCGCCAACGAGTGCGACAAAAGCAAAGCGTTTTACAGCTGATCAAATTGAGACCACTACACAGCATAGCCCGTTTGATGATTTAGACGATATTTTAGATCAAGAAATCAACTTTAGTGCCATTGACGATGAGCCGATGGACACGGCTGCTGCATTAAATGCACTGGATCAAAGCTACGTTGCTGAACCTGAAAAACCAGTTACCACGGTGGTGTCTCCAGCAAGGCCAATGCCTAAGCCAAAAAGTACGTATCAGCCGCCACCGACAGCAAAAGAAAAATTTGAGCAGTTATTAGAAGAAAAACCACCAAGCACACCGCTACCAACGCTTGATTTATTAGACCGCCCAGATAAAGCTAAAAACCCGATATCACCGGAGGAGCTTGAAGCTGTATCGCGTTTAGTTGAAACCAAGTTACTTGATTTTAACGTACAAGCGACGGTTGTCGCAGTGTACCCTGGGCCTGTTGTAACGCGTTTTGAGCTGGATTTAGCACCGGGCATTAAAGTATCAAAAATTACAGGTCTTGCAAAAGATTTAGCCCGTTCGCTTTCTGCTGTGAGTGTCCGAGTAGTTGAAGTGATCCCCGGTAAAACATATGTAGGGATTGAATTACCAAACAAACACCGTGAAATAGTTCGTCTATCAGAAGTGATCGACGCGCCAAAATTTGAGCAAAACCCGTCACCCCTTACCATGGTGCTAGGTAAAGATATTGCCGGTGAGCCGATCTGTGCAGACCTAGGAAAAATGCCACATTTATTAGTGGCAGGTACAACAGGTTCTGGTAAGTCAGTGGGCGTTAATGTCATGATATTAAGCTTACTGTATAAATCTGGCCCTGATGATGTGCGTATGATTATGATCGATCCAAAAATGTTGGAACTTTCTGTGTACGAAGGTATCCCACACTTACTATGTGAAGTAGTCACTGATATGAAAGAAGCTGCCAATGCACTGCGTTGGTGTGTAGGTGAAATGGAACGTCGCTATAAGTTAATGTCAGCGTTAGGTGTTCGTAACTTAAAAGGGTATAACCAAAAAGTAATGGATGCCAAAGAAGCAGGTCATCCAATTTTAGATCCATTATTTAAAGACACCGATGGCATGAAAGAGGGACCTGACGAGTTAGGTAAATTACCGAGTATAGTCGTGGTTATTGATGAATTTGCCGACATGATGATGATTGTAGGTAAAAAAGTTGAAGAGCTGATCGCGCGTATTGCACAAAAGGCCCGTGCTGCAGGTATACATTTGATACTTGCAACGCAGCGGCCATCGGTAGATGTTATAACAGGTTTGATTAAAGCCAATATACCAACTCGTATGGCGTTTCAGGTTTCAAGTAAAATAGACTCGCGCACCATTTTAGATCAACAAGGCGCTGAAAACTTACTTGGTATGGGTGACATGCTTTATTTACCACCAGGGACAAGTGTACCGATACGTGTGCATGGTGCATTTGTTGATGATCACGAAGTTCATGCCGTGGTAAATGATTGGAAAGCGCGTGCTAAACCAAACTATATAGATGAAATTTTAAATGGTGATGCCACAGAAGATATTTTACTTCCAGGTGAAGCCAGTGAAAATGCAGATGAAGAATCAGATCCGCTTTATGATGAAGCAGTCTCATTTGTTGTTGAAACAGGTAAAGTGTCTGTTTCAAGTGTACAACGCAAACTACGCGTAGGATATAATCGCGCAGCACGTTTAGTAGAGCAAATGGAAACTTCGGGTATTGTGAGTGCACCAGGTCATAACGGTGCCCGTGATGTATTAGTGCCCAACGGTGGAGCAAATTAAATGAAAAAAATTAAATCTTTAGCATTAGCTGTAAGCTGTTTTTTATCAGCGTCATTCTTTACAGCCCAAAGCCTAGCAGGCGAGACGTTTACAAGTGACAGCCAAGCATTACAGGCAAAACTTGCTGGTTTAAAGAGTTTTCAAGCGCAATTTATTCAGCAAGTAAACGATGCGCAAGGCGAGTCAATTATGCAAGGTAAAGGTAATATTGCCTTACAACAGCCAATGATGATCCGCTGGCAGCAAGCAAGCCCGGATGACACCTTGTTCGTTTCAAACGGTGATAAAACCTATTACTTTGACAGCTTTGCTGAGCAAGTCACGATAATGAAAACACATAGCTTGATTGATTCAACGCCGTTTGTTTTGCTGACTTCTAAAGATCCTGCGCAATGGCAAAAATACCATGTAGCAAGCACTGATAAAGGGTTTAGCGTTACGCCCAACAAAGGCGTTGAAAGCCAAGTTGAGCAACTTGATATTGTATTTTCAGGGAACGAGAGTGGCTTAGCGTCGTTATTAGTCAAAGATAGCTCAGGACAATCATCAATATTTACGTTTAGCGATGCCAAAGTAAATGAGAGCCTAACAACATCATTATTTGAGTTCACAATTCCAGATGGCGTTGAAATTGACGACCAAAGCCAAGGCGAGTAGTCACAGGTGAGTAATTTAGGTTTTAATTTTGCTCCTGATGTGCGCCCACTCGCGGCGCGTATGCGCCCGACTAGTTTAGAACAATATATTGGTCAGCAACACTTATTAAGCCACGATAAACCTTTATACCAAGCAATATTGGCGGGGCGTTGTCACAGCTTAATTTTATGGGGGCCGCCTGGGGTGGGTAAAACCACACTGGCACAAATTATTGCCAATCATGCTGATGCCGCACTGATCCAAATGTCGGCGGTGACTGCGGGTATTAAAGATATTCGTGATGCTGTGAGCGAAGCTAAAAATAACCTTGAAGGGCGCGGGCAACGCACTTTATTGTTTGTAGACGAAGTGCACCGCTTTAATAAATCTCAACAAGATGCCTTTTTACCGCATATAGAAGACGGCACATTTATTTTTGTAGGTGCAACCACCGAAAACCCATCGTTTGCACTAAATAACGCAATTTTATCGCGAACGCGTGTGTATGTACTTAAATCTCTGCAAGACGCAGATTTGAATTTAGTAATTGAGCGGGCATTAAAAAACGACGACGAGTTAAGCACTAAAACCATTATTCTTGCTGATAATGCTAAGGGCGCATTATGCCAAGCAAGTGACGGCGATGCCCGTAAAGTACTTAATTTACTAGAACAAGCAATCGATTTAACAGTCGAACAAAATGGCCAATACTTAGTTGATGAACATGTATTAAGCCAAGTATTACCAACGCATTTGGCAAAATATGACAAAGGCGGTGATGAATTTTACGATTTGATCTCGGCGTTTCATAAGTCAGTGCGTGGCAGCTCGCCAGATGGCGCACTGTATTGGTATTGCCGCATTTTGGCTGGAGGCGGTGATCCGCTGTATGTTGCAAGGCGTTTACTGGCTATTGCTACCGAAGACATAGGCAATGCTGACCCAAGAGCTATGGAAGTTGCGCTCAATGCATGGGATATATTTCAAAGGGTGGGCCCCAGTGAGGGTGAGCGTGCTATCGCACAAGCAACCATTTATTTAGCCAGTGCGCCAAAAAGCAACGCAGTGTACGACGCTTTTAAGCAAGCAAAGCGGGATGCGCAAAATGAGCCTAGTTACCCTGTTCCAGAGCATTTACGTAATGCCCCCACAAATTTAATGAAAGACTTAGGTTATGGCGCAGAGTATCGTTATGCACATAATGAAGAAGGTGCCTATGCAGCGGGTGAGAAGTACTTACCAGAGCCAATAGCCGACACCCAATATTACTTTCCAACCGATCGTGGATTAGAGCAAAAAATTAAACAAAAACTGGATTACTTAAAACAACGTGACCAACAAAGCGATTTAAAACGTTATGACAAGCCTTAAATTATACATGATGATCGCGCTTGGTGGCGCAAGTGGTGCTTGTTTACGGTTTTTTATTAGTGAAACCATGCTAAAACTGCTCGGTAGGGGATTCCCTTTTGGCACGTTGACGGTTAATATTCTTGGTTCATTGTTAATGGGCGTATTATACGGTTTGATAGAGCGCGAAATTATCACCGTTAGCCCCGCCAAAACCCTAATCGGAATTGGTTTTTTAGGTGCATTGACCACCTTTTCTACATTCTCAATGGATTCGTTGTTGCTACTGCAACAAGGTCACTTTTTAAAAATGGCCCTCAATATCACCTTAAATGTGGTGGTGTGTATTTTTATGGCTTGGCTGGGCCTTCAGCTAGTAATGCAAAAAGGTTAAAAAACTAACATGTTAGATTCTAAATTATTACGTCAAGATATCGAACAAACAGCGGCGCGCCTTGCAGCACGTGGTTATGAGCTTGATACAGCAACTGTCAGCGCACTTGAAGAAAAACGCAAAACATTACAAGTAAAAACACAAGAGTTGCAAAGTGAGCGTAACAGTCGTTCCAAAGCGATTGGCCAAGCAAAAGCAAAAGGCGAAGACGCACAACCATTACTCGATGCAGTAAGCGATTTAGGCGCGCAACTTGACAGCGTTAAAGCTGAGCAAGATGTTATATTAGAGCAGCTTAAAGATATTTCTTTAGCAATTCCTAACTTGCCAGATGAGTCAGTACCAGCAGGGGCTGATGAATCAGATAACGTTGAAATCTTAACGTGGGGCCAGCCTAAAGCGTATGATTTTGAAGTAAAAGATCACGTTGACTTAGGTCAAGACCTAAACGGTCTAGATTTTGAAATGGGTGTTAAAATTACCGGTTCACGCTTTACTGTTATGCGTGGCGCAACAGCCCGTATGCACCGTGCACTGGTACAATTTATGTTGGACACGCATACTGACAAAAATGGTTACACAGAAATGTACGTGCCATATTTAGTAAACCGTGAGAGTTTATTTGGTACAGGGCAGCTACCAAAGTTTGCTGAAGACCTATTCCACACTAAAGGTCTTGTAAACGATGACGGCGAAGAACAAGAAGGCTTTAGTTTAATACCAACAGCTGAAGTACCACTTACAAACAGTGCACGTGACGAAATCTACGACGAGAAAGATTTACCAATTCGTTTAACAGCACACACACCGTGTTTTAGAAGTGAAGCGGGCAGCTATGGCCGCGATACCCGTGGACTTATTCGTCAACATCAGTTTGATAAAGTTGAGCTAGTACAACTTGTAAAGCCTGAAGACTCAATGCAAGCCCTTGAAGATCTAACTGGTCACGCAGAGCAAATTTTACAAGCACTTGAGCTGCCGTACCGTAAAGTGATTTTATGCATGGGTGATATGGGCTTTGGCTCAGCAAAAACGTACGATTTAGAGGTATGGTTACCAGCACAAAATACATACCGCGAAATTTCATCTTGTTCAAACATGGTTGATTTCCAAGCTCGCCGTATGCAAGCACGTTTTCGCCGTGCTGGAGAGAAAAAACCAGAATTACTGCATACACTTAATGGCTCAGGCCTAGCAGTAGGACGTACCCTAGTTGCTATTTTAGAAAACTATCAACAAGCTGATGGTTCAGTAGTCGTGCCAGAAGTACTTCGTCCATATATGAATGGTCTTGAAGTTATTAAATAAGCATTAGACCTGTAAGTTTTAAGCTTTTCAAAAAAAGCCGCTGTTTGTAATGAACCGCGGTTTTTTTGTTTTTAGTTCGAGATTAAAACTGAAAAATTAAAGAGAA
The DNA here is from genome assembly GCF_012952265.1 of Pseudoalteromonas sp. NEC-BIFX-2020_015. Taxonomy (NCBI): domain Bacteria; kingdom Pseudomonadati; phylum Pseudomonadota; class Gammaproteobacteria; order Alteromonadales; family Pseudoalteromonadaceae; genus Pseudoalteromonas; species Pseudoalteromonas sp. NEC-BIFX-2020_015. Next base: position 166,340 of record NZ_JABCJL010000001.1, read on the forward strand.
AAGTTGCAAGCGAGTTTGAATATTAACTCAGCGATAAATTTATGACGTAAGAGCAGGCCTCAAAGCTGTAATATCAATGAATTTAGATGGTTTTATTCTGCGTTAGGCTCTGTGTTTTTCAGTACTCAAATAGATAATTGCTCACTTAAACATCAGTAGGTTACTGGTTTGGGGATCTATTCTAAATGTTCAATGTATACTTTTAACTAAACAGTGCCAAATCATGTTAATAACTATTCAAACAGAAAATCTCTAAACGATTGAACCAAAACAGGAATTTGGTTATTCTTGGTACGTTAATTAATATAAAGCGAGTTACTGTTTAGGCTCGTTAGATATCGGACAAATTGTATAATTAAGGAGTGTGTAAAATGGACTTTATTATCCCGTATAAAGTAACGGTTTTAGTACTAGGGTTATCTGGGTTTTTGTTTTGGGTTCAATTGGCACTTGCTGATGTAGTTAGTATTAAAGCTAAGCATACTCCGGGTTTTTCAATAGAGCAAAATCACAGCAGTTTTTTGTTTCGTTCACACCGAGCGTTAATAAATAGCAATGAAAGTGCGGCGATATTAATTTTATTTGCTCTTTTTGCTATTTTTTCAGCAGCAAACCCAACATGGTTGAATGGATGCTCATTAATGTATTTAGCTGGGCGCATTGGGCACATGTTATGTTATTACTTGGATCTTAAACTATTACGTAGCATAGCATTTGCAACAAGTTTTGTTAGTTTACTTGGCATGTTTGTGACAGGTCTATGGGGTTGGCTGTGATTGTTGTCTAATTTTAATTCAATAGTATTTTCATAAATGAATGTAATCACTGACCTTTCGAGCCTAAGCGGGAGTGAATGTAAATGACATTGCTCGTAACATTAAAAAAGCGCGTTTAAAACGCGCTTTTTAATTACTAAACTAAATTAGCTAGCGTCAACTACTTTGACAGGCACAGATTTTTCAGCACTGAATTTAGTGATCATTGCTTCTTCAACCGGTGTGAACGATGTTAGGTCAATGCCTTCAACCGCAGACTTATATTCTTCGATTGTAGGGAAACGGCCTAATACGCTTGCAAGTACTACAAGTGGTGTAGAACCAAGCAGTGATTCACCTTTTTTATCTGATGTATCAGCTACAACACGACCTTGAAACAGACGTGTTGATGTGGCGATTACAGTGTCACCAGGTTCAGCTTTTTCTTGGTTACCCATGCATAAGTTACAGCCTGGGCGTTCTAAGTATAAGATATTTTCATACTTAGTACGTGCCGCAGTTTTTGGTTTCGCATCGTCAAATTCAAAACCAGCGTACTTAGCCAAGATTGCCCAATCGCCTTCAGCTTTTAGCTCATCAACGATGTTGTATGTTGGTGGTGCAACAACTAATGGTGCATTAAAGACGATTGAACCGTTTTTCTTTTCAAGGTTGCGTAACATGTGAGCGATGATTTTCATATCGCCTTTATGAACCATACACGAACCAACAAACGCCAAATCAACTGGCTTGTCAGTGTAGTATGAAACAGGGCGAATAACGTCATGAGTATAACGCTTAGATACATCGTCGTTGTTTACGTCTGGATCGGCAATCATTGGCTCAACGATTTCATTAAGATCAACCACTACTTCAGCGTAGTATTTAGCTACATCATCAGGTGCAAGCGCAGGGTTTGTGCCGCTGTTGATCTCTTCGATACGAGTGTTAGCTAAGTCGATAAGACCTTGAAGTGTTTGTGCTTTATTATCCATACCTTTGTTGATCATGATTTGGATACGGCTCTTAGCCAACTCAATAGACTTGATCAACGTTTCGTCGTTAGAAATACAGATTGATGCTTTCGCTTTCATTTCTGCAGTCCAATCCGTGAAAGTAAACGCTTGGTCAGCCATTAGAGTACCAATGTGTACTTCAATAACACGGCCTTGGAATACGTTTTCACCGCCAAATTGCTTAAGCATTTGCGCTTGAGTTGCGTGAACAACGTCACGGAAATCCATATGCTTAGCCATGCTGCCTTTAAAGGTTACTTTAACAGACTCTGGAATTGGCATTGCCGCTTCACCCGTTGCAAGTGCTAATGCCACAGTACCTGAGTCAGCACCAAACGCTACGCCTTTAGACATACGGGTATGTGAGTCACCACCAATGATAATAGCGCGGTCATCAATTGTGATGTCGTTTAATACTTTGTGGATTACGTCAGTCATTGCATGATAAACGCCTTGCGGATCACGTGCTGTGATCAGGCCAAATTTATTCATGAACGCCATTAATTTAGGAATATTTGCTTGCGCTTTGCTATCCCATACTGATGCTGTATGACAACCTGATTGATATGCACCGTCGAGAATAGGAGAAATAACAGAGGCTGCCATTGCTTCTAATTCTTGCGCCGTCATTGGGCCAGTTGTATCTTGTGAACCAACAATGTTTACATTAACACGTACATCAGAACCCGCGTGTAGCGGTGAGTCAGACAATACGCCAACGGCATTACGGTTGAAGATTTTTTCAACGGCTGTTAAGCCTTGACCTTCATGCGATATTTCTTTAGCCGGTGCATATACAAGCGGTATATCAATACCTAAAGTTTCTGCTGCAAATGTTTGTAGTTTTTTACCAAATACCACGGCATAAGAGCCGCCAGCTTTCATAAATTCAATTTTTTGAGCACTGAATGCAGAAGACACATCAGCAAGCTCTTTATCGCCGTTGTATAATTTCTTCTCTTTGGTATTAATCGTTAAAACTGTACCAGTAGCAACAGAATACGCTTCTTCAAGAACTGCGTCGCCGTTAGCATCTGTTACTGTGTTACCGTTAGCATCTACCTTCTTAACCCAGTTTTTAAGGTCAAGACCGATACCACCAGTTACATCAACGGTTGTTAGGAAGATTGGTGAAATACCGTTAGTTCCTGCAACCACTGGTGCAATGTTGATGAACGGAACGTATGGACTTGCTTGTTTACCTGCCCAAAGTGCGACGTTATTCACGCCAGACATACGTGATGAACCCACGCCCATGGTGCCTTTTTCAGCAATTAGCATTACTTTTGCATTTGGGTGTTTTTTCTGTAACTCACCGATTTCTTGCTGTGCTTCTGGTGTGATCATGCATTTGCCGTGTAATTCACGGTCGGCACGTGAGTGCGCTTGATTACCAGGAGATAATAAATCAGTTGAAATATCACCTTCACCAGCGATGTAGGTTACAACATCGATTTTTTCTGCAATTTCTGGCAGCTTAGTGAAAAATTCAGCTTGTGCGTAGCTTTCTAATAACTCTTTTGCAACAGGGTGGCCTGCTTTATATGCTGCTTCTAAGCGAGCAGTATCTGCATCGTATAAGAACACTTGTGTTTTAAGTACGTCAGTCGCTTGTGCAGCAATTTCTGCGTTATCAGCAAATGCTAGATCAAGTAGCATTTCAATTGAAGGGCCGCCTTTCATGTGTGAAAGAAGCTCAAAAGCATATTCAGTAGTGATTTCTGTTACAGCTTCGTCACCAAGAATAATTTCTTTTAAAAACTGTGCTTTAACGCCCGCAGCACTCGTTGTTCCTGGTAATGTATTATAGATAAAGAAATGCAGAGAATCTTCACGATGCTCGTTGTTCGTATCTTTTATTTGAGTGATGATTTCAGATAGTAGCTCTGCACTATCAATTGGTTTTGGGTTTAATCCAAGTTCCGTTTTACGGGTTTGGATTTCTTCCATATATTTTGTATACAAACTCATAGAAAACTCTCGGTATTTTACTTGATATGAAGTTAAGCATTTTAACTGATTTACAGTGACTAGTAATGCCCAAATGAAAAAAGCTTTGTGCCCAACTATAATTATAGCTGGTTTTACGTTGACGGTATCTATACACAAGGTAGGATTTTATCGCACTTGCACCATAATTTGTATATATGAAATGAATATTCACTATTAATCTTGTGAATGTACGATGGTTGTAGCGCATACTCGTCTAACTGTAAAAATTAAACAATGGAGGATTTTTGTTGTTTAATGTCTTCTGAACAGTTGATGCATAATGTACGTATGTGTTTAAACATCTAAATAATGATTATTTCGGCTAAAATAGGATAAAAGCTGTGATTTACGAGTTAGAACGTGTTGACCTTTGTGGATTGAAATTTGTTCAATCTAGGGGCGATTTAATCGCGGCGCGAGGTTTGGAATCGAGGGGCTAAGTAAAATCGAGCAAAGTTTCCGCGTCCAGCTCATTAAAGGGTTGTGGAATTGCGAGTTCGGAAGTTTCAGGTTAGTGCAATCATATATGAGATAAGAAGTTCTATTATGTCTCCTGATTAAATTTATATCGCTCTCGGCTTTTTTCATCAGCGATCCAGACTGTAATATCATTGAGTTTAATCAACCAGTAAGTGTTCAGATGTCGCTTTGTGTCATTTTATTTTATCAACGAAGTATCTCAAAGTATTGGCTCAGATCACTTTCTCAGCGTTCACTATCAATGGTATGCTCTTTTCTTTTAAATAAGAGATTTGCTATGGATGCTATTGAACTTTTATTAACCCGCCAATCAGATCCTCGATTGATTGCCCCAGGCCCTAATGATGATCAACTTAGTATTATTAAACAGGCGGCGCTGCGAGTGCCAGATCATGGCTGTATTGCACCATGGCAATTTATTGTTGTTGAGGGGGAAGGGCGTGAACGTTTGGGTGAGATCTATCATCAAAGTGCCATTGCAGAGCAACAAGATGAAAAAGTGATTAATCGTGCGAAAGAATTACCGCTGCGTGCCCCGATGATTATTATCGCTATTGCAAAATACCAAGCTCACCCAAAAGTTCCACGCGTAGAGCAAGTTCAAAGTGCTGGGTGTGCGGTGTTAGCTATGCAACAAGCAGCTTTCGCTCAAGGTTTAGGTGGTGTGTGGCGCACGGGTTATTTTGCACAGAGTGATGCAGTTAAAGGTGCTTTAAGCTTAACTCGTGAAGATGAAATTGTCGGGTATCTTTATTTAGGGACACCAGCAGTTGATTGTAAAAAATCTGTCCGTCATAGCCCTGAACACTTTTTTACAAATTTATAATCATTTTCACAAATGAATGAACTTTTCTCTAAAAATCTGGTCACATCATATTAAGTTTAAACGTGTTACTCTGCTTTAGCTGTAAGAAGTGCATGGATGCATTAATTGAACTATTTCTTCTGCAGTATGTTTTTTAATCTGTTGTTTTTTGTTAGTGTATGGATAGTCTTATAAAAATAACGATAAAGAAGACGAGAATGATGGGAAATTTATTTCTACGTGAAAAAGAGAAATGGTTAACGTGGTCCTTATGGGGCTTGGTTGGCGCAGCGCTGACTCTTTATATCGCAATGAGTACAAAAACACCGTATTTAGTGGCCTTTTCAGCGATGAGTATTCTTGTTTTACTGACTTGGTGGATGCAACGCAGTAAACGATTTGATTTTGGTCGAGCATTTAAAGTGTGTTTGTACGTAGTGATGTTAAGTGTATTACCGGCATTTATTTTGGTGATTATGCCAAGCGGTGACCTAAACAGATTTGATTTGATATTCCAAGTTATTAGCTTTGTTAGCTTAAGTTTATTAGCGTGTTCATTATGCTCACTAATTGCTCGTCGACCTAAGCAATATTATTGAACTGTCTTAAAATGAGTTAAAAAACCTATAATATCAATTATTTTAGGTTTTTTGCATTTTAGGGGTTTACAAAAAGAGTCATTCCCACTATTATCCGCGCCGTACGGAGAGATGGCAGAGTGGTCGAATGCACCGGTCTTGAAAACCGGCATGGGTTTATAGCCCATCTAGGGTTCAAATCCCTATCTCTCCACCATATTTAAAAAGCCGCCTTATGGGCGGCTTTTTGCTATCTGGAGTTTATGATGTCTCAACAAAACCAATTAAACACGGTGCAACGGGTGGTCAAACATGTCCTGTTATGGACTGTATTTGCTTATTGCTATCACAGTGCCATCAACTTGCTCGTCAAAATGGCTATTGATGCCCAACCTGATGCTGTTTTACTTACGTCGTTTGTTTATTGTTTAGGTTTCAATATTCTCAGTGGACATTTGATCACAAAATATGACAAACATTGGCCTGTGATTGGTGCATTTTTTATTGGGGTCGTTGGTGTTGTTGTAGTACCTGCGGTATTAGTTGGTACGCATGCATTATTGAGTAGACCATTGCTTGCTGGTATTTTAATCAGCCTGCCAGTATTTACTTTTGCAATGGGCCTAATTAAGCAAAAACTCAATAAAAACTAAGCTTAAAGAAGCCCAAAAGGGCTTTTTTTTATGATAGCATAGACGCGTCTTTTAACTGATACCAGCGCATGATAGGTTGGTATAAACAAAACGTGAAACACATTATGTCAGATAATTTTACTACAGATGCTGAAAAAGCAAGTTACGGTATTGGCTTACAAATGGGTGAGCAACTTAAAGCTAATCCATTCGAAGGTTTAAACTTAAATTCAGTATTTGAAGGCATGAAAGATGCGTATGCTGGTAGCGACTTCCAAGTCGAGATCCCTGAGATCCAAGCTGCATTCGAAAAAATCAATACAGAAATTCAAGCACGTCGTGAAGAAGAGTCAAAAGTACTCTCTGCTGAAGGCATTTCATTTTTAGAAGAAAATGCAAAACGTTCTGAAATCACAGTAACTGAGTCTGGTTTACAGTATGAAGTATTAACTGCTGGTGAAGGCGCTAAGCCAACGGCAGAATCAACTGTACGTACTCATTACCATGGTACATTAATCAACGGTACTGTTTTTGATAGCTCTTATGAGCGTGGTCAACCTGCTGAGTTCCCTGTAGGTGGCGTGATCAAAGGTTGGACTGAAGCATTGCAAATGATGGGCACTGGCTCAAAATGGCGTTTATATGTTCCTCATGAGCTTGCTTATGGTGAACGTGGTGCTGGCGCTGCAATTGCTCCTTTCTCAACGCTTATTTTTGATGTTGAGTTAATCGAAATTCTTTAATTAGACATTTTGATATTAAAAAGCCGCGCTAATATTTATTAGCGCGGCTTTTTGTTGTTACAAAGTAATATTATACTAATCAGCATTAACATTTGAACAATTTAATGAATTAAATCACGCTATAACGTCGTTAAAAATTTTTAATTTAGAACCACTAGATATAAAAATTTTTGCTTAGGAAGAACCCTTTGGGCAGCGCATGTTTGGCATTTATACTGCGTTATCGCCTATTTATGGGGAACAACCCACACCATAGGCGCTGCCTTGCCTAAATGCCAAACATACTGCTGCAAAATTAATCACGAAAGGTCAACACGTCTTCGTTATAACGCAATTTACTTGTCATTAAATAGACCCCATATCGACCCAGATTGGTATTAAAAGTAACCACGTACACCAATTCTAAAATTACGACCAGGTAGAGGGGCTTTATCCTTGATAAAAGAGCTGTGAACAAAGCCTAATTCATCTGTAATATTATCTATATTGATATAAAATTGTGTATCAACAGGGCCAACGGTTAATTGGTAATTTGCTTGTGCATCAAATAATGTATAGCTATCAGTTGCAGTTTCATAAGCGGTAATGTCATTTTGTTCAAAATAATGTGTGCCGGTTAAGCTAAACTGCCAATCATTAAGATTATATTGTAACTCAGAGCCTAACTTGTTCGCAGGTATACGCGGTAAGTTATTATCGTCAGAAGATAGCTTGGCCGTTGTAGAATCACCAAAAAGCTTGATCATCGCATTTGAATTTATTTTGTAATGCGCATCAAATTCTAGACCATATAATTGTGCATCTTTGCTTACAAATTGATATACAGTCATGTCACCTTCGTGACCTTCTTCTGCAGCTTCTAAACCGTGCTCTTCATCGAAGACTAGACCCGTATTTTGCTGATAATAGAAATTTTCAATATCGTTATAAAAAAAGTTAACGGTATAACCAAAATCACCACTAAAGCGTCTAAAACTTAAATCAATATTAGTTGATGTTTCTTGTTTTATATCCTCTGGCTCAAAGTGAATCTCACCTTCTTCAATTTCATAGCCTAGGCCAAGTTCATAGGTGCCGGTGGCAATATGAACACCATTTGAAAGTAATTCAGCAGAAAGCGGTGCTCGTTCAGAATGAGATAAGCTTAGTGCGATACTTTGTCCTGGCGTATACTGCCAAATACCACCTGCAGAGACGCTTAAATTAGTGAAACTTTTACTGTATAGCTGTGTTTGTGCGTTTGACTCATCATGGTCATGGTCATGGTCATGGTCATGGTCATGGTCATGGTCATGGTCATGGTCATGCTCATGGTCTGCGACTGCGCTATCAATAGTGTAATCTTCTAAGCGTGCACCAAACTCAATAGTAACATCACCAATTTGCTGCTCTTCTAAAATAAAGATTGCATGACTGGTTGTTTTACTGGCTGGAGTAAATGCTTCTTCGCCATTAGCGTCATAGTCAGAATCGCTAAAGTGATAACCTACCATACCGTGCCAATTAGCAAACTTATGCTCAATGTTTAATCGTGCTTCTGTAGTTTCGTTACTAAAAATAGTACCAATAGCACCATCTTCAATTTCAGCATGACGATAGTCAGTATAACCAACACGTAAGTTAATTGTTTCTATCCAATTATTATGCAACGCATAGCTCATAAGACCTTGCCAGCGATCTTGCTCTACACGTGCATAAACTGGCGTTTCTTCACCTTCTTCGTGGTCATGGCCGAGCTCATGATCGTGTTCGTGTTCATGGTGTTCATGTGCAGGGATACCGTAGTCAGTATCAATACGTCCGTAAGCCAAACCAAGAGTAAAATGTTCACCCACATAACTGGTACCAAAATTAACGGTTTGACTATCAATAAATGTGTTTTCTACAGATGTTGCGGTTTCATGTTCTTCTTCATGGCCGTCATGATCTTCGTGCTCTTCTTCGGGTAAATCAAAACGCGGCGTTTGATAATCATCACCAGTACGTTTTGTACCATCAAAATGAAAATTAAAGTTGTTGTGACCTGTTTCCAGTTTTGCTGCATACGTATTAGCATTTGAAACCGTGTCATGGGTGTATTCAACAGCACCAGTTAGCTGTTCAATGTTATCAGTCGGAATTCGGTTATCAACAACATTTACCACGCCGCCGATCGCACCTGACCCATAGAGTAGGGTTGCAGGTCCACGTAAAACTTCAATTTGTTCTGCAGCTAAACTATCGTTTGAGGTCGCGTGATCAGGACCAATGCGTGACGCATCACTACTGTCTAATCCATTTTGTGTGATCTTAACGCGCGGGCCATCTAAACCACGGATAATTGGACTTGATGATACCGGACCAAAATAACTGGCATTTACGCCAGGAATTCCCTTGAGAGTTTCACCTAGGGTTGGTTTAGCTTTGTTACGTAATTCATCACCAGCAAGTACGCTCACTGGCGAAATCATTTCTAAGCTGTTTTTATGCAAAGCTGACGCATATACGACCATCGTTTCAACAGACGTTGGGGTGAGTGTAATATTTAGAGCCGAGCTAGCTTCATTTACTGCAATACGTGCATCAATGTAATTACTTTTACTTATGTGTAATTGACTATTGGCATCAACATTAATACTGAATTGACCATTGTCATCAGTTTTAATTGATTGTGTTTTTCCGTGTATATGTACATCGGCCTGACTAATTGGTTGATTATTAGTATCTAATACTTGGCCTTTGATAATGCCAGCATGAGCGGAAAATGAACTAAGGGCAGTGATTATTGCAGTGGAAATTAATGAATGTCGGATCATGGGTACTACATCGTGATGATTATGTTGTGATATAATATAACACCAACAATAAAGTGGATCAATAATGTTATACCATAACTTTTAATAATCCGCTTAAATTTTTATATCCGCTATACTTACTTTTAAGTAGCCGATCATAGGTATTTGCAATGAGTGATAAAACCCGCGTTTTTAAAGCTCGGTTTACTATTGCTGATTTGCGCCAGCAACGGAACCACCAAGAAGTGTTCACTACGGCTTTAGTTAAGAATGAGAGCTTAGAGCATTTTATTTTAAAGCTACTTGGTTACTGTCTGCTATCTTATGATAAAGATGCGGTGATAAATAAGCAATTTGATAAACTAACGCCAGACGTTAGTATTAAAGCCTTAGACGAGCATTATAAGACATGGCTAAGTGTTGATAAGCCCGATGCAGAGCAGCTAATTAAAATAGCCAAAAATGTTGATGAGCTTCTTATATTGACCGCCGCCAATACTGATTGGCTAGCGGATGTTCAGACACGATTGAGTTTCTTTTCAAACAGCCATATTATTGAAATTGATCAGCAGTTTATTGATGATATACGGGCTGGCTTAACGAGAAACTTAAGCTGGGATGTTATAATAGATGACACAAGTTTGATGATTAGCGATAAAGATCATTGCTATGAAACGAATAAATTTGATTGGCACTAAAACGTACTAATGCTTATATCTCGTCTTTTAATCATTTAAAACTCAGGGTAATACTGCCATTTGGTTTACAACAACACAGTAATACTTCGCCTTCTCTGACAAATGCTAAAGGCTCTTGGTTATAATTAACAGTTCCATCAATAAGCGTTGCCCTACAGGCACCACAATAGCCTTCGCGGCACTGATAGGGCACAGTTAATTTGTTTTGTTCTAAACAGTCTAAAAGAGAAGGGCAGCCAGTATTAAAATCAAAACACTGGCTGTCATCTGCAAGGTGAACCTTTGCAGTTTTTTGTACAGACATTAGAGATCAAAATCACCAAAGTCAGACGCATCTACTTGCGAGTCAATTTGGCCAACAAGATATGAGCTTATTTCGGCTTCCTGTGGGGCAACCTGTACATTATCAGAAACAAGCCATGAGCTGATCCAAGGAATTGGATTGCTGTTACTCGGAAATTGTGCAGGTAGGCCAACTGCAATCATACGTGCATTGGTAATGTATTCTACGTATTGACAAAGAATATCTTTATTTAAACCAATCATGGATCCATCTTTAAATAAATACTCAGCCCATTCTTTTTCTTGCTCAGCAGCATCAACAAACATTTGAATTGCTTCTTCACGACACTGTGCGGCTACAATAGCCATTTCAGGGTCATCTTTGCCATCTTGCATAATATTAAGAATATGTTGTGTACCAGATAAATGCAGTGCTTCATCACGGGCAATAAGTTTTATTATTTTTGCATTACCTTCCATTAGCTCTCGCTCAGCAAATGCAAATGAGCAAGCAAAGCTAACATAAAAGCGGATCGCTTCTAAAATATTCACTGACATCATGGCAAGGTACAAAAGTTTTTTAAGCTCAAATAAACTGATATTAACGGTTTCACCGTTAAGCACATGCTTACCTTCACCATATAAGTTGTATACGGCAACTTTATTAATTAACTCGTCGTAATATTTAGTTACCGCATCAGCACGTTCACTAATTTTTTCATTACTGACGATATCGTCAAAAATAAGTTCAGGGGCTTGAGTTACATTACGAATAATATGTGTATATGAACGGCTATGAATTGTTTCACTGAATGCCCATGTCTCAATCCAAGTTTCAAGCTCAGGAATAGACACAATTGGCAGTAATGCAACATTAGGCGATCGACCTTGTACACTATCAAGCAAAGTTTGGTATTTTAAATTACTTAAAAATATATGTTTTTCGTGATCTGGCAAGGCTTGGAAATCTAAGCGGTCTTTGCTTACATCAACTTCTTCTGGGCGCCAAAAAAACGAAAGTTGTTTTTCAATTAATTTTTCGAAAATAGGGTACTTCTGTTGATCATAACGCGATACGTTAACGGTTTGGCCGAAAAACATCGGTTCTTGTAGTTGGTTATTATGGTTTCGGCTAAAAGTAGTATAAGACATAAGATCACTCAAAAAACGAACAGGATAAAGCGGGCGTAAAGCCCGCTTCAAATTTATATTTATAATCGATTAGATTTTACATGCGCCGCCTGCACAATCATCATCTTCCACTTCTGGTGTTTCGTCTTGCATATCAGAAGCACCATCACGTGTATTATGGTAGTAAAGTGTTTTAACCCCTAGTTTATATGCACCTAGTAAGTCTTGTAGTAACACCTTCATAGGTACTTTACCCCCTTCAAACTTATTTGGATCATAATTAGTGTTTGCAGAAATTGTTTGGTCAACAAATTTTTGCATAATACCAACAAGTTCTAAATAACCTTTGTTTGATGGGATATCCCATAATAACTCGTAGCTATCTTTTAGGCGCTCATACTCAGGCACAACTTGCTTTAAAATACCATCTTTACTGGCTTTTACACTGATATGCCCGCGAGGAGGCTCAATACCATTCGTTGCGTTTGAAATTTGTGACGATGTCTCTGACGGCATCAACGCAGATAACGTTGAGTTACGCATACCATACTCTTTAATATTGGCACGCAATGTGTCCCAATCTAGATGCAATGGCTCATCACAGATTTTATCTAAATCACGCTTATACGTATCTGTTGGCATAATACCTTGTGAATACGTTGTTTCGTTAAATTTAGGGCAAGCACCGCGTTCTTTTGCAAGTTCATTTGATGCTTTCATTAGGTAGTACTGAATTGCTTCAAATGTTTTGTGCGTTAATGCGTTAGCACTGCCATCAGAGTAACGCTTACCATTTTTAGCAAGATAGTAAGCGTAGTTGATTACGCCTATACCTAATGTGCGACGACCCATGGTTGCATTTTTTGCAGCAGGGACTGGGTAGTCTTGGAAATCAAGCAGATTATCAAGGGCGCGTACAGCCAGTTCTGCAAGTTCTTCAAGCTCATCCAGTGACTCAATCGCACCTAAGTTAAATGCTGACAAAGTACATAAAGCAATCTCGCCTTCTTCATCATTTACATTGTTAAGCGGCTTAGTTGGTAACGCTATTTCTAAACATAAGTTAGATTGACGAATGGGCGCAACTTTAGCAATGAATGGGCTGTGTGTATTACAGTGATCTACATTTTGTAAGTAAATACGGCCTGTACTTGCACGCTCTTGTGCAAACATTGAAAACAGTTCAATGGCTTTAATACGTTTTTTACGAATTGAGTCATCTTGTTCGTACTGCACATATAATTTATCAAATTCATCTTGATCTTCAAAAAACGCATTATATAAACCAGGCACGTCTGATGGGCTAAAGAGCGTGATGTAATCGTCTTTAATTAAACGCGAGTACATAAGTTTATTAAACTGAACACCGTAGTCAAGGTGACGTACACGGTTATCATCAACACCACGGTTGTTTTTAAGTACTAATAAATTTTCAACTTCTAAATGCCAAAGCGGGTAGAACAACGTGGCTGCACCACCACGCACACCACCTTGCGAGCAGCTTTTAACGGCTGTTTGGAAGTGCTTATAAAAAGGAATACAACCGGTGTGGTAGGCTTCGCCATTGCGAATAGGGCTACCAAGTGCACGAATGCTACCAGCATTAATACCAATGCCTGCACGTTGCGATACGTATTTTACAATCGCGGATGATGTTGCATTGATAGAATCTAAGCTATCACCACACTCAATAAGTACACATGAACTAAATTGACGTGTCGGCGTACGTACCCCGGCCATGATTGGAGTTGGTAATGAAATTTTAAATAATGAAACTGCGTCGTAAAAACGTTTAATGTAATCTAAACGTGTTTTTTTTGGGTAATCTGAAAACAGACTGGCGGCTACTAAAATGTATAAAAACTGCGCGCTCTCATAGATTTCGCCTGTAACGCGGTTTTGGACTAAATATTTACCTTCAAGTTGTTTAACCGCAGCGTAGCTGAAGTTTAAATCACGTCCATGATCAAGGTACTCGTCCAATGCATCAATTTCTTGTTCTGTGTAATCAGCCAGTAAGTGAGCGTCGTAGCGCTTGTCTTCAACTAGCTTAACAATGTGATCATATAAACGAGGTGGTTCAAATTGACCATATGCTTTTTTACGTAGGTGGAATACAGCTAAACGTGCAGCTAAGTACTGATAATCAGGAGACTCTTTAGAGATCTGATCGGCTGCCGCTTTAATGATGGTTTCATGAATGTCTTCGGTACGAATACCGTCATAAAATTGAATATGTGATTTTAATTCAACTTGCGAGACAGAGACATTTTTTAGACCCTCGGCGGCCCAAGCAATAACGCGATGGATCTTATCTAAATCAAGTGACTCTTTGCGGCCGTCACGTTTGCTTACAGATAGCTGTTGGTTCATAATTTTGCCTGTATTCCTTGAGGAAATATTTTCTAAAAAAATTTTTATTGTGTTAATTCTACTTTAACGAGAATTTAATTGTATAAGTCTTAGCCACAACATCTGGTGCTTATCAAATTCTAGGTCACAAGATAGAGTGGTCTGCGATCTTTTGCAAGGTACATAAATACCCTTGATTGTGGATAAGGTTGGGATAACATGATTGTGTTAGTGGGCATTAACCTTTGACCTTCTGATTAAAATGAAATTTATAAAAATCAACTCCAGATTGAGTAAATTATCTCATTTTAAAAATAAATTTCTGCTGCTTTTTTTATCAGCAATCAATGCACAAAAATTAACACAATCACAATATGTAGTGGTTAAAAATTAGCTAGGCACTATATATGGTTAAAAGCATCAATAGGGGAGTACCAATTAAAATCAGCTTGCCAGCCTATTGCATCAGCTACACTAGGGATATATCCCCATAATGCCGTAGCGCTGTGCATGTTTGCAGCTTTGGCTGCGACAATGTCACGCTGTGCATCACCTATGTATAAACACCGAGTTGGTTCAACACCTAATAAATTAGCGGTGTGTAGTAGCGGCAATGGGGAAGGCTTGGCTACTGCTAACGTGTCACCACTGACAACCGCTTGCGCGCCTTTTAATTCAGTAATCGCTGAAACTAATGGGGTGGTCAAAAAGCCAGGTTTATTGGTCATTATTCCCCATTTAATGTTTTTTTGCTCAAGAGCAATTAATAAAGACGCTATACCAGAAAAACAGTGGCTATGCGTTGCAATATTATTTGCGTAAGCATTTAACAATTGCTGGCGTAAATCACCTTGCTTTGGGTGAGCATGCCACTGCTGGCCGAACCCGGCTTCCAGCAGCGCCATGGCACCATTAGAAGCTGCAGGACGATAGATGTCAGCCGAAACCTGTGGTTGATCATGATCAACGAGTACGCTATTAAGCGCTGCGCCTAGATCATCTGCGGT
This sequence comes from Pseudoalteromonas sp. NEC-BIFX-2020_015, assembly GCF_012952265.1. Classification (NCBI taxonomy): domain Bacteria; kingdom Pseudomonadati; phylum Pseudomonadota; class Gammaproteobacteria; order Alteromonadales; family Pseudoalteromonadaceae; genus Pseudoalteromonas; species Pseudoalteromonas sp. NEC-BIFX-2020_015. The sequence goes on from NZ_JABCJL010000001.1 coordinate 181,585, forward strand.
GTCCAGTAGTGTGCCATCTAAATCAAAAATAAAGGCATCATAGCTAATAATTGGCGTTGCTGTTTTAGAGTCAGCCATTACGCCAGTTTCTCAAAGTGCAAAATATAATTAACGCTGACATCGGTATTTAAGCTGTATTGCTTTGATAGCGGGTTATAACTAAGGCCAGCGCTGGCACGTACTTTTAATCCAGCTTGCTCTGCCCATGCAATAAGTTGTGCAGGTTTAATAAATTTTTTGTGGTCGTGAGTTCCCTCTGGCACCATTTTTAATAACTTTTCTGCGCCAACAATGGCAAACAAATATGCTTTTGGGGTTTTATTTAAGGTTGAAAAAAATACATCCGCACCCGGTTTGGCTAGTTTGGCAACGGCATGGATAATAGAAGCGGGATCAGGTACATGTTCTAACATTTCCATGCAGGTAATAGTATCAAAGCGAGCAGGGTACTGCGCTGCATACTCTTCTGCTGGTATTTTTATATACTCAACATTTACACCTGTTTCTAAACTGTGCAATTTAGCCACGGTTAATGGTTCTTGACCCATATCAATACCGGTCACGTGTGCGCCCATTCGCGCCATACTTTCACTTAAAATTCCACCACCACAGCCTACGTCGAGTGTTTCTTTGTCAAACAAACCATGGGCTTTGTCGGCTATGAAGTCTAATCGTAACGGGTTGATCTCATGAAGAGGTTTAAATTCTCCATCTCGGTCCCACCATCGTTCGGCAATGGCTTCAAATTTTGCAATTTCTGCGTTATCTACATTTTGATGTTCGGTCATAAAAAGCTTCCTCGTCAATCTGAGGCCATTATATAGGGGGAAATTAATAAATCGCAAAGATTTAGCGCCTGTAAATATAAATAAATTGTGGTAGCATGACTTGGTAATAATAACTAAATACCCGCAAGCGCCCAGTATGTGGCACTTTAGGGGTAAATACTGAAGGAATGTGATATCAAATGACTGATTTCGCCAATGAAATTCTGCCAGTCAATATTGAAGACGAGTTAAAAAACTCCTATTTAGATTACGCGATGAGCGTAATTGTAGGACGAGCATTACCAGACGTACGTGACGGTTTAAAACCTGTTCACCGCCGCGTTTTGTTTGCTATGAACGAGCTTAATAATGATTGGAATAAGCCTTACAAAAAATCAGCCCGTGTGGTTGGTGACGTAATTGGTAAATACCATCCCCATGGCGACAGCGCTGTGTATGACACGATCGTACGTATGGCACAGCCATTCTCATTACGTTATATGCTAGTAGACGGCCAAGGTAACTTTGGTTCAGTTGATGGTGACTCAGCAGCAGCAATGCGTTATACGGAAGTCCGTATGGCGAAAATGTCTCATGAGCTTTTGGCCGATCTTGAAAAAGAAACGGTTGATTTTGTACCTAACTACGACGGTACAGAGCAAATTCCTGACGTATTGCCTACGAAAGTTCCTAACTTATTAGTAAACGGTTCATCGGGTATTGCGGTAGGTATGGCAACAAACATTCCGCCTCATAACTTAACTGAAGTTGTGAATGGTTGTTTAGCCCTTATTCAAAACCCTGATTTAACAATCCTTGAGTTAATGGATTATATTCCGGGGCCAGATTTCCCAACTGCGGCAATTATTAATGGTAAAAAAGGCATTGAACAAGCCTATTTAACCGGTCGCGGTAAAGTGTACATGCGTGCACGTGCAGAAATCGAAGTCGACGAAAAAACTCATCGTGAAACGATTATCGTTCACGAAATCCCTTATCAAGTAAACAAAGCGCGTTTAATCGAAAAGATTGCAGAGCTGGTTAAAGATAAGAAGATTGAAGGTATTAGTGCATTACGTGATGAATCAGATAAAGACGGTATGCGTATCGTTATCGAGATCAAACGTGGTGATGTAGGTGAAGTGATTCTAAACAACCTTTATGCACAAACTCAGTTACAAACTGTGTTTGGTATGAACATGGTTGCCTTAATTAATAATCAACCTAAGTGTTTCAATTTAAAAGAAATGCTTGAAGAGTTTATTATTCACCGTCGTGAAGTTGTAACGCGCCGCACCGTATTTGATTTACGTAAAGCCCGCGATCGTGCACACATGCTCGAAGGTTTAGCGATTGCACTTGCAAACATTGACCCAATTATCGAACTTATCCGTAACTCGCCAACCCCAGCTGAAGCAAAAATTGCCTTAGCTGCGCGTCCGTGGGAACTAGGTAATGTTAAAGCCATGCTTGAAAAAGCGGGTGAAGCAAATGTAGCGCGTCCTGATTGGTTAGCTGATGACTTAGGCATTCGTGATGGCCAGTATTATATTTCTGAGCAACAAGCCCAAGCTATCCTTGATTTGCGTTTACATAAGCTAACAGGTCTTGAGCACGAAAAGATTCTAAGCGAATACCAAACGTTATTAGATTTAATTGCTGAGCTTTTATATATTCTTGCTACACCAGAGCGTTTAATGGAAGTTATCCGCGATGAGCTAGTTGAAATTAAAGCGCAATATGGTGATGAACGTCGTACGGAAATCAATGCCGCAGCGCATGATATCAGTTTAGAAGACTTGATCACTGAAGAAGACGTAGTAGTTACACTTTCTCACGAAGGTTACGTTAAGTATCAACCATTATCTGATTACGAAGCACAGCGTCGTGGTGGTAAAGGTAAGTCAGCAACGAAGATGAAAGATGAAGATTTCATCGAACGTTTATTAGTTGCAAATACGCACGATACGATTCTGTGTTTCTCAACAGCTGGTCGCTTATATTGGCTTAAAGTGTATCAATTACCGCTTGCTAGCCGAGCTGCCCGCGGTAAGCCAATTGTAAATTTACTGCCACTTGAGGCTGACGAACGTATCACAGCAATCTTGCCGGTGCGTGAATATGCAGAAGATAAATACATCTTTATGGCAACTGCATTTGGTACAGTTAAGAAAACACCACTGACAGCGTATAGCCGTCAACGTGCTAGCGGTATTATTGCCGTTAACTTAAACGATGGTGATAGCTTAATTGGTGTAGACATCACTGATGGAAGCAACGAGATCATGCTATTCACTGATGCTGGTAAAGTTGTTCGCTTTAAAGAAGCTGAAGAATCTCCAGTATTAGATGAAAATGGTAACCCAGTACTTGATGAAAATGGTAAGCCAGAAATCAAGTTCAAAGGTGTACGCCAGATGGGTCGTACAGCAACGGGTGTTCGTGGTATTAAAATGCCTGAAGGTCAACGTGTTGTCTCATTAATTGTACCTAAGACAGATGGTGCTATCTTAACAGTAACTGAAAACGGTTACGGTAAGCGTACTTTACTTGAAGATTATCCATCGAAGAGTCGTGCGACTCAAGGTGTGGTATCAATCAAAGTAAGTGAGCGTAATGGTGCTGTTGTTGGTGCAGTTCAAGTTGATGATAACGATGAAATCATGATTATATCTAATCGTGGAACCTTAGTACGAACTCGCGTTAACGAAGTTTCTACAGTTGGGCGTAATACCCAAGGTGTTATTTTGATAAGAACTATTGACGAAGAGCAAGTAGTTGGTTTACAACGTATCGAAGAAATTGAAATCGATGAGCTTGAAGCTATCGAAGGCGAAAGCGTTGAAGTAGTCGAGATTGTTAATGATGACGCTGGGGATAACCCTCCAGCAGAATAGCATTAATAAATAAAAGCGGCTTTGGCCGCTTTTTTTTATTGTTAAAATAAAACAGAGCAATAATATTAATCCCCAGATACGGGGATAAATATACACTCTTATTGTTAAATTACTGGAATGAGGAAAGGTAATGAGTAAATATAATTTTTGTGCGGGGCCTGCAATGTTGCCGCCAGAAGTAATGGCAAAAGCACAAAAAGAATTTGTTGATTGGCAAGATTTAGGTGTGTCGGTGATGGAGATAAGCCACCGAAGTAAAGAGTTTTTAGCGCTCACAGCAAAATGTGAAGCAAGTCTACGCCGTTTGATGGATATTAGTGACGAGTTTGAAATATTATTTATGCACGGTGGTGGTCGCGGTCAATTTGCTGCAGTACCGTTAAATTTGCACCTCGATGACAAAGCCGCCGTGTATTGTGAAAACGGCGTATGGTCAAAAGGCGCAGTAACTGAGGCATTAAAATTTACACAAGTGACAGAGCTTGATGTACGTAATGATAGTGATGAGCAATTTTCAATCAAGCCAGTGAGCGAATGGCAATTCCCCGCTGATCCGTCATACATTCATTATTGCCCTAATGAAACCATTGATGGTATTGAAGTATTTGACGTACCAAGTCATCCTACTGCACCCATAATCGCAGATATGTCATCAACGATCTTATCTCGTGAATTTGACGTCAATAAGTTTGATTTAATCTATGCTGGCGCGCAAAAGAATATTGGTCCATCAGGCTTAGCCATTGTCATCATCCGTAAAACCTTGTTAGAGCGCCAAGGCTTAGCTAAACCTGGTGTATTTGATTACGCGCTAGAGGTTAAGCAAGGCAGTATGTATAACACACCGCCAACATTTGCATGGTATTTAGCAGCGGAAGTGTTCGAATGGCTTGAGCAAAATGGTGGCGTTAAAGCCATGGAACAGCAAAACATTGCAAAAGCCGAATTACTTTATGGTTTTATTGACGAGTCGCCATTTTATAACAATAAAGTGGCAAAACACTGTCGTTCACGCATGAATGTACCATTTTGGTTAAACGATGAAAGCTTGAATCAGCAATTTCTATCACACGCTAAAGAAGCTGGTTTACTAGCCCTTGAGGGACACCGTATTGTTGGTGGCATGCGCGCGAGTATTTATAACGCAATGCCACTTGCCGGTGTACAGGCTTTAGTTGATTTCATGGCAAAGTTTGCCAAGGAGAACAGCTAATGGAGCAACTACGTTTAGAGCCAATTAATAACGTAAATGGTAGCGTGACATTACCTGGCTCAAAAAGTTTATCAAACCGTATTTTATTATTGGCAGGACTTGCTGAAGGTACAACGGTTGTTGAAAATTTATTGGACAGTGACGATATTCGCCACATGCTAGGCGCATTAAAATTATTGGGTGTAGATGTAAGCCTCAATGATGATAAAACAGTTGCAACAGTAAAAGGTGTTGGCGGGCAATTATTAACCCCATCAGAGCCATTATTTCTTGGTAATGCTGGTACAGCGTATCGTCCTCTAACGGCCGTACTTGCTGCTGTATCAGGCGAGTACGAATTAATTGGTGAACCGCGCATGGAAGAGCGACCAATTGGTCATTTGGTTGATGCACTGCAAGCGCTTGGCGGTGATGTAACTTATTTAAAAAATAAAGATTATCCGCCACTAAAAATCGTGGGTGGACAGATTAAGGGCGGACAGGTTGAAATTGACGGCAGTATTTCAAGTCAATTTTTAACCGCGCTATTAATGGCAGCCCCCTTATTCAGTGGTGACACCAAGATCACAATTAAAGGCGCGTTAGTTTCAAAACCTTATATTGATATTACCCTCGATGTCATGGCACGTTTTGGTATTGCAGTAGCGAATGATGATTACAAAACCTTTATCGTAAAAGGCGCACAGCAATACCAAGCGATTGAACGCATTATGGTTGAAGGTGATGCGTCATCAGCCTCTTATTTCGTAGCTGCAGCTGCGATTGCAGGTGGTGAAATAGAAATCAAAGGCGTTGGTGCTAAATCAGTGCAAGGTGACATTGGTTTTGCCAAAGTGATGGAGCAGGTGGGTGCTAAAATTGATTGGTATGATGAGCGCTTAGTTGTTCGCAAAGGGCAATTGAAAGGTGTAGACATAGATGCCAACGCTATTCCTGATGCAGCGATGACACTTGCAACAGTGGCTTTATTTGCAGATGGCCCTACAGCTATTCGTAATATTTATAATTGGCGCGTAAAAGAAACTGACCGCTTACATGCAATGGCAACTGAGCTTCGTAAAGTCGGGGCTGAAGTTGTTGAAGGGGAAGATTTTATCGAAATTATCCCCCCAACACACTTTAATGATGTTGCAATTGATACGTACGACGATCACCGCATAGCCATGTGTTTTGCTATGGTAGCAGTAGGTGGAAAAGCAATTACAATTAATGATCCTAAATGTACCTATAAAACATTTCCGACATTTTTCAAGACCCTAGCGTCAGTAAGTCATTAAGGTACAGCGTTGTTGATATAAAAAGTTACATACAAAAAGCGGATAAATTTAATTATCTGACGTATAATATGGCGGTTTTATTTTGGTGTGCATTGAAGGAGGTTTAAATGCAGGCGTTATTAATGCCCGTAATCACCGTTGATGGCCCAAGTGGTTCAGGTAAAGGAACTGTTTGTCGCTTGTTAGCCGAGAAATTAGGGTGGGATGTATTAGACAGTGGTGCTATTTATCGTGTTTTATCACTGGCTGCACTTCACCATCAAATTGCATTGGACAATGAAGAGGCATTAGTGCCTTTAGCTGCCAATTTAGATGTGCAATTTTTAGTGGATAGTCAAACAAATGCTGGAAAAGTTATTCTTGAAGGCGAAGACGTATCAACTACAATACGTAATGAAGAGGTTGGTGCTGCAGCGTCAAAAGTTGCAGCGTTACCACGTGTTAGAGAGGCCTTATTACGCCGCCAGCGCGCATTTCGCACAGAAAATGGCTTAGTTGCAGATGGCCGAGATATGGGCACTGTCGTGTTTCCAGATGCGCCATTGAAAATATATTTAACCGCAAGTGCAGAAGAACGTGCTCGTAGACGTTTTGTTGAGTTGAATGAGCGCGGTCTTGATGTTACACTAAGTGGTCTATTAGAAGACATTAAAGCACGTGACGATCGCGATATGAATCGCGCTGTTGCGCCGCTTGTGCCTGCGGATGATGCAATTGAACTCGATACTAGCGAGCTTAATGCTCAGCAAGTATTTGATAAAGTTATAACTTTAATCGATATTGCAATATCTGAAGGTAAGTTTCCTAAACGAAACTAAACACATTTTATGCACCAGCAGGATGCCAGTGCTATTTTAACAACCCCATGCAGCATGGTTGCTAATTGGTAATAATATATGAGACGTATATTCGTATGTCAGAAAATTTTGCGCAGTTATTTGAAGAAAGCTTAAAGGGTTTTGAAGCAGAGCAAGGCTCTATTGTTAAAGGTACAGTTATCTCAATCGAGAACAACATTGTACTTGTAGATGCTGGTCTTAAATCAGAAAGTGCTATCCCTGCAGAGCAGTTCAAAAATGCTGCTGGTGAACTAGAAGTTGCTGTTGGCGACGAAGTAGATGTTGCACTAGATGCAATTGAAGACGGTTTCGGTGAAACTATCCTTTCTCGTGAGAAAGCTAAGCGTCACGAAGCATGGATCCGTCTTGAGAAAGCATGTGAAGAGCAAGAGACTGTTACTGGTGTTATCAACGGTAAAGTTAAAGGCGGTTTCACAGTTGAAGTTGATTCAATCCGTGCTTTCCTACCTGGTTCACTTGTTGATGTTCGTCCAGTACGTGACACAACTCACCTTGAAGGCAAAGAGCTTGAATTTAAAGTAATCAAGCTTGATCAAAAACGTAACAACGTTGTTGTTTCACGTCGTGCAGTTATCGAATCTGAAAACTCACAAGAACGTGAAGAGCTTCTTGCTAACCTTGTTGAAGGTCAAGAAGTTAAAGGTATCGTTAAGAACCTTACTGACTACGGTGCATTCGTTGACCTTGGTGGTGTTGATGGTCTACTACACATTACTGATATGGCGTGGAAGCGTGTTAAGCACCCTTCAGAAATCGTTAATGTTGGCGACGAAATCGCAGTTAAAGTTCTTAAATTCGACAAAGATAAAACTCGTGTATCTCTAGGTCTTAAACAGCTTGGCGAAGATCCATGGGCAGCTATCGCTGGTCGTTACCCAGAAGGTTCTAAACTTTCTGGTCGTGTAACTAACCTTACTGATTACGGTTGCTTCGTAGAAATCGAAGAAGGCGTTGAAGGTCTAGTACACGTTTCTGAAATGGATTGGACTAACAAGAACATCCATCCTTCAAAAGTTGTTAGCCTTGGCGACACTGTTGAAGTTATGGTTCTTGAAATTGACGAAGAACGTCGTCGTATTTCACTTGGTCTTAAGCAATGTATTGCTAATCCTTGGCAAGAATTTGCTCGTCTTCAAAACAAAGGCGATCAAGTTACTGGTAAGATCAAATCAATCACTGACTTCGGTATCTTTATCGGTCTTGACGGTGGTATTGACGGTCTTGTACACCTTTCAGACATTTCTTGGAATACACCTGGCGAAGACGCTGTACGTGAATTCAAGAAAGGCGACGAAATCACTGCTATCGTATTGCAAGTTGACCCAGAGCGTGAACGTATCTCTCTAGGTGTTAAGCAAATCGAAGCTGACCCATTCAATAACTACCTTGATGCAAACAAAAAAGGTGCTATTGTTAAAGGTAAAGTGACTGAAGTTGATGCGAAAGGCGCAACTGTTGAACTTATCGAAGGCGTTGAAGGTTACATCCGTGTAGCTGATATCGCTCAAGAGCGCGTTGAAGATGCAACTACTGTTGTTTCTGTAGGCGACGAAATTGAAGTGAAATATGTTGGTGTTGATCGTAAGAACCGCACTTTAAGCCTTTCAGTTAAAGCTCTTTTCGAAGCAGAAGAGAAAGAAGTACTAGAAAAGCTTAAGAAAGAAGAGCCAGTGTTTGAAAACGCAATGGCAGCTGCTTTCGCAAATGCACAAAAAGACTAATTAATCAGTCTTAATTGGAAGGGCAGTGTTGCCCTTCCTTTATCTCTTTTTAAGGAAACGTTATGACTAAGTCAGAATTGATAGAACAATTAGCCGAGCAACACGCACATGTCCCTGTGAAAGATGTTGAAAATGCTGTTAAAGAAATTCTTGAACAAATGGCCGGCTCATTATCAAGCTCAGATCGCATAGAAATTCGTGGTTTTGGTAGTTTCTCATTACATTTTCGCTCACCTCGCACAGGTCGTAACCCTAAAACAGGCGATACTGTTGAGTTAGAAGGTAAGCATGTACCACATTTTAAACCAGGCAAAGAATTACGCGATCGTGTAAATGCGAGTATTGCCTAGTTATTAAGTTGGAGTAGTTACTTGTTTAGGGTATTAAAAATTATTCTGGTAGCAATATGCCTAATTTTTGCATTTGTACTTGGTTCGCAAAATCCGCACTTGGTGAAAATCAATTATATTATTGCCAGTAATACGTTACCCCTCGCAATGATTATAAGTATCTGTTTTGCTTTAGGTGTCGTGATCGGTTGCTTTATAAGCTTTAAGTTGTTTTCACAATTGAAGTGGCAAAACTACCGTTTGAAAAAAAAATTAGCACCTGAAAAAAATAAAAATAAGCTCGTAGCTAATAAAGATTCTTAATTATGATTGAGCTTTTGTTTTTACTTTTGCCTGTTGCGGCTGGTTATGGCTGGATAATGGGTAAGAACAGTGCTAAAAACCAAGCTCATCAGCTAAATCGTCAGATCACGTCTGAATACAGTAAAGGCTTAAAGTTTTTACTCGACAGAGAAGAAGATCAAGGTCTTGAGCATTTAATTAATTTGCTTGAAGTATCAGCTGACTCTGTTGAACATTATTCTACACTTGCGACTATGTTTCGCCGTCGAGGCGAGCTAGACCGCGCGATAAAAATTCACGAACTACTGCTTAAACACCCAAGCCTTAATGAACAACAAGCTGCCAGTAGCCGACTTGAACTTGCCGAAGATTATATTATGGCGGGTTTGCTTGATGGCGCCGAAGAGCATTTAGTGTGGTTGATAAAAGCAAACCACAGTGATGCATTAGAACCGATACTTAATTTATATTCACAAACACGTGAATGGGAAAAAGGTATTAATATGTTCGAGGCTCACAGCGACTTATTTTCAAAGCCACAGCATTTTAAAGCCATAGCCAATTTTTATTGTGAGGCTGCGTTAATAGATAACGACCCACAAGTTATGCGCAAAGCTATTAGTCTAAATCATAAAGCAATTCGCCCTTTGTATGAATTAGGTAAGTCTGCTTATGCAAAAGAGGATTATGTAAAAGCGATTTATTATTGGCGTGAGCTGATATGTACTTTTACTTTTTTTGCTCCTTTATTTATTGATGATCTTGCTCACAGCTATAATCAATTAAAGTTGACTGAGCAATTTCATGCGTTACTTTTACAATTGCTTGATAAGGGCGGGGTGTTGATAAAAATAAAACATTGCCAAGCATTACTTGAGCAAGGGCACACAGATCAAGCAATTAAATTTTTAACTGATAGCTTAAAGCGTCAACCTACAATTCGCGGTTTTAGTTTTTTATTACAGCTTCTTGCTAAACAAAATACAGATATTAAAGATGTGCTTGATCAAATCGATAAGTTAGTCACCTCTTATATTGCCACAAAACCAGATTTTCAATGTCAACACTGTGGTTTCACCAGCCATACAATTTATTGGGTTTGTCCATCGTGTAAACATTGGGAAACCATTGTACCAAGCCGTGGTTTAGACGGTTTTTAGTTTTCTATAAAATATTCACTTACTTCTACAATTAGTTTTAGGAAAGTTATGTCTCTCGAACATTCAAAAAAAGTTCTTATCGCCCTCGATTATGATGATCAACAAACAGCTTTAAATTTCGTTAAACAATTATCACCAGATACTTGCCGCTTAAAGGTTGGCAAAGAAATGTTTACTTACTTTGGGCCTGCTTTTGTTAAAGAACTCATTGATTTAGGTTTTGATGTATTTCTAGATTTGAAGTTTCATGATATTCCTAATACGGTTGCAAAAGCGGTAACGGCGGCTGCAAAAATGGGTGTTTGGATGGTTAATGTTCATGCCAGTGGCGGTGTTGAAATGATGACTAAAGCGAAGCAAGCACTTGAACAATTTGGTGATGAAGCGCCATTATTAATTGCAGTTACAGTATTAACAAGTATGGATAGTGCCGAATTAAAAAGACTCGGTATTGATAAAACACCTGCTGAACAGGTAGTTTATTTAGCAAAACTGGCTAAAGAGTCGGGGTTAGATGGCGTTGTGTGCTCAGCACAAGAAGCCAAACAACTAAAATCAATATTAGGAAGTGACTTTAAACTTGTTACACCTGGTATTCGCCCAGAAGGCAGCGCAGCAGGTGATCAGAAGCGGATAATGACACCAAAACAAGCTATTGACGATGGTAGTGACTATCTAGTTATCGGTCGTCCTATAACACAAGCAGATGATCCTGTTTCTGTTTTGATAAATGTTAATAATTCGATTTCTTAAAATTAACGTTTACCTATACTTTAGTATCAATTTTTAATTACAATTTATAACTGATCTGTTATATTAGCCTATATTAGTTTGTTGTATGGGCTTTTTATGAAATATATTATTACTTCTATTTTGTTGTTTGTTATCTATTTTTCGGTTAATAAATATGGGGTTTCTGCTAATTCATTTGATGATTCATCAAATGTGAGCGATGCATTCAATATTTATCCTGTCAATCTCGTTGACTTTAAGCTAACGCTTGTTAAATATATCCATCATGTATGCGAGAAGAATGAAGAAAGATTAACCCAAATGAAAAGTGATGTTTCAGAATGTATTTCAGCTCATGATCTTGCTAAGGATAAATGTGAGGTGAAAGTTTTACGTTTAGCGCCATTTAATATTGAAAATAAAGAAGATTTAGATGAATATGGGCAAGATTACAAACAGTGTACCTTGCCCTATAAAAATTTAGTGGGTTAGTTTTTGTTATTTAAGCTTTTAAGCGAATTGCTTTTGCTTCTATATCAATTAAACCTTGCTTAAATAAACCACCAATCGCTTTTTTATAATTAGCTTTGCTGGTTGAAAAAACTTTTTTGATTACTTCTGGATCTGATTTATCGCCAAGTGCAATGACACCGCCCTCGGCTTTTAATTTATCCATTATTTTTTCACCAAGGTCACTTACCTTTCCCATTCCTGGTTTTTCAAGAATGACGTCAATTTTTCCGTCTTCACGTACTTTTTGAATAAAACCAGTTAAGCGCTGGCCAACAAACATGTTTTTAAACACCATGTTGTAAAAAATTACGCCGTAATGTGCTTCTTCAATTAACACTTTATAGCCAATATCCGTTTTACCGGCGACAATCAATTGTACTTCTTGCAGTGGTGTATATTCTGGTTCAGTTTTATTTATGAAGCGATTAAAGTTATTTGAAGCACAAATACGGCCACTTGCATTATCTAAGTACAAACGAACTAAATAAGAATAGCCTTCTTGCATTCTAGGTTTTTGTTCGTTAAATGGTGCAAGTACATCCTTCTCAAGACCCCAATCTAAAAAAGCACCAATGCTGTTCATTTCTTTTACGCGAAGCAGGGCGAACTCACCCACTTGTGCTAATGGCTTTTTAGTTGTTGCTGTTGCTAAGTTAGCATTATCTAAGAAAATGAATACGCTGATACTATCGCCAGCTTCTAATTCATATTTGATTTCATTACTTGGTAAGAAAACCTCGCCTAGGTCATGACCATCAAGGTACGCGCCTTCGTTACTTACTTCATTAACGAATAGTGTTTGGGTGGTTCCGAGGTAACTCATAATTATTCCTGTTCTGGCTTTTTACGACGGCGCATTGGGGCATCGCCATCAATATTAAGGGGGGCTTTAATCGGTGCTTGTGGCTTTTTAGGCTTAGACTTACGCTTGGTCATTACCTTTGCTTTTGGTTTTGCTTTATCTTGCTCTTTAGCCCAAATAGCATCAGGTTTTGGTTCGCGGAGACCTTTAAATTTACCTTTAAGCCCTTCGATGGTATGAAACTCAAGTTCATCATTTAAAAAAGCTTTAATTGCTTTGTAGCTTAACCAATCTTTAGGTCCAACGAGTGAAATTGCAGTGCCTTTAAAACCTGCACGACCTGTCCTGCCTATACGATGAACATACTCTTCAGCGTGTTTAGGTAAATCAAAATTAATTACGTGTGTGACACTGAGTAAATCAAGGCCGCGGGATGCGACATCTGTTGTAATCAAAATCTTAAAGTTTTCACGACTAAAGCTGTCCATAATTTCAAGACGTTTATTTTGTGCAAGGTCACCTGCTAAGGCTTGTGCTTTAAACCCTTTAGCGTTGAGCGCATCACTTAAACGGCTTGTATCTGCACGGGTTGCTGTAAATATAATACATTGGCCCACATCATCTTGCTTTAAAAAGTGCTCAAGCAATGCTTCTTTGTGATCAAGGTGATCAGCTAAAAATAAACTTTGCTTAATGTCTGAATGTTGTTCGTTAGCGGCACTGAGCGTAATTTGTTTTGGCTTTTTTAATAAATTACGTGATAGCGCATCAACTTGGGCATGATCAAGTGTTGCAGAAAACAATAAGGTTTGACGCAGGCGATGATCCGCTTGTTCATTGATCATTTTTAGCTGTTCGGTGAAACCTAAATCTAAAATTCGGTCTGCTTCATCAAAAATAAGTAATTCAAGGCCACTTAATTGTAATGAGCGTTTTGTTATGTGATCAGCTAAACGTCCAGGTGTTGCAATAACGAATTGTGGATCATTACGAAGAGCTTTAATTTGATCATTAAAATTCTCACCGCCTAGTATTTTTACCGCTTTAATATTAGTACCCGCAATTAAAAGTCGAAGCTGAGTAAATACTTGTGTAGCAAGTTCGCGAGTAGGCGCGACGATAAGTACTCGAGGATCGCGTTTACTGAGCGCTTTTTGCTTCATGACTCGTTGAACTGCTGGGAGTAAAAAAGCCAAGGTTTTGCCTGACCCAGTTTTAGACTGAGCGAAAATGTCATGACCTGCAAGTGCTGTTGGCACTGCATGGGCTTGAATATCTGTAGGCTGGGTGATCCCTTGATGAGCTAATTGTGTTTCAAGGCGAGTATCAATCCCAAGATCAGTAAAGTGCAAAGTGTATTTCTCCAAATGAGCAATTAATTGGGTATAAGCCAACAATAATGTCGCTATTATAGCGTAGTAGAGTGCTTGGCCGACAGTAAAAACCTGTTTATCACTGCTTTTTTTGCATTTAACCGTAAAATGCGTAAAATATGCGCCCCAATGCGCCGGATTTACGATTCGGTTACCGCCAATAACGGCTAAAGCAAAATAGGAATACCCATGACTGCAGTACATAAAGATAATGTCACCAGTGAGCACTTTGTTGTATGCGCGCTGTATAAATTTGTTGCACTCCCTGAATTTGAAGCACTTCGTCAACCACTTTTAGATGTAATGGAAGCCAATGAAGTACGCGGTACTTTATTAATTGCTGCTGAAGGGATTAATGGCACAGTATCAGCTAAGCGCGAAGGTATCGATAATTTACTATCGTGGCTTGATACTCAACCAAACCTCGATAACATTGTGAGTAAAGAGTCGTTTGATGATGAATGCCCATTTTATCGTACGAAAGTAAAGCTTAAAAAAGAAATCGTGACTATGGGTGTTGAAGGTGTTGATCCGCTCAAAGTTGTTGGCAGTTACGTCAAGCCACAAGATTGGAATGCGTTGATTTCAGATCCTGAGGTTATTCTAGTTGATACCCGAAATGACTATGAAATTGAAATCGGTACTTTCCAAAATGCCGTTGATCCAAATACTAAAACATTTCGCGAGTTCCCGCAGTGGGCAAAGGAAAACTTAGACCCTACAAAACATAAAAAAGTAGCGATGTTTTGTACGGGTGGTATTCGCTGTGAAAAATCAACGGCTTATATGAAAGAGCAAGGCTTTGAAGATGTATATCATCTCGAAGGCGGCATTTTAAAATACTTAGAAGAAGTGCCAAAAGAAGAAACAATGTGGGAAGGTGAATGTTTTGTCTTTGATAACCGCGTTGCGGTGGATCACGACTTACAAAAAGGCTCGTATGATCAATGCCATGCTTGTCGTATGCCAATCACAGAGGCTGAAAAACTAAAATCAGAGTATATGGAAGGTGTATCGTGTCATCACTGTATTGACAACGTTACAGATGAACAAAGAGAACGATTCGCAGAGCGCCAAAAGCAAATTGAGCTAGCACAAGCTCGTGGTGAAGGTCATATAGGTAATGAAGCGCAAGCGGTTTTACAAAAACGCAAAGATGCTAAAAAAGCACAAAAAGATGCGCAACGCGGTAAATAATCTAACCACTTATTAATAATGATAAAAAGAGCCACTAAGGCTCTTTTTTATCATTCGGACATTTTATACCCAAGCCACCTCAAGATGCAGAATTCAGCGTTCCACAGGCGCTTAATATCAAGGCGTTACTTTGCAATAATGGTCGTCCCTTTTAAGAAGTAACAACGTAGAGAGTAAGCGCCTGTGAAACGCCCAGAGGGTTGGTTTAAAAGCGATTTATACTGCGTTATTGATTTAAACAATAGAACCACTATTATTTGCAATCAATGCCTTGCCTAAATCGCTTTTAACTCCAACTGAAACTCGCATCTTGAGGTGGCTTGGGTATAGTACTCTATTCAACCCCAATAAATCCACCCGTTTGATGTGCCCATAACGCAGCATAAATCCCATTTTGAACGAGTAATTCATCATGACTACCTTGCTCAACAATACCGCCTTCATCAAGTACAATGAGTCTGTCCATTTGAGCGATCGTTGAAAGACGGTGTGCAATTGCAATTACTGTTTTACCTGTCATTAAATCATCAAGGCTTGCTTGAATTGCAGCTTCAACTTCAGAATCAAGTGCGCTTGTAGCTTCATCTAAAATAAGGATAGGTGCATTTTTTAGGAGTACGCGTGCGATCGCAATACGTTGGCGTTGCCCGCCCGAGAGTTTAACACCGCGCTCACCCACTTGTGCTGCAAAACCTTTGTTACCTTGGCTATCTTCAAGGTCATCTATAAATTCGAGGGCTTTAGCCTGCTTTGCAGCGTTTAACATCTCTTGGTCACTCGCATCAGGGCGACCATATAAGATATTTTCTTTAACAGAGCGGTGTAGTAATGACGTGTCCTGAGTGACCATTGCAATGTGTTTGCGTAAGCTTTCTTGGCTGACCTTTGAAATATCTTGGTCATCAATTTTAATAGCTCCACTGTCAACATCGTAAAAACGCAACAGTAAATTAACCAAGGTTGATTTGCCCGCACCGGAACGACCAACTAAGCCTATTTTTTCGCCTGCTTTGATATTTAAATCGAGACCATTGATCACAGGGCCTCTATTTGTTTCATTGGCAGCTTTACCGTAATTAAAATGCACGTTTTCAAAATTTATAACACAATCACTCACATTAAGAGTATGAGCATCTGGGGCATCGTCAACGTCAATAGGGTTTGAAAGTGTTTTCATGCCATCAGCAACAGTGCCTATGTTTTCAAACAAACCACTAATCTCCCACATTATCCATTGGGCCATACCATTTAATCGCAGTGATAAACTTACCGCTATCGCAATAGCACCGGCACTAATGGCACTTAACGACCATAAATACAAAGATAATGCAGCGACGCTGAACACTAAAAGGTAGTTAAGGGATTGAATCGCAAAATTTAAGCTCGTGACCAAACGCATTTGTTTATAAACTGGCTGTAAAAAAACATCCATGCTGTCTTTGGCGTATTGTTCTTCACGTTGTGTGTAAGAGAAAAGCTTAATGGTAGAAATATTGGTGTAACTGTCGACAATACGACCTGTCATTTCTGAGCGGGCATCGGCTTGCGAGCTGGCTATTTTTTTGAGTTTTGGCACAAAATAAAGCTGTATTAGGGTATAAAATGTAAGCCATACCAGCAATGGGATCATCAGCCTCCAATCTGCCGCGGCAACTAAAAATACCATAGCGCTAAAATACACCACAATATACATCAGTACATCAAGTAACTTCATCACCGTTTCGCGCACAGCAAGAGAGGTTTGCATTACTTTGGTTGCAATTCTTCCTGAAAACTCATTTTGATAGAAACTGACACTTTGACGTAGTAAATAACGATGAGCTAACCACCTGATTGACATTGGGTAATTACCCAATAGAGCTTGGTGTAATATTGCTGAATGAAAAAAGACCACCAGTGGTAAAATAATTAATAGCACCACAGCCATTTTAATAAGTTCAGACTTTTGCTCAACAAATAATGTTTCGGGTGTGTGAATACTTAGCCAATCAACTAATTGCCCCATATAACTGAACAGCGATACTTCTAAAATAGCGAGCAGTGCAGCACTAAGTGACATGAAAACGAGCGACAGTTCCATACCTTTTGTATAATGACGGCAAAAGGCAAATAAGGTTGAGGGCGGCTGCGTTGGTTTATTTTCAGGGAACGGCTTAGTCATCCGCTCAAATAATCGATACATTTTAATATCTTAAATAGTAAAAATGACCTTCACTATATCATTGAAAAGGGACAAAAACAGGGGGATTTAAAGTCTTATTTACCACTTAATTTTACCTGTTAGTATATCTTTAAACATCACCCAATCACCAAGCAGACTATAGAGAGGATGTTTAAAGGTAGCGGGGCGGTTTTTTTCAAAGAAAAAGTGCCCAACCCAAGCAAAACCATAGCCAATAATGGGTAATAACCAAAATACTTTGAGGTTTAGTGTGAGCAAAGCGTAGCAAATAGCTATGACAACTAAACAACTGCCAATAAAATGAAAACGTCTATTTGTTGTATTAGTGTGCTCTTGCAGATAATAGGGATAAAAGTCTTTAAAGTTAGTAAATTGGATTGTGCCTTGCTCTGTGGTTTGCTTTTTCATTATATTTATACCAGCATCAAGTGAAGTGTTTATTGTTGACGCAATGGCACTAAAAGTGCAAACAAGTTCATCTAAATGTCCGTTATAGGTTTACATACATTTACAGTCTAGCCTTTTATTAGTCGCATTACGCTAGACAAGGAGGCACTAAGGCAATATGTTACTCGATCTAATAAATTGTCCTATAAGAAATAATACGATGTTAAAAAAAGTTTTAGCTTGCGCCGTGCTTGTTGCGCTCAGTGGTTGTTCTGACAACACATCAAGTTCTGCGACAACAAATACGCAGGTCAAAGATCAAAAGGCACAAAGTGTTACTTACCCTGAGACGAAAAAGGGTGAGGTAGTTGATGTTTATTTTGATCAAAAAGTGGCTGACCCTTACCGCTGGTTAGAAGATGATATGAGCAGTGACACGGCTGATTGGGTTAAAACACAAAATAACCTTACTTTTTCGTATCTTGAAAATATTCCATACCGCGACAAATTAAAAGCCAGCCTTGAAAAATTAATGAATTATGAAAAAGTGACTGCCCCTTTTATCGAAGGCGATTACACGTATTTTTATAAAAATGATGGCTTACAAAATCAATATGTCCTTTATCGCAGTAAAGGTGAAAGTGATGCTGAGGTATTTTTAGACCCGAATAAATTCAGTGAAGATGGTACGACTTCAATGTCTGGCTTAACTTTTTCTGAAGATGGTTCATTAGCGGCTTATCAGATCTCGGAAGGTGGCAGTGATTGGCGCAAAGTTATTATTATTAATACCCAAACAAAAGAACAAATTGAAAGCGCGTTAATCGATGTTAAATTTAGCGGTATTTCGTGGGTTGGTAACGATGGTTTCTATTACTCAAGCTACGATAAACCAAAAGGTAGTGAGTTATCAGCAAAGACTGATCAACATAAAGTTTACTATCATAAGTTAGGTACTGCGCAAACAGCAGACGAACTTATTTTTGGTGGTACAGATAACGAGAAACACCGTTACATTGGCGCATCAGTAACACGTGATAATAAATATTTAGTGATATCAGCCAGTGTATCAACATCTGGTAATAAACTGTTTATTAAAGATTTAACAAAACCTGACAGTAAACTCGTAACGATATTAGGGCACACTGATTCAGATACATACGTGTTTGATAATGACGGTAGCAAACTATATTTGGTGACTAATCTTAATGCGCCAAACAAAAAAGTAGTTACTGTTGATGCTGCAAACCCAACACCTGAAAACTGGCAAGATCTTATCCCTGAAACTGACAACGTTTTAAGTATGTCAAAAGGCGGCGATTTTTTCTTTGCAAAATACATGGTAGATGCAATTTCAAAAGTTAAACAATTTGATAAAGCAGGTAAGTTGGTACGTGAAATTAGCCTACCGGGTGTTGGTACAGCACGTGGCTTTGGTGGTAAAAAAGAGAGCAGTACCTTATATTATTCTTTTGCAAATTATACGACACCAGGAAATACCTATTCGTTTGACGTAAATACAGGACAATCTGACGTATATCGTAAATCGGGTGCAAAATTTGACTCTGCGCAATACACGTCAGAGCAAGTTTTTTATACATCAAAAGATGGCACGAAAGTACCGATGATTATATCGTACAAAAAAGATGTAAAACTTGATGGTACTAACCCAACAATTTTGTACGGGTATGGTGGCTTTAACGCAAGCTTAACACCAAGCTTTAGTTCTACTGTAGCCGCATGGCTTGAGCAAGGTGGTGTTTACGCCGTTGCAAATATCCGTGGCGGTGGTGAATATGGTAAGCAGTGGCATGACGCTGGTACGCAACTGAAAAAGCAAAATGTGTTTGATGACTTCATTGCTGCAGCTGAATACCTTAACGAGAAAAAATACACATCAAGTGACTATTTAGCTGTTCGTGGTGGCTCAAACGGTGGCTTGTTAGTCGGTGCTGTTATGACTCAGCGCCCTGAATTATTTAAAGTTGCGTTACCGGCGGTAGGCGTGCTTGATATGTTACGTTACCATACATTTACTGCAGGTGCTGGTTGGGCTTACGACTACGGTACAAGTGAGCAAAGTAAAGAAATGTTCGACTACCTTCATGGTTATTCGCCAGTTCATAATGTTAAAGCGGGTGTAAAATACCCAGCAACGATGATCACCACAGGCGATCATGATGATCGTGTTGTTCCTGCGCATTCATACAAATTTGCGGCAGAATTACAAGCAAAAGGTGCAGGTGCAAATCCATACTTTATCCGCATTGAAACGAATGCAGGTCATGGTGCGGGCACGCCAACGAGTAAAATCATTGATCAATACGCAGATATCTATGGTTTTACCCTTTATAATATGGGCATTAAATCACTTTAATCGCTATAAAATAAATATAAAAGCCACTTGTCGTAAGTGGCTTTTTTTATTTAAAAACTTAAATTGGTGAGAAAAGTCGCTCGTATGTTTTATACGCATACTCATCACTCATGCCTGACAAGTAATCACAAATAACTCGCATGCCTTGATTTTGTTTACTTGCTTGTAAGTAAATATGCTGTGTAGTTATCGGCAATAACCGTAAAGGATCACTTGCAAAGGCATTGAATAGCTCAATTAGTAAGTTTTGGCCTTTAAATTCAATCTGTTGCATATGTGGCTCTCGAATTAGATGATTAAACACAAATTGCTTTAGTACCTGAAGTGCACCAGCATATTGATCTGGTAACTCTACACCAACTTGTAAAATTGGGCATTCAAACACACTGTTTTGCTCTGTTAAATGGGCATGAATAATAAACGTATTAACCAGTTCGCCTATGGCATCTTTACGCTCATAATCAAACGGTGAAAACAGGCGCTGAGTTATCGAAGCTAAATTGCTTTTTAACCAAGGTGAGTCAATGGCTGTTAGTGCAGGAACGGCGTAATTTTGCCAATCGGTTAAAGTCAGAGTGTGTGTTGCGATCGCATCTTCTAAGTCGTGTACTGCGTAGGCAATATCATCTGCAAGTTCCATAATCGCTGCATCAAGGGATTTATAATTAGTTTTAGAACGATAGTTATCAACTTTTTTGTGGCTAGCTAAAAGCGTTTGGTCATGAACTGATAGCGGGGCTTTTATCCAATGTAGAATTTCTTTATCGTCGCTGTATAAGCCTTTAGCAGGGCGCCAATCATCGGCCTTAATAAATCGCTGACTAGTGGAGTGCGAAGGGATTGTATGCCATAAATCATCAATGAGTGCTGGGTACTTGATGAACCCGAGTAAAGTGCGGCGAGTCAAGTTCATACCGTGGCCATTACTGTATGGCTCTAACTTAGCAACTATACGCAACGTTTGTGCATTGCCTTCAAAGCCCCCGTGATCACGCATCATATAATTAAGCGCTATTTCACCACCATGGCCAAAGGGGGGGTGACCAATATCATGTGCTAAGCAAAGGGTCTCTAGTAAACTGGTTGTGGGGAAATGATGAAAATCTGTATGTTGATTTTTTAAATGACGCAGCAAACCGCTGCCTATTTGCGCAACCTCCAAAGAATGTGTAAGGCGGGTACGATAAAAATCGTTTAAGCCAATCCCCATTATTTGCGTTTTAGCTTGTAAGCGCCTAAATGCAGCTGCATGGATAATACGAGAGCGATCAACTTGCCAAGGCGAGCGGTTATCATTTGGTCGATTTTTTTGCTGATCAATAATACGCTTTTGCCAGTCTAAATTCATGAATTCAATACCTAATAATAACTTACACGTTTGATGAGCGAATTGTAGCTGAAATTTTTGAATTATAACAATTGTGTTAATTCGCCTTTATTTAGATGCTTAGGTATAATGATTTGTCGAGTGCATGTGTATTTACCATGCATAACTGCTAGTTTTTTTGAGATGATACATGCTTAAATACGTTTTTCGTTTTCTAATGAGCCTCTTTTTTATCTGGGCATTAAGTTACCCATTTATACAACGTCCAACTTCGCTAAGCGAACCACAAACGACAGCAGAAAAAAAACCTGTCGTTAAGAAAATAGAAAAGCCATTGCATTCGGTAAAATTACCTAAGTTTGACAGCTTCACTGATGTGAAAGAAAAAAAGCATGCTTTTTTCGACTTTATTCGCCCACATATTGAGGCTGAAAATAAAAAAATTCGCCAGCAACGCGCAACATTAGAAATTGCGTTAATGATGTTGCAATACGATGAGCCCCTTAATGAGAAACAAACCAAGCAAGTAAAAGCAATTTTAAATAGCTATAAATTGCCTGACACGATTAATAGTTTGTCTTTAAATCAAGCCTTACGCCGTGTTGATATTATTCCAAAAGAATTGGCACTAATGCAGGCAGCCAACGAATCTGCGTGGGGAACATCACGATTTGCCCGTATTGGATTGAATTTTTTTGGCCAGTGGTGTTACAGTAAAGGCTGTGGCATGGTACCAAATAGACGTAATGCCGAAGCAAAACATGAAGTTGCAGCATTTAAATCAGTTCGTGCAGCGGTAAACTCATATTTTAAAAATATTAACACGCATGGAGCATATAAAGAATTACGCTCGATTCGTGCTGATTTACGTCGCCAACAAAAACCTGTATCTGCAACAAAGTTAACCTATGGTTTAATATCGTATTCAGAACGAAGAGAAGCATACATTGAGGAATTAAACCAAATGATAAACCAAAACCGAGCGTATTTTGATGAATAAGTTAATGTTCAGCCTTCCCCGTTATATTATTATTACATTCATGCTGTTAGGTACTTTTAGTATTCACGCCAAAGAGTTTGTTGTTTCTTATGATGGCTTTTATGACCGTTTAAAAGTGGTAAACAAAGGGGACTTTCAGTTTGCGCAAGTTAATTTCTATATCACAGACATTGCAACAAATGATGCCTGTTTAATTAAAACTGGGCGTATTATTACTGAGCGACAGGAGTTCCCGTTAAACTACACCGATCAAGCTCAAATGCTATTACCGTTTGATAAACAACTAGATTCTGATAAAGCGGTCGTTGTCATTGAACCACAAAATGACAATCATGATTGCCAATTAAAATTACAAATAGAAGCGCGTGAATTTAACGCAAGCTATTTAAATAAAAAGCATCTTTATCAACTTGATCAAGAGTTTGATGAATTACTATCTAACTTGTCAGGTTTTTTCATTAGTAAATTAATGAGCTTTTTATTACCGGAACAAAAAGGTGTTGTGTTGACGTTTGCAGAACCTATCGTAGTTGCTGATCCTGCCTTTACATGTGAAGGTGTGGTTTGCCATGTCGCTATCTCTGACGAGTGGGAAGGCGATAAAACAGCGTTTAATATCACCGCAACGCTTGTTAGAGTCACTCCTTGGATAGCCAATTAACTATTTTATTAAGCACTGTGTGCAGTGCTTAATTATTTTATCTGCTTAAGCCTCTTTCGTTTAGTATCATATTGATTTTGGTTACTTAAATCATGTAATAAATACACCTAAAAGATATCAACCAATAATTTACTTAATCTACGAATATCACTAACAGTGCTATTTCGATTCAACTAGGTAAGGTATCAGTCATTTTTGTCAATTCAGTTACAACGCACTCAAAGCACGTTAAAATAGAGATATTATTGATTTTTATAGCACGTATGAACACAGACTATGAATAAAGCCCATGTTATAGAACACCTACGTTTTGCTCTTGAAGCGCAATTAACCACAGCACAAGCCGCGGCTAAAACGGCTCACGATACTGCCACTCACGAAGAAAATGTTGCAGAAAACAAATATGATACGCTAGGGCTTGAAGCAGCGTATTTAGCGCAAGGGCAAGCGCAGCGTGTGAATGAATGCCATATGAGTATTAAAGCATTCGAAAAAGCCTTTAAAGAACCCTCATCGACGAAGGTGACAATAGGGTCTTTAGTATGCTTAAGTGATGAAGATGATGTACTTAATTGGTATTTTATCGGGCCTTATTCAGGTGGCTTAAAAGTGACGATTAAAAGCATTTCTGTTTATGTTCTCACACCATTATCGCCGCTTGGTAAAGCCCTATTGAATAAAGAAGTAGGTGATGATGTTTCATTTAGTGCGGGTGAAAAAACACGTTTGTTGTGCGTTGCTTCTATCGCATAAAAAGTTATTGTTTTAGTTAAGTTGAACTATGGAAAGTGGGGACATTACCAGAGTTCAACTTAAATTAAGTCGGAAACAATATACTCAAATCACCTCACATCTTGAGGTGATTTGGGTATATACCTAGCTTTTTTGCGTGTAGGCGTCGTTATGTATACCCGCAGCTCGTCCTGATGGATCTGCATTATTTTGAAATGAAGCATCCCATGCTAGCGCTTCAGGCGTAGAGCAGGCCACTGATTTACCATGAGGCACACACTTAGCGGCTGCGTCTCCCGGAAAATGTGATTCAAAGATAGTCCGGTAAAAATAGGCTTCTTTAGAATCAGGGGTATTTATTGGATATTTAAACTTAGCATTCGCTAAGTCTTGATCGCTCACTTGCTCAGCAACAAACTCTTTTAAGGTATCAATCCAGTTATAGCCTACACCGTCAGAGAATTGTTCCTTTTGACGCCATAGTACTTCGTCAGGTAAATAACCTTCAAAACCTTCACGTAAAATATGTTTTTCGATTTTGCCATTGCCACACATTTTGGCTTCTGGGTTTATTCGCATGGCTACATCAACAAATTCTTTATCAAGAAATGGCACGCGCGCTTCTACGCCCCAAGCTGCCATTGATTTATTAGCACGTAGGCAATCAAACATATGCAGTTTAGATACTTTACGATTTAGCTCTTCATGAAATTCTTGCGCATTAGGTGCTTTATGGAAGTATAAATAACCACCAAATAGTTCATCGGCCCCTTCACCTGAAAGTACCATTTTAATACCCATTGCTTTTATTTGACGTGCCATTAAATACATAGGCGTCGAAGCGCGTATAGTTGTTACGTCGTAGGTTTCAATATGGTAAATAACCTCTTTTAATGCATCTATCCCTTCTTGAATTGTAAAGTGAATAGGGTGATGCACTGTGCCAATCATATCAGCTACTTTTTGTGCAGCCGCTAAATCTGGTGATCCTTCAAGACCAACAGAGAATGAATGTAATTTTGGCCACCATGCATCACTTTCGTCGTTGTCTTCTATGCGTTTTGCGGCAAATCGCTGAGTTATGGCTGAGATCACCGATGAGTCTAATCCACCTGAGAGTAAAACACCGTATGGTACATCGCACATTAATTGACGCTTAACGGCTGCTTCAAGCGCATCCTTTACGTCTTCTGCTTTTGCGCTATTATTTTTAACTGCGTCGAATGTTTCCCAATCACGTTGGTAATAAGCTGTGAGCACGCCATCTTTACTCCATAAAAAATGCCCTGGAGGGAATTCTTCTATGTGTTTACAAATAGGTGATAGTGCTTTGAGTTCTGAGGCAACATAAAAATTACCATGTTCATCATGGCCGGTATAAAGCGGGATAATACCAATGTGATCACGGCCAATTAAATAAGCGTCTTGCTCTTCATCGTATAAACAAAAAGCAAAAATTCCGTTTAAATCATCTAAAAAGTCGGGGCCTTTTTGTTTGTATAGCGCAAGAATAACCTCGCAATCTGATTGTGTTTGAAACGTAAAGTCAGTTTCAAGTTGAGCAGCGAGTTCTTTATGATTATAAATTTCACCGTTCACTGCAAGAATATGGGTTTTCTCTGGGTTATATAGTGGCTGCGCTCCACTAGATACACCTACGATAGCTAAACGCTCGTGGACTAAAATCGCTTTGTCAGATGAATAGACACCTGACCAATCAGGGCCGCGATGACGCAGTAATTTTGACATTTCAATTGCTTGACTACGCAATTGTGTGGCATCAGACTTTATGTCTAATACACCAAAAATTGAACACATAGTAACTCCTCATTCCTATCATGTATGTAGCCTAGGTACATTTTCCTAAACGCTAACCTTTGTTTTAACAGAAACAATTAACTAAGTCACATAGCTTTTACAATATTTAAAGAATAATTTATGCACCACAATGAACTGCAGTGCACCACAATGATCAGTGTGTAGTGCCTGCGGCCACCTTAACGTCTTTTTTTGTACTCAACGCTGCCGTAATCAGTACTTTTAGAGCATTGATGACGGTATCTTCACTCATACTTGGTGCACCGTGGTGGTGCACCGCTTGGCTTGGTAAATACGGTATATGAATAAAGCCGCCTTTGAGCTGCGGTTCATACTCTGCAATATAGTGTAATAAGCCATACATAACATGATTACAGACATACGTCCCTGCAGAATTAGAGATAGCAGCCGGGATATGGCTTTTTTGTAAGTCGACGAGCATGCGTTTAATGGGGAGGTTTGTAAAATAAGCCGCTGGAGCATCTTCAATCACTGGTTTATCAATAGGCTGAGTGTTGGCGTTATCTGCAATGCGGGCATCATCAATATTAATGGCAATACGCTCTATGCTTATTTCACTGCGCCCACCTGCTTGACCAACACATAACACTAATACGGGGTGATGCTGTTCTATCGCTTTGTAAAGCACATCTAATGAGCGGTCAAATTCACACGGTAGCTCTAAAGCAATCACTCGATGCTTAGCAATTAAGTCATCGCCTAGTTTATTTACAGCTTGCCACGAGGGATTAATTGATTCGCCACCAAATGGTTCAAAGCCGGTGATAATCACACACGGCATACTCGATGTTAGTTTAGTCATTAAAAATCACCATATACATTAAAATAATATTAACAGTTAACAAGGTCAGTGCAGTGGGTATTTGCACCTTTATAACATGGTATTTGTCTTTTAAGTCGAGCAATGCAGCAGGGATAATATTAAAGTTTGCTGCCATGGGCGTCATTAACGTTCCGCAGTAACCACTGTACATACCAATTGCTACTAATGGTGCAGGGTTAGCGCCGTGACCTTCAATTAGAAATGGCATTGCAATACCTGCGGTCATCACCGGAAATGCGGCAAATGCATTGCCCATTATCATGGTAAATAATGCCATGCCAACACAATACAAAACCACCAACATAAAACGATTTTCGGGTGCAATAAACAAAGTGACTAATTCTTTGATAGAATCGCCTGTTTGCGCCACAATAAATACGCCGCCAAGCATGGCCAACATTTGCGGTAAAATAGCAGCCCAACCAATTGAATCAACCAGTCGGCGAGACTCAGTGATCGCTTCAACAGGGTTACCTCCTGTAATTTTCCAGCCAATTAAAAGTGCAAAAATACAGGCTGCTGTCAAAGACGCTAGCGTTAGATGGCGTTGGTCTAGTAAGTAATAATCACCTATAGCGACCCCATCAAATGATACTGTAAGTAATACAGTGATTACGGGGATCATTAATGCAGGAATAAATAACTTATTGCCAAGACGTGAGGCAGACTCAGTTTGTTGTCGCTCTGTTAGAGGTTTATAACTGCCCATACTAACAAGATTAAACCCTGCCAGAAGAGCAATTAATATTACGCT
Organism: Pseudoalteromonas sp. NEC-BIFX-2020_015; assembly: GCF_012952265.1. NCBI lineage: Bacteria > Pseudomonadati > Pseudomonadota > Gammaproteobacteria > Alteromonadales > Pseudoalteromonadaceae > Pseudoalteromonas > Pseudoalteromonas sp. NEC-BIFX-2020_015. The sequence continues at coordinate 208,811 of NZ_JABCJL010000001.1, forward strand.
CACCCCAACTAATAAATAAGTAGTGGCTCCACCTAATATGGCAATAGACAAATCACCAAATAAAAAACTACTTCCGAATAAAAACCAAAATAGTGCTGTAGTGAGTCTTTTCGGGTGGTTTTTATCTTGTAACGTGCGTACGACTAAGAACATTACAATGATACCAATCAATAAATAAATGTTTTCTATGGTAATTATCGCAGTGCTTGAGCTGCTTATATCCGTTGTTGATACTTTACTCATATTGCTTCCTGCTGTTTGTGTGCGGCAACGGCTAAGGCAATTTTTGCTTCTAGGCGAGATAATCTAAATAGGTGAATAATCAGTGCAGCAATAGCCGTAGGGATTGCCCATAAACCGATGTGCAATGGTTCGATACCTGCGATCCCATTTTCTTTTAAAAAAGCATCCATTAAAAGTACTGCGCCGAAAGCAATAAAAATATCTTCACCAAAGAACATTGCAATATTATCAACAGCCGCAGCATGCGCACTGATCATGTCCTTAATTGGTTTTGGTAATTCACCATATTTATTCGTCGCAGCCCCTAATGCCATTGGAGCCAATAATGGACGAACAGTTTGTGCTTGACCGCCAAGGCTTAATAAACCAAGAGCAGCAGAGCACTCACGAACAATGAAGTATAAGGCTAATATGCGTGCGCTAGTGGCGCTTTTTATTTTTGCTATCCAATTTTTAGCATGTTGCTGTAGGCCATAACGTTCAAGTAAAGCAATGACGGGTAAGATTAAAATGAAACTAGCAAGCTGACGCGAGTTCATAAATTTCTCACCAAAAGTTTGCAACAAAGTGATGATATCTAAATTAACCGCCCAGCCTGTTGCAATACCAGCGATCGTTACGACCATTAAGGGGTTAAAGCGCAATGCAAAACCTAGCACAACAACTGGTATACCAATGAGTGGCCAAAAATTAAGTTCAAACATACTATAATTCCTACCTCTTTATTTTTAATGTGTTTAGCGCAAGTTTTAATTGTTGCAGATGGGCATTTAATTTTGACTGAGCTTGTGCTGCGACGGCTAAATCTACATAACTAAATTTTACTGTATCACCGGGTTTTAACTGAGCAAACTGATGTAAATCAGCACTAATAACAGTACCCAACAATGGGTATCCTCCCGTTGTTTGCGCATCATTTAAAAGTACTATTGGCTCACCACTGGGCGGAAGTTGAATACTGCCAGGGCCCACAGCTAAAGAAGGGAGCGAACGAATGTGTGTTAAATCACAAGCTTGATTTGTTAAACGTAAACCCATTCGGTTACTATTAGGGCTTATATGCCATGTTGTTTGGCAAAATGCTGTTAAAGATTGTTCAGTTAGTAAGTGTTTATGTGGACTTGAATGAACTCTAATATGTTGTCTTGCCGCTGGTGAAATTGCCCCTCTTTGTGACCAAATACCATTATAAGGGGTTATAGGGATGTGATCTCCAGCTTGTAAGGCGCGACCGGTTAATCCACCAAACTGTGCTGCTACATCTGTCGCGCATGACCCCATTGTAGGACTGCACACTATACCGCCCTTAACAGCTAAATAGGCTCTAAAACCACTTCGAGATGTGGCAAAGCATAATTTTTGGCCCGCTTTTATTTGGTATGTCCACCCAGGTGCCAATGGAGAATTGGCCAATGTGGCTTTCATATCAGCGCCCGTTAATGCGACTACGCAATCGGTTGTAAACGTTAGTTGCGCAAGTCCAAGAGTAATCTCAATGACAGGTGTATTATCGGGGTTGTTAAGTAGTCGGTTTGCGATGATCATGGCATAGGGATCTAAAGCACCTGAACGAGCAACGCCAATATGACGATACCCATTACGGCCTAAATCTTGAATCGTCATTTGCATACCCGGTTTGTTTACTGTGATCATGATGCAATGTCCTTCGCAATAAACTCAATGGTATCGCCTGGGTTGATAATGCTGGGCACGCTTTGGTTTGAATCAAACAAAGTAAAATCAGTATGACCAATAATATGCCAGCCACCAGGGGAGTCAGCTGGATAAACACCCGTTTGATCGGCACCAATTGCAACCGAACCTTTTGGAACATGGGTTCTTGGCTCACTTCGTCGAGGTGTATGTAATTGCGTATCTAAGCCATGTAGGTAAGTAAAACCGGGCTGAAAGCCAAGAAATAAAACCTGATAGTGCACGCTAGAGTGGCGTGCGATAACATCTTCAATGTGCATATTATGAAAACGCGCTACGTGTTCAATATCAGGTCCGTTTTCACCGCCATAACGCGTTATTAGTTTGTGATGGCGTCCTTTAAAGTCCTCCGGTTGGAGTGTTTTCCAGCTATTTAATAATTGCTCTTTTAAATCAATGAATTTAGTTTCATTTGAAAAATAAAGAGTTAAAGAGTTCATTGCCGGGACAATATCAATGCATTGATAGGTTTTTTTGCACTGTGATGCTAAGGCCCAGATACGTTTTTGAATGGCCAGTTTATCGCCAAGTAGGGTAGTGGCGTCAAAAAGTACGCTTGAGTTGCTTAGAATATGGATGGTTGGTTGGTCTTTTTTGTCCATCATTAATTATTTTTATTAGTAGATCATACCAGCAAGCTAGCACACTCGAAGGTAAATGTTTATAACAATACGATTAGCATACTCCTTTTTAAGTACCTGTTAAGTGTATAATTACGAGTCGGCATTACAAATGCATTAAATTTAAACTACGCCAAAAAAAACTGGCGCAGTTTAAATGGATAGCTGTTTAGTTATTGAGCAACCATTCAGATAATAAACGCACGCCAAAGCCAGTACCGCCTGGCGATATTTCATCTTTACCTTTTGTAGCTAAAGCATTTCCGGCAATATCTATATGAACCCAACGAGTGTCATCTGCAAAGTGCTGTAAAAAGCTTGCTGCAGTTGTCGCGCCTGGACCACTTGATCCAATATTTTTAAGGTCGGCAATATCAGAACTTAGAGTATCCTTATAGCCCAGCGGTAAGCGCCATAGGTTTTCGTTTACGTTTTTACCAGCAAAGGTAAGTTGTGACACTAAAGTATCATCATCAGAAAATACTGCGGCGTAATCATTACCCACGGCTCTAATTTTAGAACCCGTTAATGTTGCAACATCAATCATGATTTCTGGCTTGAAGTGTTCGCGTGCATACCACATTGCATCACTTAGAACTAAACGGCCTTCGGCATCGGTATTCACTATTTCTACACTTAAGCCTTCAGCAGTTCTGACGACGTCACCAGGAGCGACTGCAAATTGCGACACCATATTCGCAGCCATACCCATAACAGCAACCACATTTTTATCCGCTTTTGCCAAAGCCATTGCTTTAACAGTGCCTAAAACGGCTGCTGCACCAGCCATATCCGATTTCATACGCGCAATAGACGCACCTGTTTTAATGCTATAGCCGCCAGAGTCAAAGGTGATCCCTTTACCGACCAAAGCAATAGGAGTGTCATTTGAACCTTTATAATGCGCAACAACTAAGCGTGCGCCTTGTTGGCTACCACGGCCAACGGCTTCTAAGGCACCCATGCCTAGCTCTTTCAATTGCTTAGGTTCTAAAATTGTAATTTCGACACCTAATGATTCAAGTTCCTTTGCGGCATTGGCAAAATCAACAGGGGTCATCTCTGTGGCAACTTCAGATGTTAAATCGCGCGCGAGAAAAACACCCGCCTGAATGCTTTCTAGCACTGTATATTGCTTGCGCGTTTGTTTAGTACTTGCAACATCAATTGTATAGCTAACTGTATTTGTGCTTGGTTTTTGCTTGTATTTTTCAAACCGGTGATCACGTAAGTTAGCACCATGGGCAAAGTTAGCAGCCAGCTCGCTATTATTAACAGCTCCTTTAACACTATCAAAAGCGATAGAGGCCGTCGTTGTTTTGTTCGCGATTAGACGCGCGTGGATGTTGCCACCTAATTTAGCGATAAGTGCTTTATCGAGCTTTTCTTGCTCGCCAGTACCAACGATTAGTACGCGTTTAAAATCACTATTAAAAGGGGCGAGTAGTTCAATAACACTGGCGTATTTACCTGTAAAGCTTTCACTTTCGACAGCGCGTTGCAATTGGTTATTAAATTGTTTATTTGTTGAATTAAACAGTGTGTTTTTGCCATCTTCACTGTAAAAAAGCACTAAAGTTTGGGCTGTATTATCTATTTTTGAAGAAAAATTAAACTCAGCTGCATATGATTGCGTAGAAAGGGAAAGGGCGATTGTTAATGCCGAAGCTTTAAGGATTTTTTTCATGTTTAAACTCAAATAAAATAAAAGCTCTTTTTACCTTATTTAGGTTCATAGGTTAAGTCGGATACGGTGGATATGCAATAAACAGCGATAAAACTATTTAAATAGATGAAATAAATTAGTTCACGTCAAGGTCTCACTTTATGACTGTGGAGTAATACACTAAAAGGTAAAATATGTTGGAACCAAAAAGTTTACTTAGACTAGCAACATTCGGGCTTTTATTCAGTGCTGCGAGTTACGGGCTTTCTCTTGAACAAATAAAATCGAGTGATGTACAAGCAACTATGCATTTAGAAAAAATCGTACTAGGATCTGGATGTTTCTGGGGAGCGGAAAAACGGTATGAAGCATTACCAGGCGTGATCGATGCTGAATCCGGTTACGCAGATGGTAAAGGCTTTAAAGCGACGTATCGTAATATCACAGCACATTCACGTCGACTTGATGAACATAATTATGCGGAAGTGGTACAAGTAACTTATAACAGCAATATTATAAGTGTAAATACACTCCTTAAAAACTATTTTGAAAGCCACGATCCAACACAAAAAAACCGTCAAGGTAATGATGTTGGTACGCAGTATCGTTCAATTGTATTAACCACAACAGAGCAACAAGTAACTGTTGCAAATGCCTTAAAGACGAAATACCAAGCCAAGTTAACAAATGCAGGTTTTGGGGTTATAAAAACGATAGTCAAACCATTAACAGAATTCTTTCCAGCAGAAGAATATCATCAAAATTACTTGGCAAAAAACCCAAATGGCTATTGCCCAGATCATTCAACAGGCGTTGTGTTTGACAAAACGGCCGATGAAAATATTGACAATTCGACTTTATTAAAAGGAAAACAGATAGTTATTATTGATTCGCGCAGCTATTGCCCATACTGTGAAAAACTGAAAAAAGACGTGTTAAATGATTATCAAGGAACAATTGCTTTAACGTTTAGAAAAGCCGATCAACTTTCTGGACTTACTATAAAGTCAGCGACATGGGCTACACCGACCATTTTGTTTCTCGAAAATGGAAAAGAAGTGTACGCTCGCCAAGGGTATGTCACTAAAGAGGAGTTTTATAAAGCATTAGGTGCGTTTAAACTAGGCGATAGTGAAGCATATCGTGTTGCCTTTAGTGCTCGTACCGACAGCCCATTTTGCAAACAATACGATATATTTAAAAACACACCCGATGGTCAGTTTGTTGATAAGCTAAGCGGAGCGCCTTTATTTGATACACATGATCGATTTACTTCAGGCACAGGGTGGCTATCATTTACTAATCCGGTAGGTGAGAGTGTGACAATGCACGAAGATAACAGTTATGGTATGCAGCGTATTGAGATACGTTCGAAGTCAACAGGCATACATCTTGGGCATTTATTTCCTGGTGAAGGGCCAAAAGGAGAAGATAGGTATTGTATTAATGCCACTGTGTTGGAATTTGTGCCTCGAAAAAATAGTTAAAGTTAACTCAAGGTTATATTGATTACGTAAATAATTTATAGCCTTTATGAGTTTGCAAATATGAGTTTGCAAATATGAGTTTGCAAATATGAGTTTGCAAATATGAGTTTGCAAATATGAGTTTGCAAAGTAGTACATTTAAGTTTCAGACAGCAGTTAATACTATTTATTTTTGATTGAAATCATAACTTATTGTTATATTTAGTTTTAGTAATGCACTATAGGAAAATTCCTATTGGCATTTTTCAAAAATACGCCTAAAGTTTAAATATCTGTATTATTTAATCGTTAGGCCTTTATGATTGTTTATATAAAAAATATGAGATTAGCCTCTCAGTTGCGTGGTTCGTTCTCTTTTTTACTTATACTTTTAGCTGTGGTTGCTGGGTTTAGCCTTTATGGTTTTACAACGAGTCAGCAAGGGTTTGTTGACTATAGACAACTTGCTATAGAAACAAATTTAGCAGGGCGTTTACAAGCTAATCTACTTTATACACGTTTGAATGTTTTAAAGTACATTAAAGAAGGTGACCCTGAAACCCTTAAAGAATATACACGCCGATTAGAGCTAGTTGAGCAGTTTTTGAGAGAAATAAAAACCGCTTCGAATGATCCAACTCGTTTAAAGTTGATAGAGGAATCATCGCAATTTACTCAAGATTATAAATCAAATTTTTTAAAAGTAGTTCAGTTAATTAAAGATAGAAATAAGATCGTGTTTGAAGATTTAGATCCCGCAGGGAAGGCGATGCGCATCAGCATCTCAGCTTTATTTAATCAAGTTAGTAAGAATACTGACTACGAAGATGCTCATTTGCTCTCACAAGTACAAGAATCACTTTTACTTGGTCGGTTATATGTAACTAAATTTTTGGTTTCAAACAAACACTCTGATATCGAACGGGCTGAGCAAGAGCTTGCTAAAACAAGTTCTTACATAGATAAATTGCTTAAAGGAACACTTAATACAGATTCAAGTCTGGAGAATGTAAAAACAAATTTAGCAAAGTATTTAAATGCCTTAAAAAATATAGAGCAAACAATTATCACGCGTAACGATATTATTAATAACAAACTAAATAAGATTGGCCCTAGTATCGCTGATAATTTAGAAAGCGTGAAGTTATCAGTTAAAAATGAGCAAGATGAACTTGGCCCGAAGGTACAAAAGAACAGTGAAATGATGATTTATATCGTTAAGATAGTATCGATATCCGCGCTATTTTTAGGCTTATTATTCGCGGTCACATTACCTAAAATGATCCGCAGACCTATTGGTGGAGAGCCTAAGGAAATAGCAGCTGTTACAGAGAGAATTGCTAAAGGTGACTTAACAGAAAAATTCGAACACCAAGAAGATGCGACAGGTATATTTAAATCTATCATTTATATGTCTAATAGTTTGAAAAGTGTTATTTCACGCATCGTTACTAATGGAGACTCAATCAGCGAAGCGGCAATTACTTCGAGTCAAATTGCGCAAAATACCAACAATGTCGTTAATGAACAACGAGAGCGAACGTCACAAATTGCAACCGCAATTAATGAAATGGCTTACAGCATCCAAGAGGTTGTTAAGCTATCAACGAATTCAGCAAGTTCTGCAAATGAAGCTAAAAAAGCTGCAGAGACAGGCCTTACAGTTATTGATTCAACGGTAGGTGCTATAAACCGTTTGGCAGAAACAATTGAAAATGCCATGAAAGATATCAATAAACTGGAACAAAGCAGCCATGATATTGGCGCTGTTGTTGAGGTTATTAGAAATATTTCTGAACAAACAAACTTACTAGCGTTAAATGCCGCAATTGAAGCCGCGCGAGCGGGTGAACAAGGCAGGGGCTTCTCAGTCGTTGCTGATGAAGTTCGAAATTTAGCCCAACGTACGCAAGAATCAACCAACGAAATTCAAACAATGATTGAAGCACTACAAGCAGGAACAAATACCGCCGTAAGTAGTATGTCTACCAGCAGTGATGAAGCACATCGCACCGTTGAGTTATCAGGGCAAACACGCCAACAACTAGATGGTATTTTATCCATGATCAGTGATATTAATGATATGAATAACCAAGTTGCTGTTGCAGTAGAAGAGCAGTCAACCGTTTGTGAGGATATCAATCAAAATATTACTGGGATATCAGAGTCATCAGATGCGTCGTCTCAAAGTGCTACTGAAGCGGCAATGGCGAGTGAGAAAATGGCTGAACTAGCGCATGAACTACAAATGATAGCGAAAGAGTTTAAAATTAGCTAAACCCAAATTAAACTCATTAATTATGAAATAAGCACACCCCTTTAGGTGTGCTTTTCCTTTTAAAATAAGGTGTTACTAAATCATGATTTTGCTGCTGAAATCTCGTTTTCGCTACTAGTCTTTACTTCTACATTTAAGTCTGGCATCAAATTTAGCCTATTATGAATGGCGTGATGAATGAAAGCTAACTTAGTACGTACCGCTTGAGTTAATACAAATGGATAGGCGTCGGCGAGGCCCATACTACGATTTAATGAATTTAGAATAACTGAAAACTCCATCCACGCATCTAAAATAGTGTCAATTGATGTTTGTGTATAAAAATAGCGTGCGTTTTGGGGTAATTGTAATTCGTCGGTATCTTCAACATCAGACTCGTTGCCTGTTGTTGAGCCAGTAATAGAAAAGTTTTTTGCTGTTTCTAATGTATCGATAATATGCATGTAATGCGCCCATGTTTCAGCCCAATCTTCGTATGGGTGCATGGTGGCGTATTCACTGATAAAACTCTCATGCCAATTAGCAGGTGCGCCTTGTTTATAATGTGTATCAAGTGCCTGTTGATAATCTAACTCATCATCACCAAAGTACTGTTTGCACAAAGCATGTTTGATTGGGCAATGTATAATTAATTGATCAAAATAATAATGACCAAGTTCATGGCGAAAATGACCAAGTAATGTACGGTAATGCTCGCCCATCGCCATTTTAGTGTGTGATCGCGCTACATCATCCGCTTCAGCTAAGTTTATTGTGATGTGACCATCGTTATGCCCAGTAAACACGGTTTCTTGACCTACAATAGGGCTAACAAAGTGATCGTTTACATTTCGATCTGTAATAAAATCAAAACTTAATCCGCCCTCGGGAACTTGAGTTATAGTGTTAAGTGGCAGTGATAATGACTTTAATGTGTACAGGGCTCGGCGCTTCGCGGTCTCCATTTTTTTCCACAGGGGGATATGGTCAACAATACTTAAATCGGGCACCGTTTCGTTAAAACGACACGCAAAACACAATACTTCATCTTTATCTGCAACAGGCACAAATGTACTTAAGTTCACCATACCGTTACACACTTTGAATTGGGCATTATTATCACATTTTTTATAATGGACTTCTGGGCTTTCAGATTTATAAAATAGCCCTGATGCTTCATCAAGCTCATAAGGCTCGACTTGCTCAAACTCATCATCAATTCCCACTGTTTTGCCGCACGCTAAGCAGTGACTACTTTCAAAAAATAAAATGAGCTCTTCTTTGCAATTACATTTAAATGTTTTCATATTTTTTACCAAAATTAAATAAACTGCTATGAGGTTATCTTCATAGCGTATTAATACCTGATTTATTAGAGCCTTTTTAATAGCTCTGATTTTTTGGAATTAAACTCTTCATCGCTCAGTGCATTAGAGTCACGTAATTGCGCAAGTTTTTCTATAATTTGTAACGTCTCGTTTGTTGAGTACTGCGGATGTGTATTCACAGGAGCGTCCACATTATTTGCTGATGCAGGTATAGAGTTTTGCTCTACTACTTGTTGTGTAGATTGCGCTGCTTGTTGTGTAGAGTGCGCTGCTTGTTGTGTAGAGTGCGCTGCTTGTTGTTGTGTAAAATGCGCAGCAACGTCCTGCTGCGCAGCGCTAGGCTGTATCCCTGATATTAATGGTAATGTATCCACATTAATGGTTCCCCACTGGCTACTAAATGTGAGCGATGTATTATTACCTTGTTGCTGACTGACGCCACCAATATTGTGATCTAGCGTGTCGTATACACTCACAAGTCCATTGAGTTCAACGGCTAGTCGGTTAGGGAATATAGCGTAGCGAATATTATTTTGCGCGCCGCTACTAAATGGGCTACCCAAATCACCTGGCCACCATTGATTACTACCAGGAGTCCCTGCAGGAATAGTTGGAAATACTTGATTGCTACTTAGAACATTTGAAAGTTCATTACACAAGTTATCGACAGTTGATTTGAGGCCATAATTAAACATATCGCCAACCATTGTCATCCCACCGCGCATCCATTGGCCAGAGCCACCGAGTTCAGGACTATTAAATTGTGCCATTGATCCTCCACCATTATTCACTGCAATAAGCATGTGAAGTACCGCATTTTGGCTAAGGCCATAACGAGAGGCGATACCGTTAACTAAATTATGACCGACATCTGTTAGCTGTTGCATACGAAAATATCCTATTGGTAAATTGGTTTGTTTTAAATATGAATAGAAATGGTAATGCACGCTTTAGCCTAGGCGTGGGTGATAACAAAACTAACACCTTGAAAATAAAACAGCTTGTTTTATTTTACTGGGCTTGTTAACTTTGATGTAACGTAAGTGATTAAAAATCGATCCACTATAACATTGTTATAGAATTTACTCGCAGCTTTATTATGAACTATTTTTTTAGTTTTATTATAGATAGGTATGCAATGATTAGTCATGCCTATTTTGCTCGAATAGCAGTTGAAGTGTTTCATTTTTTTATTGCTGAATTATCTATAAAATCGATTAAGTTGCTGATTTAAAATTAATAACTCTCCGTTAGTGCGCGGACCTTACGATTGAAAATGATAATTGCAATATCAAAAAAGTTACAAATATATTTAATTAACGTGTCTTCCTATTAATTAGGCCAAAATGATAATTGCATAGTCTGTGTTTTTAAGTGGCTATGTATATAAAGTACAAAACTGGTAAGTGTACTTATACAAGAATTACTGAATGAAATTAGGCCAAGTCATATTTATATGCGCTATGTTATGACTATACATTATAAAAGGGATTAATAGATGACGATTACAGTTGGTATTTCGCACCATACTCAGTACAAATACGATCGGTCAGTCAATATGGGACCGCATATATTTCGCCTTCGCCCGGCGCCTCATAGCCGAACTAAAATTAAAAGTTATTCAATAAAAATAGTACCAGAAGATCACTACATAAATTGGCAGCAAGATCCTTTTGGAAACTACCAAGCAAGGGTTGTGTTTAATAAACCGACCACAGAATTCAGTTTTACAGTTGATTTAGTCGCTGAAATGACTGTAATTAATCCGTTTGATTTCTTTTTGGAAGATTACGCAGAAGAGTTCCCATTTGTATATGATGCGGTTTCAAAATCTGAATTGGCTCCCTATCTTAAAAAACGTAAAGCCAGCCCAAAATTTTTAGAATTAATTAACTCTTTGCAGCCTAAAGAACCGTTAAGAAGCGTTGATTATCTAGTGGCCATTAATCAGGCTATATATAATTTAGTCGGTTACGGCATTCGTTTAGAGCCCGGCGTACAAACAGCAAATGAAACAATCACTAAACAAACTGGTTCATGCCGTGATTCTGCTTGGTTACTTGTGCAATTGTTTCGTCACCTAGGGCTCGCGTCTCGGTTTGTATCGGGATACTTAGTGCAATTAACTTCAGATCAAAAATCATTAGATGGGCCAAGTGGTCCCGAAGAAGATTTTACAGATTTACATGCCTGGACTGAAGTGTATATTCCGGGGGCGGGTTGGATAGGACTTGATCCTACATCAGGCTTGTTTGCAGGTGAAGGACACATACCGCTTGCTTGCACGCCTGAGCCAAGCTCAGCTGCCCCAGTTACTGGCGGCATTGACGATTGTAAATCAGAATTTAGTTTCTACAACAAAGTAACGCGTGTTCATGAAGACCCTCGAGTAACTAAACCATATTCTGAGGCGCAATGGGCTGCAATTAATCGCTTAGGTCAGCATGTTGATAATGTTTACCAAGAAGAAGACATACATCTTACTATGGGGGGCGAGCCGACATTTATTTCTATCGATGATATGGAGCATCCCCAGTGGAACACAGACGCAGATGGCAAAGAAAAGCGTGTCCTTGCGCAAAACCTATTTGTAGAAATGAACAAGGTTTACACAAAAGGCGGCTTTACGCACTATGGACAAGGTAAATGGTATCCAGGTGAACCTTTACCGCGTTGGCAGTATGCGTGTTATTGGCGCAAAGACGGTGAGCCACTCTGGCAAGATGCAACATTATTAGCGGATCCTAATAAAGACTATAAATACGATCATACAGATACCAAAAAATTCGCCGACACATTATGTGAATCGTTGGGATTAGATAATAAAGCACTCACCACGGCCTATGAAGATATTTTGTATCATATGTGGCAAGAGGCTTCTCTACCAACAGAGATAAAACCTGATCAACCTGAGTTACTTAATGCTATGAGTCGAAAAGGCTTTTTAGCAAAAATGGATAAAGGCATTGAAAAGCCTGTCGGGTATGTGCTTCCTTTGAAGTGGAATGACAGTAAAAATTGTTGGCAATCTTGTACATGGGAATTTAAACGTGGTCACTGCTTTTTATTACCGGGTGAATCACCGCTAGGCTACCGTCTACCTTTAGATAGCCTTGATTGGAGTGGCAATATAATTGATCGCGACCCATTTGATATACCAGACACCTTTAGCAAGCCTAAAAAGCTTAAAAAGGGATTTATTGGTCAAGAAATGGTAAAAACTGCGCTTGTTATGGAAGTAAGAGAGGGGCGATTATACCTGTTCATGCCGCCAACAAGTCATTTTGAACATTATATGGGACTATTAAACAGTATAGAAGCTGTTGCTAAAAAATTGAAAATGCCTTTAGTCATAGAGGGTTATAGCCCACCTAAAGATAGTCGTGTTGAGAAATATGCGGTAACGCCAGACCCCGGTGTTATTGAGGTTAATATTCATCCATCTACATCGTGGGATCAATTAGTTGACCGCACAACCACCTTATACGGCTTAGCAAAAGAATGCCGGTTAGGAACGGACAAATTTATGGCGGATGGTCGTCATACCGGAACCGGTGGCGGTAACCATGTCACTCTCGGTGGTGAAACGCCTGAACAAAGTCCGTTCTTACGTCGGCCTGATATTTTAAGAAGCTTTATTACCTATTGGCAGCACCACCCTGGTTTATCGTATCTATTTTCAGGTTTATTTATTGGGCCTACAAGCCAAGCACCTCGCGTAGATGAAGCCAGAGATGAAGTACTTTATGAGCTTGAAATTGCTTTCTCTCATATGCCAGAAGGGGAAGTGCCAGAACCTTGGCTAGTCGATAGATTACTTCGTAATTTATTAGTCGACCTAACGGGTAATACACACCGAGCAGAATTTTGTATTGATAAATTATATTCACCTGACTCAGCAACTGGGCGTTTAGGTATTGTTGAGTTTAGGGGCTTTGAAATGCCACCGCATTCACAAATGAGCCTAGTACAAATGCTGTTGCTACGAACTTTGCTTGCATGGTTTTGGAAAAAGCCTTATCACAAGCCATTAATTCGTTGGGGTACAGAATTACACGATAAATTTTTATTACCACAATATGTTGAGAACGATTTAGCAGAAGTAAGTCGTGATCTACAACAAGCTGGTTTTCAATTTCAATTAAGTTGGCTTAACCCATTTTTCGAGTTTAGGTTCCCTGTTTGTGGTACGCGTGAGCTTGATAACGTCACACTCGAATTACGAACAGCTATCGAACCTTGGCATGTACTGGGTGAAGAGGCGAGTGCCTCGGGTACAGCACGCTATGTTGATTCCTCACTTGAGCGAGTACAAATAAAAGTACAAGGGACAATGAGTGACCGCTATATCGTCAGTTGTAACGGCCGGAGAGTGCCATTGCGACCCGTAAAAGGCAAAGCAAAAGATGAAATGGTCGCTGGGATCCGATATAGAGCATGGCAGCCACCCACAGCTCTCCACCCCACAATAGGTGTTCATGCACCCTTGGTATTTGATCTGATTGATACATGGGAAGGGCGCTCTGTTGGCGGTTTTGTGTACCATGTAAGTCATGCTGGTGGTCGTAACCCTGAAACGCTTCCGGTTAACGCATTTGAGGCTGAAGGGCGCCGCGTTGCCAGGTTTTGGGAGCATGGTCATACACCATCGTTATTGGCATCTACAGAGCCTAGCTGGAGTCCTTCTGCGGTTACACATAGCTTTCAAGCTGTGCAAAATGTGAATGAATACGTAGTACCAGATGAGGAAAGTATGAATTCGGATTATCCAAATACATTAGACTTACGCAGGCAGCCAAGCTTTAAATAAGCATAGATAGTTGTTGGGAATATGCCGTTTTACTGTGTATTTCACATTGTAAAACGGCGCATTGATGTTGGCTAATTACTATAAATTGGAGCACGTTCAGCTTGTATATAAATACAAATACGATGCCAGAGTTGCCTAGCTGGTTATCTTTATATCTTAATAAAACACATGTTCATGATGAACTTGCAAATCACAGTGGCTCAAACCCAGCGCATTGGGATACCTTGTTTAACCGCTTAGCAAGTTTAACAGCGGATGATGTAAATAGTCGTGCTATTGAAATTAGGCAGCTACTTCAAAATGGTAATATAAAAAACGAAAGTAATAAGCAATGGCATTTTGACCCATTGCCTTTTATGTTATCAAAATCGGATTGGGCAATACTTGAAGAAGGCATTAAACAACGAACCCGTTTATTAAATCTAATACAGCAAGATATCTACGGCGATCAAACACTTCTCGTTGATGGGCATATTCCAGCACAGCAATTATTTCAGGATCCAAATTATTTACGTGAAGGTTTTAGTTTACCAAGTAATGAGTTATCTCTTTTCTTTACGGCGCTTGATGTTTACCGAACATCCGCGGGTGAATTTAAAGTACTTGCCGATCATTGTCAGTGCCCATTAGGTTTAGGCTTGCTACTTAAAAATCGTATTATCGCAAGACGTGTAATGGCCGAAGAGTTTGCCGATTGCAACGTTCAGCAAATCAAAGAGTTTTTAAATCTATTTCAAGAAGGGATTGATGAATATACCCATTATATGGATGACCCACGGATCGTCATTCTTACACAAGGGATCGACGATCCTAACTACAATGAACACGCTTTTCTCTCTACTTATTTTGGCTACACATTAGTACAAAGCGCCGATCTTACTGTGCGTGGTGGGGAAGTGTGTTTAAAGTCGTTGCAAGGGCTGGGGAAAGTAAATGTTATTTTGCGTTGGGTTACAGACCGTAGTATTGACTCATTAGAGCAAACAGAATATTCACTGCATGGTATTCCTGGTTTACTACAGGCAGTACGAGAAGGATCGGTTAAGGTATTAAATCCTTTTGGTAGCGGCGTATTATCGTCTTCTTCTATCAAGAGTCATCTAGCAGATTTATCACAGCACCTTCTAAAGCAGCCATTGTTACTTGGAGAGCCTAATTACTATAGTGTCTTAGAGGCTAAAAAATTATCATGGGATAATCTTGAACTGTTGTGTCATTTAAACCCGAAACTAAAGTTAGACGGGGTTCTTGATGAGCAGGAAATTAAATTACTTATTAGTAATGATCCTGATAATTATTTTTTCCAAGAAAAACCATCGTTTAGCAGTGCGCCATTTTGGCATGATGGTCAGCTAGTTGCTAGACCGGTTGTATTTCGCTGTTATGCATTAACAACAGAAAATGGCATAGAGGTTTTACCCTCAGCATTATGTTTTTCTAACGAAACAAGCAGTGATCCACACGTCTCAGGTTGGATAAAAGATACGTGGATAAATACCGCCGATCGCATTGAGGCCAGTGAGCATAATATTGCCCCGATCAGAAAAAGAATGGACGTCACTTTATTAGAAGGCGTGGTCTCAAGTCGCACGGCAGAGCATCTATTCTGGCTAGGCAGGTACTTAGAGCGATGTGAAAATACCATTCGTATTTTACGTATTTTTATCGATAAATACACTGAGCTTTCTATTTATCCCGATTTAATAAGGCAAAATATTGTAGCGAGACTTTTGAATGCGATTAATCTGCAATATATCGTGTATCCGTATATCGAACCTGATTTAACACGTGAGCTACCTGATGTTTGCTTTTCCAAAGAAGCCGCATTTAAACTGTTAGCAGATGAGCAATGCGCAGGCAGTATTGTTAATACACTCAAGTATATCGCCAATGCATCTGTACAAATACAAGAGCTATTATCTCATGATAGTCGGCGAATTATAGACAGCATTAATGATCAAATTAAAATATTTAAGAATATTAACCTCAACGTGCCAACTCGCGCTATGCAAAGTAGCTTAGATAACGTTATTGGTACGATTATGGCGTTTAATGGTTCTATCACCGATTGTATGCCAAATAGTAATGGCTGGTTTTTATTAGAAATGGGGCGACGAGTTGAACGAAGCATGCAAATAACATCGTTAAGTGCAGCTTTGTTAACTCAAGAATTAGAAGAGCCAGAAGAACTCGGTTTGCTTGAAGTTGCGCTAAGCTGCCAAGTGAGTTTAATTACGCATAAGCGTCGTTATAGAGTGTATCAAACCATTGGTACTGGGTTGGAGTTATTACTTTTAGATGCAGAGTATCCGCGTTCAATATTATTTCAATTAGAGCAAATTCATCAGCTGTGTATTCATTTACCTAATAAGCGACGTCAAGGAGTAATTGCGGCACATGAAAAAGCTATATTATTATCTAAAACAAGTTGTTATGTAACTGAAAAAGATTACTTACAAAAAAGTGATGGTGGGTTGCGTAAGCAATTAATAGAATTTAATCATAACACGCGGATGAATTTAGAAACGTTTTGCGATGTGCTGTTACTGCAATATTTTTCACATACTCAGACCGCAAACAAATTAAACTGGACTAATATTGAGCAAGCTCAATCGTGAAATATAAAATAAAACATTCAACAACCTATAACTATGCTGACTATGTCAGTTTATGTCAAAACCAAGCCCGATTAACACCAAAAACAAACCGTGGGCAAATATGCCACAGTAGTCGTATTGAAATTGAACCAACACCCAATTACATACGATCATTTAGTGATTACTTTAATAACCAAGTAACCGCATTTGAAATAGCAATACAGCATAAAAAACTCAAAGTAACTATGATTAGTGAGGTTGAGTTGTTAATCGATGCGAACGACAATTTAAAACGAGTAGACGTCCCATGGCAAGATGTACGTAATTTATTGGCTAAGCCAAATACTACTGAGCTGTTAAAAACCTCTGAGTTTGTATTACCCTCAGGGCTTATTCCTATTGATGATGGCATAAAAGACTATGCATTAATCTCGTTTAAGCCTGAAGTAACAATTATTGCCGCATGTAAAGATTTGATGGCAAGGATTTTTCATGAGTTTCATTATGATCCTGGTTTTACAACCATTAGCACCCCGTTGAGTGTTGTTTTTTCACAAAAAAGAGGCGTTTGCCAAGACTTTGCGCACTTTGCAATTGCGTGCTTGCGCAGTATTGGTTTAGCTGGAAGGTACGTCAGTGGGTATATTGAAACGATGCCGCCAGAGGGAGAAGTGAAATTAGAGGGAGCAGATGCGACTCATGCTTGGTTTGGCGTGTTTATCCCAAATATTGGCTGGGTTGATTTTGATCCTACTAACAATGTATTGCCATGCGATCAGCATATTACGCTCGCTGTAGGGCGAGATTTTTCTGATGTGACTCCTCTCAAAGGAGTCGTGTTTGGCGGCGGTAGTCAGCTACTGGACGTAGCTGTGGATATGATTCGATTAGAATAAATTAAATAACGTCATAGTAATGATGGATAAGGTGAGTAGTGTATGAAAATTGATTGGAAAGAGTACCAAACAAATGGTTTTTTTGATGAATTAATTGATGCCAAAGGAAATATCAGAACACACGGAAAACAATTAGCGCAATTCTTCTCGAGTTTATCGGCGGAAGAGCTGGTCAAAGCCAGAGCAGTTGCTGATTTAGCGATCAAAGAAATGGGCATTACTTTCACTGTTTACAATGAAGGTAACATGATCGATAGAGCATGGCCGTTTGATATCATTCCTCGTACTATTGGCAAAAAAGAATGGCAAAGTGTTGAGACTGGTTTAAAGCAGCGTGTTGAAGCACTTAATCTATTTATAGATGATTTATACCATGATCAAAAAATAATAAAAGACGGTATTTTCCCCAAAGGTTTATTAGAAAAATCGGTGAATTTTCGTAAGCAATGTGTTGGTATTAATCCGCCAAATAAAATATGGGCGCATATTTGTGGCTCAGATCTAGTACGTGATGGCAATGGCACCATGTATGTATTGGAGGATAACCTGCGTGTTCCGTCTGGGGTTTCTTATATGCTGGAAAATCGCTCTGTTATGAAGCGCGTATTTCCTGAGCTATTTGAAGAAGTGTCTATTTTACCTGTAGATGATTACCCTTCTCAGTTATTTGATATGTTAGCTGCCATGTCTCCTCGCCCAGATGATAAACCGGAGGTAGTTGTATTAACCCCGGGGGTGTTTAATTCGGCTTACTTTGAGCATTGTTACCTTGCCCAAGAGATGGGGTGTGAATTAGTTGAAGGGCGCGATCTCGTTGTTGAAAAAGACGACTGTGTATATATGAGAACAATAACAGGACTTCAACGAGTAGATGTAATTTATCGCCGTATAGATGACTTGTTTTTAGACCCAGAAGCCTTTTTACCAGAGTCTCAACTCGGCGTTGCTGGCTTAATGCGTGCCTGGTCTAAAGGCAATGTGGCTTTAGTTAATGCGCCAGGTGCAGGTGTTGCTGATGATAAGGTTGTTTATGCCTATGTTCCTGAGATGATTAAATATTACTTAGGAGAAGAGGCTAAAATTGCTAATGTACCTACATTTAAATGCCTTGATCCTAAAGAGTGTGATCATGTTATTAAAAATATAGACAAACTTGTTGTAAAACCTGCCAATGAATCAGGTGGCTACGGATTGTTGATTGGTCCCAAATCAACCAAGCAAGAGCAAGAAGCGTGCATCGCGCAAATCAAAGCAGATCCTCGCAACTGGGTCGCACAACCAACATTAGATTTATCAACGGTTCCGACATTTGATGATAATCAACCAGATGGTCGACATGTAGATTTAAGGCCGTTTATTTTATCATCAGGAAAAGACACTCAAGTTACAACGGGTGGTTTAACGCGAGTTGCAATGGTTAAGGGATCGCTCGTGGTGAATTCATCACAAGGTGGTGGCAGTAAAGACACGTGGATTGTTGACGAAGAGGCTAAATAATATGTTATCAAGAGTAGGTGAAACTTTATACTGGGTATCTCGTTACATTGAACGTGCAGAAAATATTGCCCGTCTTATCAATGTTAATAATTTACTAATGATGGACTTACCCAAAGGTGTTTGCACTGGTTGGCAACCGCTTATCGATATTATTGGTGTACGTAAAAACTATCAAGAAAACCATACTGATTTTTCTGATCAACATGCTTTAAAATATTTGCTAGTGGGACGTGACAATAGCTCATCAATTCTTAACTCTATCAGTTCGGCACGAGAAAGTGCTCGTACTATTCGAGATGTAATGCCAAGAGATGTATGGGAAGCGATAAATTCACTGTACTACTATGTCAAAGATAATCAAAACGAAGGCTTAACAAAGCGTGGTCGTTTTAATTACTTAAAAGAGATCATTGAGGCTGCCCACCAAATATTTGGTGCATTGGATGCGACGATTAACCATGATCAGGGTTATATTTTTATACGATTTGGTTCACTGATAGAGCGTGCAGATATGACTTCCAGAATATTGGATATTCGCTCGGCGACGCTTATAACAAATGAAGAAGAAGTAAAACCGTACGAAAATATTCAATGGATCAGCCTATTGCGCTCACTCAGCGCATACCAAATGTACCGCCAAGAAATGGGTGTTCGAGTACAACGTTCAGATGTTATTGAATTTGTCATGCTAAGCAAAGTGTTTCCGCGATCAATTTTATTTTGTATGAATGAATTAAAAACGTTAATTCAACAGCTACCTAATTCAGCTGATATTATTAAATCAATTGATAAAGCAACAGGCGAACTGGCCAGCGACGATGTACGTGCGTTAAAAAATGGCTTACTCCACGATTTTATTGATGAAATACAAATTAACTTAGCCGATATCCATAATGGCTTAGCTGAGACATATTTTTTAAAGTAGTGACTACTTAAGGGAACTGCGCAAATTTCAAGACTATTTAACCTGAACTAAAGAGAAGTTAATGCTCTAGCTCAGGTTAAATAGATTTTTAAACACCTCGACTCATCAGCACTATAAATCCCAAAATGATAACGCGTTATCTGTTTGTCATATTTAATGTGACAATTGTCGCAGTTTTTACTTGCCTTTGTGCGACTTATGTCGCAGTATAATTGGAATTGTGAATTTATAGGTGATTTATGCAACCAACAGCGCCAGAATTAGAAATTTTAAAGCAACTTTGGTACAAGCAACCACGTACTGCCAGAGAGCTTCATGATCATATTGCACCACTTTATGATTGGAGTTACTCATCAACTCGAAAAACCTTAGAGCGAATGGGGGAAAAAAAATTCATCTATAGTGAAGCACAAGGAAATAAGCGAATCTACTTTGCAAAGCTCGATAAAATGACGACGTTAGCACGTATCACAAAAGATTTCGCGACACGTGTACTTGAGCTCGATGGACCGCTTCCTATAGCGATGTTTGCGGACAGCAAATTGATAAGTAACACCGAGATTGATGATTTAGAAAAATTGCTAAACGATTTACAGCAGCCAGTAAAGGGAGAGTAAACGAATGAGTGTTTATGGGTTGCTAAGCACTTTTATAATCCCATTACTGGTGTGCTTTATAAGCAGTGCGGTGTTAGCAGGGTTAAGTGTATTGGTAAAAAAACATGCCAAAAGTGTTTACGAGTGGTCAAGGTTTTGGCTGTTACTCGCGGGACTTTCATTACTGCCTATACTGCCGTTGTCAATATTAGCAATTGATACGGTTATACCTGTGGCACTGCTGCAAAGTATTGAAGGTGCATCGCCCATGTTAGTAGGAACACATGCTAATTTTGATGCAGTAGAGATACACAACAATGTGTTTGTTAATAGTGTTTACTGTGTATTTGGTATTTTATTATGTTCATTTTTATACGGTTTTTACACTTTTATTACAGGAGTGGTTGCAATAAAACGCGTGATAAATAATGCTAAAAATATTACCAATCTCAGTATTTTTTCAATTAACCAACAAGCTTTTATTATGAAAAAGCATATAAATATCAAAGTAAGTGAAATAAACCATTCACCATTTGTATTTGGCTTGTTTTCCCATGTACTTGTATTACCCAATACAATTGAAAAAATGTCACCTGTGCAGCAGCAACTCTTGTTAGAGCATGAACTAATGCACATACATCGTAATGACAATCGCACTGTACTATTGTTTCGGCTTATCTGTTGTGTATTTTGGTTTAACCCTTTTATAAAATGGTTTGAACGACGGTTTTTAATGGCCATGGAATTAAACTGTGACGCAGCTGTATTGGCAAAAAACCCAGATCATAAAATGGATTATGCCAAAACATTATTGGTTAGCTTAAGGTTAAACAAAGCGATTATCCCACAAGCCAGCAGCTCTTTCTTTGGCGATCCTCTAGGCAGTAAAGCCGAATTTGAACAACGGATCCGAGCTGCCATGTTGGATCAACCCCGATTTAGATTTAAAATACAGAATGTATTTATCCTGCTGTGCTTTTGCGTTATATCGTCAGGTTTTATGGTGTTTGCACAATCGCCAAATATGACTGTCAATGAAGAGAAAGGGTTTAACCCTGTAATGACAGGTTGGATCAGCTCTGATTTTGATGATGTAAATAGTTTTCGTGGCGATAAACCCCATCAAGGCATTGATTTTGCTGCGCCCACAGGTACAAATATTATTGCAAGCTTTAGTGGCAAAGTGATTATTGCTGATAATACGAGTCTGCACAAAAATTACGGCACTGTGATTCTAATTGAGCACAATGATCGTAAACAATCTCTGTATGCGCATTTAAGTGCCCTTAATGTTAAAACCGGCCAGATGGTTAAATCAGGCGATGTAATTGGCAAGGTAGGGCAAACAGGGCGCACAACGGGGCCTCATCTACATTTTGAGCTATTAGAAAATAATCAACGTCTCAATCCCAATTTATATTTAAACCTGTAGCGCTTTAATAATGATTACCTCAGGGCATGCCCTGGGGATCACTGCGCCCAAAATTTAATAGAGAGAATTATGAAAAGCTTTATTTTTATATGCTTGGTACTTTTGTGTGCCTGTACTGATCCCAGTATTAATCGCGTACCTGAGAAGAGTTGCTGCACAGTACACAGCGATAAATCAGTGAATAATTACAACGTGAATGACAATCGAGAAAAATTGCTCGTTAAAAAAACTAAGCAGACAATAGCGCTTGCCAAAGGGCATACATTGGCGCATTTACTCACGCCTTATGGTTTAACTGCGCAAGAAATTTGGCAAATAGCTGAGCAACTAGAGCCAGTCTATCCAGCCAATAAATTACACGCAGGTGAACAATTTACCGTGTATCTTGAGCAAGGGGTTCTACAAAAAGTGACTTTTTTTGCTGCGTTTGCAAAGCGTATTGTGATAGAAAAGCAAGCTGTAAACTGGCAAGTTACAACCCAAAAGTTGGCAACCACAACTGCCACCATTTATGTTACTGCACGTGTTGAAACGAGCTTATATAAAAGTGCCTTAGAAAATAATATACCGGTGAATGTGATCCAGCAGTTTCTACTTCTGTATTCGTATACGGTCGATTTTCAACGTGAGCTGCGCAGGGGCGACCAATTCGCTGTTATTTATAAACAACACGCTTTAGTGGAAAATCCAGCGATAACGAAACTTGCAAGTATTGAATTCACAAAATTAGTATTAGGTAATAAAACCTCTCGTTTATACGCCTTTGCTGATAAACAAGGTAACAATGATTTTTATAATGACGCTGGGCGTAAAATGGGTAGTTTTTTAATGAAAACCCCCTTAGATGGAGCGCGATTATCATCTTACTTTGGTAAACGAAAGCACCCTGTATTAGGTTATACACGTATTCACAAGGGCATTGATTTTGGAGCCCCGATTGGGACACCTATCTTTGCTGCAGGGAAAGGTGTAATCACCAAAGCTGGCCGAGAAGGGTCTTTTGGTAACGTAGTAAAAATAAAACATGCAAGGGGTTATCTGACTTTATATGCGCACCTTAACGGGTTTGCAAAGGGAATTAAAAAGGGGGGGCACGTAAAACAAGGGCAAACAATCGGCTATTTAGGCAATACCGGACTCAGCCAAGCTAGGCATCTGCATTATGAAATACATAAGCATGGGCGTGCAATCGATCCACTTCGCATTAAAGACAGTGGCGGTGAAACACTAAAAGATAAAAGCTTGTCCGCTTTTCTTACCACTAAAAAAACGCTTGATGAGTTAATCGACTTGTATGAACAGTCAGCGCCCCCTCGTTTGGCAGATAAATATGAGAATCATCATATCAGTGAATAGTCGTTAGTATTAAGTATTACGAATTTGTAAAAATTAATAGACAAAAAAAATCCCTCTTGCGAGGGATTTTGGGTAACTCAGCGCCATTGGCACTGGGAATGAGGTCGGTACAGAGTGAAATTAAGAGTTAGTTTAAAAAACCATCTCTGGGATTTCACCATCAACAAGTAATTTACCTGCTGTTTTACTAATTATTTCATCGACAGATACACCAGGTGCGCGTTCTAGCAGATGAAAAGCGCCGTCTCTAACTTCAAGTACGGCTAAATCTGTTACTATTTTCTTTACACAATTAACGCCAGTTAAAGGTAATGAGCAACTTTCTAAAAGTTTTGAATCTCCATGCTTACTTGCATGAGTCATAGTAACGATAATATTTTTTGCACCAGCGACAAGGTCCATCGCGCCGCCCATGCCTTTAATCAGCTTTTTTGGGATCATCCACGATGCTATGCTGCCGTTCTGGTCAACTTCAAATGCACCTAAGACTGTTAAGTCTACATGACCACCACGGATCATTGCAAAACTATCTGCACTATTAAATATGGCCGCACCTTTGGCTGCTGTCACGGTTTCTTTACCCGCGTTGATCATATCTGCGTCAAGTTCTGCTTTTGTTGGGTATTGACCCATGCCGAGTAAGCCATTTTCAGACTGTAACATCACTTCAATATGATCTGGTACATAGTTAGCTACCAAAGTAGGAATACCAATACCGAGATTGACGTAATAACCGTCTTGTAGTTCTTGTGCAACGCGCATTGCGACTTGTTCACGTGATAATGCCATGATTATTGCTCCTTAATCGCGAGTGGTGACACGTTCAATGCGTTTTTCAAAGCTGCCTTTGATCACGCGATTAACAAAAATACCAGGGGTATGAATTTGGCTTGGCTCAAGTTCACCTGGTTCAACAATTTCTTCAACCTCAGCGACGGTTATTTTACCCGCTGTTGCGGCCATTGGGTTAAAATTCATGGCAGTGTGGCGAAATACTAAATTACCATAGCGGTCTGCTTTCCATGCTTTAACAATAGCAAATTCACCGGTAATTGATTCTTCTAGTATATAAGGACGACCATTAAATTCTTTAACGTCTTTGCCTTCGGCTACAGGCGTACCATAACCAGTGGCTGTATAAAACGCGGGGATACCAGCACCGCCAGCACGCATTTTTTCTGCAAGTGTGCCTTGAGGTGTTAGTTCTACGTCTATTTCACCGCTTAATAATTGTTGTTCGAATAGGGCGTTTTCACCCACGTAGGAAGCAATAATTTTTTTAATTTGTTTGTCATGCAATAATAAGCCTAAACCAAAATCGTCTACACCACAGTTATTAGACACAACGGTCAAGTCGGTGGTTTTTTTACGTTTGATTTCGCTAATTAGCCCTTCAGGGATCCCGCATAAACCAAAACCACCAGCGATAATAGTATCGCCATCTTTTAAGCCTTCCATTGCAGCTTCATAACTTGAAACTACTTTATCGAAACCGGCCATGGGCCCACTCCTCATTTTATTAATATGACTGCTGATCAACGTGTTAAATATAGACTATTAATCAGTAGTTTGATTTTTAAGTGCCAAGGAAACCTTGCTCACAGGTTGTTTATTTAATGCCGTACAAATTGCCCAACCAGCTTGAGCTAGCCTTTGTAAATCAATACCATGGTTTATGCCAAGCCCTTGGAGTAAGTAAATTACATCTTCGGTGGCAACATTTCCTGACGCTCCCTTTGCATAAGGGCAGCCACCAAGGCCTGCAACTGCACTGTCAACCGTTGCTATACCTCGTTTTAGGGCAGTGTAAATATTTGTGAGCGCTTGTCCGTAAGTGTCGTGAAAATGAACAGCCAACAACGATTTGTCAATGTGTGCTAATAATACATCTAACAGCTCGTCTACTTTTTTAGCTGTGCCAATACCAATGGTGTCGCCTAGGCTTACTTCGTAACAACCAAGGGCTAATAGCTTTTGGCTTACTTCAAGTACACGTTGTGGGTCTATATCACCCTCATACGGGCAGCCAAGTACACAACTTACATACCCACGCACACGAATATTATGTGCTTTGGCAAACGCCATTACATCTTCAAAGCGGGCAATACTTTCGTCAATCGAGCAGTTAATATTTTTTTGGCAAAATGCTTCGCTTGCGGCAGTAAATATAGCAAATTCTTTAATACCTACCGCATGCGCGGCTGCTGCGCCTTTTAAATTGGGCGTAAGCGCGGTTAAATTTGTATTAGGTAACGTAAGCGCGCTTATTACTTCACTTGAGTCTGCCATTTGCGGCACCCATTTGGGTGATACAAACGCCCCGGCTTCTATATCAGTAATACCCGCATCAGCAAGGGCTGTAATAAGCTTTATTTTATCTTGGGTGCTTACAGCGCTTTCGTTTTGTAAACCATCACGTGCGCCCACTTCAACAATGCGAACATGGCTTGGGAGTGTGTTATTCATCTGCTGAGCTCTCATCGGTGACAATTGCCAATAAGGCCCCATGGCTAACCAATGCGCCTTCAGAAAAACAATAACTCTGTAACACGCCATCATGCGGGGCGGTGAGGGTGTATTCCATTTTCATTGCTTCGATGATAACCACAGCGTCACCTTTAGTGACTGTGCTACCAATGTCAATTAGGTGTTTAACGACAGTGCCATTGAGCGGCGCTGCAAGTGGCAGAGCATCACTTTCGTGCTCGCTCACATAATGTTTGTCTATTACATCAAACGTGCTTTGTAGCGCTTTGTACATCACTGTAATTACATTGTCAGTGTTTACAACATGACATGTGTGCTTATCGCCATTAATAAACATGCTGCATACGCTATTTTCAATGCTGCCGGAGGTTGTATAGTCAACTCCGTCAATCGTGATTATAAAGCTGTTTTGCTGTGGGGTTGCAGTTATAATATGATTAGAAAACGGGATGTTAATTGCCGCTTTTATGTTGAGTTTAAAGCCAGAAAGACGATCCCATGGGCTGCTATTGGCTGTATTCTTTAAGCCAGATAAATAACTAAATGCCGCGATTACGGTACTTATCAAACGTTGCTTGTTATCAACTGTAAGTAAGGTGTCACCTTGCTCTTCAATAAAATGCGTATCTGGCGCACCTTGTTTGAAAGTGGCGTGATCAGCAAGGTTATGTAAGAAGCTTACATTGCAGCTAAAGCCCGCTAAATGGAATTGCTCAAGTGCTGTTCTTAATCGTGCTAATGCGTGTTCACGGGTGTCATCATGAACAATTAATTTAGCGATCATAGGGTCATAAAAAGGGCTTATTTCATCCCCTTGTAAAATACCGGTATCAATACGTACATATTCAGATTGAGCTGGTATATACAAGCCATTAATCGTGCCAGAGCAGGGGATAAAGTCATTACTTGGATCTTCTGCGTAAATACGCGCTTCAAAACTGTGACCTTGTAACTGGATGTCATTTTGCGCAAGTGGTAATGCTTTACCAGCGGCTACGTTGATTTGCCAATTGACTAGATCAATACCGGTCACCATTTCCGTCACTGGGTGTTCGACTTGCAGGCGGGTGTTCATTTCCATAAAAAAGAATTCATCGCCACACAGCAAAAACTCAACAGTACCCGCACCACGATAATTAATCGCAAGGGCGCATCGAACAGCGGCTTCCCCCATTTCCTTACGTAGTTCATCAGATAAACCAGGCGCAGGGGCTTCTTCAATCACTTTTTGGTGGCGACGTTGCAATGAACAATCACGATCGCCTAAATACACACAGTTACCGTGGTTATCTGCAAAAATTTGTACTTCAACATGGCGCGGTTTGTTTACGTAACGCTCAAGTAACACTAAGTCGTTACCAAAGCCAGCAATGGCTTCACGTTGTGCGCCTTGCAAAGCACTGATAAAGTCTTTTGCTTGCTCTACAACACGCATGCCTTTACCGCCGCCGCCAAAGGCTGCTTTGATTAGTACTGGGTAGCCAATTTTTTCAGCTTCTGCTTGCAAAAAGGCCGGATCTTGTTTATCTCCATAGTAACCAGGCACCAAGGGCACATTGGCTGCTGCCATAATTTCTTTAGCACGGGTTTTTGAACCCATGGCTTCAATGCTGCTGGCTGGTGGGCCAATAAAGGCAATATTATTTGCTTCGCAAGCTGTTGCAAACTCACTGTTTTCAGATAAAAACCCGTAACCTGGGTGTATACAGTCAGCGCCAGCAGCCAGCGCTACTTGCATAATTTTATCAGCGACTAAATAGGAGTCTTTACTTGGCGCTGCACCAATATGGTAGGCTTCGTCGGCAAGCTTTACATGTTGTGAATTTTTGTCGGCATCTGAATAAACCGCAACAGTGGTTAAACCCATTTGTTTTGCAGTTCGCATCACACGGCATGCAATTTCGCCGCGATTAGCAATAAGAATTTTTTGTAATGATTGTGTGCTCATGGGGATCCCTATTTTTGCCAATTTGGCGGGCGTTTTTCAAAAAAGGCAGTAAGCCCTTCTTGGCCTTCTTCAGATACGCGTATTTCAGCAATGCGTTCAGCGGTTAAGTTTACAATTTGACCATTAATTTCGTGCCCGGCAACATCGTTAATTAATTGTTTGGCAGCACGTACGGCAACAGGACCGTTATTGATCAATGTTTCAAGTAGCTGATCAAGGGCGCATTCAAGTTTGCCCGTTACTTGATGTATTAAGCCTAGCTGTTTGGCTGTGTGTGCATCAAAAATCTCTGCGGTTAAAAAGTATCGTCTTGCAGCGCGTTCGCCAATCGCTCTTATTACATAAGGGCTAATGACCGCAGGTATTAGGCCGAGTTTAACTTCGCTTAAACAAAATTGTGCGTTGTCTTGGCAAATGGCAATATCGCAACAGGCAATTAAACCCAGTGCGCCACCAAAAGCGGCACCTTGCACGGCACAGACTGTGGGCAGTGGACTACTTGCTAATACATGCATAAGTTTGGCAAGTTGTTTTGAGTCAGCAAGATTTTCAGCAAAGTCATTATCTGCCATCGACTTCATCCAATTGAGATCCGCACCAGCCGAGAAGTGCTCGCCCTCGGTTTTTAAAACCAACGCGCGCACGTCTAAGGTATTGGCGTGTTCAATACATTGAATTAGCTCTTGGATTACTTGCTCGTTAAAGGCGTTGCGCTTTTCAGGGCGACTTAAAACGAGGACAGCCACATTTGATTTAGTTATTTGTAGTGTTACTGACATACTCACTTCCTTACATTCTAAATACGCCGAATTGCGAATCACGTTTAGGTGCATTAGCTGCTGCGCTTAGCGCTAAGCCAAGCACATTGCGCGTATCAGCGGGGTCAATAATACCGTCATCCCACAAACGGGCGCTGGCGTAATACGGATGACCTTGCTGCTCATATTGATCAATAATGGGCTTTTTAAACTCAGTAACTTGCTCATCAGTCATGCTTTGGCCTTTACGCGCTAAACCATCTTGTTTAACTTGTGCCATTACACCTGCAGCTTGTTCGCCGCCCATCACCGAAATACGGGCATTTGGCCACATCCACATCATGGTAGGTTCAAATGCGCGGCCACACATACCGTAGTTACCAGCGCCATAAGAGCCACCAATTAAAACGGTAAATTTTGGTACATCAGCACATGATACCGCCATCACCAT
Source organism: Pseudoalteromonas sp. NEC-BIFX-2020_015 (assembly GCF_012952265.1). Lineage (NCBI taxonomy): Bacteria > Pseudomonadati > Pseudomonadota > Gammaproteobacteria > Alteromonadales > Pseudoalteromonadaceae > Pseudoalteromonas > Pseudoalteromonas sp. NEC-BIFX-2020_015. Next base: position 237,857 of record NZ_JABCJL010000001.1, read on the forward strand.
TTTAGCGCCGTGTTTAGCAATACCTTCTGCTTCGTATTTTTTACCCACCATAAAACCGGTGATATTTTGTAAAAATACGAGGGGGATATTGCGTTGGGCACACAGTTGAATAAAGTGTGCGCCTTTTTGGGCTGACTCACTAAATAAAATGCCGTTGTTAGCAACAATGCCAACAGGGTGTCCATAAATTTTCGCAAAACCAGTGACTAATGTGTCACCAAAGTAACGTTTAAATTCATCAAATGATGAGTCATCCACAGTGCGGGCGATTACTTCGCGTACATCGAAGGGCTTTTTCAGATCAGTCCCGACGATGCCGTATAGCTCGCTAATGTCGTAACGTGGCGCTTTTACTTTATTGAGCGCATCATCCAATAATGGTGAAGTAGGGCGTTGATAGTTAATGCGTTCAATACATTGGCGCGCAATTGATAGCGCATGAGCGTCGTTTTCAGCGTAATGGTCAGCCACGCCTGATGTTTTACAGTGCACGTCAGCGCCACCAAGTTCCTCGGCTGTTACCTCTTCACCAGTGGCCGCTTTAACGAGCGGCGGCCCGGCTAAAAATATAGTGCCTTGCTCTTTTACGATAATGCTTTCATCAGCCATGGCGGGTACATACGCACCACCTGCGGTACATAAGCCCATAACCACAGCAATCTGCGGAATGCCTTTTCCAGACATACGGGCTTGATTGTAAAAAATACGACCAAAATGCAGTTTATCTGGGAATACATCGTCTTGCTCTGGCAGGTTTGCACCACCTGAGTCAACCAAATAAATACAGGGTAAATGACAACGCTCAGCGATATCTTGCGCGCGTAGGTGTTTTTTTACTGTTAGCGGGAAATACGTTCCGCCTTTGACTGTGGCGTCATTGGCGATGATCATACATTCAACGCCTTTTACGCGGCCAATACCGGCAACAACACCCGCACACGGAATGGCTTGTTCATATACACCAAAGGCTGCAAATTGTGAAATTTCTAAAAAGGGTGAGCCTTCATCAATTAATGTGCTAATACGTTCACGAACAAACATTTTACCGCGACCTTCATGGCGCTCAATAAGAGCAAGGCCGCCACCTTGGCTAATTTCGCTTACTTTATCGCGTAAATCATCAACCAGCGCAGCCATGTTTTTATGGTTTTGTAAAAACTGCGGATCCTGGGGGTTAACGCTTGATTTTAAAATAGTCATCGCGTTTATCCTTAACGGCTTTCAGTGAATAATTCGCGGCCGATTAACATGCGGCGAATTTCAGACGTACCTGCACCAATTTCGTACAGTTTTGCGTCACGTAATAGACGTCCAGCTGCGTATTCATTAATGTAGCCATTGCCACCGAGGATTTGAATTGCATCTAATGCCATTTTGGTTGCCAGCTCTGCGGCATATAAAATTGCACCAGCAGCATCTTTACGGGTTGTTTCACCACGATCACACGAACGCGCTACTGTGTATACGTATGAACGAGCTGCATTCATTTGTGTATACATGTCGGCAACTTTACCTTGAATAAGTTGGAATTGACCAATAGGTGTATCAAACTGTTTACGTTCATGAATATACGGTACAACGATGTCCATACAGGCTTGCATTATGCCCAGTGGGCCTGCTGCAAGTACTACGCGCTCGTAATCAAGGCCGCTCATGAGTACTTTAACGCCTTCATTTAAATTACCAAGGATGTTTTCTTCTGGCACTTCGCAGTTTTCGAAAACCAGTTCACAGGTGTTTGAACCACGCATGCCCAGTTTGTCGAGTTTTTGCGCCGTAGAAAAACCAGGGAAGTCACTTTCAACAATAAATGCGGTAATGCCTTTAGCGCCTGCGGTTAAATCAGTTTTTGCGTAGATGACTAAAGTATGGGCATCAGGGCCGTTAGTGATCCACATTTTATTGCCGTTTAAAATGTACTTATCGCCTTTTTTCTCAGCTTTAAGCTTCATTGATACGACATCAGAGCCAGCATTAGGCTCACTCATCGCCAGCGCACCAATATGTTCACCACTAATTAATTTAGGTAGGTACTTTTCTTTTTGCGCTTGCGAGCCATTACGATTAATTTGATTAACACACAAGTTTGAATGAGCACCGTAGCTTAGGCCAATAGACGCGCTAGCGCGGCTTATTTCTTCCATCGCGATTACGTGTTCTAAATAACCAAGGCCCGCACCACCTAACTCTTCAGATACTGTCATACCTAACAAACCCATTTCGCCTAATTGTGGCCAAAGCTGGTTAGGAAACGTGTTATCAAGATCGGTTTTCTCTGCTAAAGGGGCAATTTCTTGGCTGGCAAAGCTATTAACATGATCGCGGATCATATCGGCTGTTTCGCCTAAGCCAAAGTTCATTTCTTTATATAGTGAAATAGTGCTCATGATTCATTCCTGTGTGAGAGACTGTTAATGAATAGTCATTTAATCGTTATAGTTTAAAGCTCTTTTATTCATCTAATTTATTTAAGGTATCGCGGCAACGACGCTCTGCGGTGACTAATTCCATCAAGACCACTTTAATGTCATCCATTTGTTGGCTTAAATCAGCTTTTTTATCTGAAATTAAGTCAAGCATAGTCACTAACTGCTTAGCGCTGGATTTATCTGCATCATAAAGTTCAAACAAACGGCCTGTTTCAGCCAAAGTAAAACCTAAACGCTTACCACGTAAAATAAGTTTTAAACGCACTTTGTCGCGTTTTGAATAAATACGGGTTTGGCCATTACGCTCAGGTGAAATTAAGCCCTGATCTTCATAAAAGCGAATTGAGCGGGTGGTTATATCAAACTCTTTAGCCAGTTCACTGATACTAAAAGTTTGTTCATTACTTGCAGGCTCTGCGGCAGAACTTGCAAAATTTGTTTGATTATCTTGATTCATAGTGTTTTTACCTCATTCGAATAACTTCAATATAAGTGAAGTTTACGTAAAGGTAAAGTGGATTGTAGAACTTATACTTTAGACTAATATAATGTGCAGTGTATTGAAGGCAGTTATCAGTTATAGCAGGGGTTGAAGCTACACTGTTTGTATTGAACTACAGAAAAATAAAGATATGTTTACACTTTTGTTGAGCGTATAAATCTTGATTTTAGATTTACGTTGGCGTAAACGTAAATATTATGTATGCTCATAAGCAGATTATAAATACAGTGTTTGGCTTATCGCTCACACATGAATATTGCCAATTATAAAATGGAGCCTTTTTTATGACTACCGAAGCCGTTGTTATTGTAGCAGCAAAACGTACCCCGATGGGTGGTTTTATGGGTGCCCTTAGCGGTGCAGATGCCACTGAGTTAGGTGCAACAGCCATTGCCAGCGCGCTTGCTGATACGGGATTAAGCGATAATGCTATTGATGAAGTCATTATGGGCTGTGTATTGCCAGCCGGTTTAGGCCAAGCACCCGCACGTCAAGCCATGTTAAAAGCAGGCCTTGCGCGTAGCACGGGTGCTACCACAATTAATAAAGTATGTGGGTCAGGTTTAAAAGCGGCGATGCTCGCGCATGATTTAATTAAAGCGGGTTCAATTAATAGCGCGATTGCAGGTGGCATGGAAAGCATGACTAATTCGCCGTATTTTATACCAAAGGCACGCGGCGGTATGCGTATGGGTCACGGTGAAATTAAAGATCACATGATGAGTGATGGCCTAGAAGACGCCTACGATAATAAAGCGATGGGCTGTTTTGCTCAAGATACTGCTGATGAATACGGTATTGGCCGTGAACAAATGGATGCGTTTGCACTTAACTCGCTTAGTAAAGCCAATGCAGCGATTGCAAATGGTGATTTTGATAGCGAAGTTACACCGCATACTATGAGTAGCCGTAAAGGTGACGTGACAGTTAGCATTGACGAACAACCAGGTAATGCACGCCCAGAAAAAATCCCAAGTCTACGTGCTGCATTCAAAAAAGACGGCACTATTACTGCTGCAAATTCATCGTCAATCTCTGACGGTGGCGCTGCACTTATCTTGATGAGTGAATCACATGCTAAAGCACAAGGGCTGACGCCACTGTGTCGTATTGTAGCGCACAGCACACACTCACAAAAACCAAGTGAATTTACACTTGCGCCTGTTGGCGCTATGAATAGCTTACTTGAAAAAGCAGGCTGGACAACGAACGACGTTGACCTTTGGGAAATTAATGAAGCCTTTGCCATGGTTACTATGCTTGCTATCAACGAGTTAAAACTTGATGAAAGCAAAGTTAACGTTAATGGCGGTGCCTGTGCACTGGGTCATCCTATTGGTGCCAGCGGTGCGCGTATTTTAGTTACCCTTATTCACGCACTTAAAAATCGCGGCCTTAAAAAAGGCGTTGCCTCTTTATGTATTGGTGGCGGTGAAGCGGTAGCCTTAGCAGTCGAAACACTCTAATTTTTAAAAAACTTAAACTCTCACAGCCGCAGGCTCTTTTAATAATAACTACTGCGGCTTAACCAATTACCCTCTGGGGAGGAGTGCGTTATGCACCAAGTACCATTACTGATTAACGGCGAATTTATTCAATCAACATCAGATCAACTTATTGATGTTATTAATCCAGCAAACCAAGAAGTGTTAGCGCAAGTTCCGTGTGCTACAGACGCAGAAATGGATGCAGCGATTACATCAGCTAAAGACACCTTTAAAACGTGGAAAGACGTACCAATCACTGAGCGTGCGCGCATTATGATGAAATATGCTGCGTTATTAAAAGAGCATCATGACGAATTAGCGACCATCATTTGTCATGAGCTTGGTAAAACGTTTGAAGACGCTAAAGGTGATGTTTGGCGCGGTATTGAAGTGGTTGAGCAAGCAGCGAATGCACCCTCATTAATGATGGGTGAGACGATGGAGAATGTGGCACGTAAAATCGACACATATTCATATATGCAACCACTGGGTGTATGCGCAGGTATTACGCCGTTTAACTTCCCTGCAATGATCCCACTGTGGATGTTTCCACTGGCGATTGTGTGCGGTAACACCTTTATTTTAAAACCGTCTGAACAAGATCCACTAACGCCTATGCGTTTAGCCGAGCTGTTTATTGAAGCGGGCGCGCCAAAAGGCGTATTACAAGTGGTACATGGTACTAAGCCACAGGTCGACCGTTTATTAGAAGATCCAGCTGTGCGCGCAATTTCATTCGTGGGTTCTTGTGGTGTAGGTGAATACATTTACTCTAAAGGCACTGCAAATTTAAAGCGTGTACAAGCGTGTGTGGGTGCAAAAAATCACATGGTGATCATGCCTGACGCTAGTCGTTCGCACGTGGTAAATAATCTCGTTGGTGCCTCTGTTGGTGCTGCAGGTCAGCGCTGTATGGGAATTTCAGTGGCGGTATTCGTTGGTCAAGCAAAAGACTGGGTTGACGACATTAAAGCAGGTTTTGCTAATGTTCGTCCAGGTGTATGGGATGATAAAGATGCGGCATACGGCCCGCAAACATCACCGGCTGCCAAAGCGCGTATTTTATCATTGATTGCCCAAGGTAAAGAACAAGGTGCAACGTGTTTAATTGATGGTTCTGACTTTACTGTTGTAGGTTCTGAGCAAGGCAACTGGGTAGGACCTACCTTATTTACTGATGTAACGACTGACATGGATTTATACAAAGAAGAAATCTTTGGTCCTGTACTGGCATGTATGTTTGTTGATTCACTAGATGAAGCCATTGCACTTATTAATGATTCGCCATTTGGTAACGGCACGTCGTTATTTACCTCAAGTGGCGCTGTTGCGCGTAAGTTCCAACACGAAATTGAAGTAGGGCAAGTAGGTATTAACGTGCCAATTCCTGTGCCACTGCCGTTCTTCTCATTTACTGGTTGGAAAGGTTCTTTTTACGGTGACACGCATACTTACGGTAAACAAGGCATTCGTTTTTACACTGAAACTAAAACCATTACCTCACGCTGGTTTGAAGACGATATTGCGTCAGGCCCTAATATGAGTATCAACCTTAAGTAATTAATTTAACTTACTCCACATAATAAAAAAGAGGGGCGCGAAGGCGGGCACATTTTTAGCCTTCGCTGCTCTTCACGAATAGATTTTACCGACAACAAATTATAAATAAGAGGCCTGCTATGGACTTTAATTTAACTGAAGATCAACAAGCATTTGCACAAACCGCTCGCCAATTCGCTGAATCAGAACTCGCTCCACACGCAGCAAAGTGGGACCGCGAACATATTTTTCCAAAAGACACCATTAAAGCCGCAGGTCAATTAGGGTTTTGTGGTCTTTATACGCCAGAGGAAGCAGGAGGTTTAGGTTTATCGCGTTTAGATTCAAGCATTATTTTTGAACAGCTTGCGATGGGCTGTACAGCAACCACTGCGATGTTGACCATTCATAATATGGCCACTTGGATGATCGCAAGTTTTGGAACTGAGCAAACTAAAGAGCAATATTGTGACCAACTGGTAATGGGCGAGTTACTAGCGTCTTACTGTTTAACAGAGCCAGGCTCTGGGTCAGATGCTGCATCATTGAAAACCAAAGCGGTGCGTGATGGCGACGAATACGTGATCAACGGCTCAAAAATGTTTATCTCTGGCGCAGGTGAAACCGAAGTATTGGTAGTTATGGCACGTACAGGCGGTGATGGCGCTGCCGGTATTTCTGCTTTTGTAGTCCCTGCTGATGCTAAAGGTGTTGAATATGGCAAAGCTGAAGAAAAAATGGGCTGGAACGCACAACCTACACGCTTAATTAGTTTTGAAGATGTACGCATACCCGCACACAACTTATTAGGCGCTGAGGGAGAAGGCTTTAAATTTGCAATGCAAGGCCTAGATGGCGGACGCATCAACATTGCAACCTGCTCAATTGGCACTGCCCAAGCCGCACTACAAACAGCCCGTGAATATTTAAAAGAACGCGAGCAATTTGGTAAACCACTGGCTGCGTTTCAAGCACTGCAATTTAAAATAGCCGATATGAATACTGAACTTGTTGCAGCGCGCCAAATGGTGCGATTAGCAGCGTTTAAGCTCGATTCAGGCGACAGTGAAAAAACCACTTATTGCGCCATGGCAAAACGTTTTGCCACCGATGTAGGCTTTACAGTGTGTAATGATGCATTACAAATTCATGGTGGCTACGGTTATATCAAAGAATACCCACTTGAGCGCCATGTACGAGATGTACGCGTTCATCAAATTCTTGAAGGTACTAACGAAATTATGCGGGTGATTATTGCTCGTCGTATTTTAGCGCAATCAGCAGCCGATATTCTATAAGGAACGCGAAATGTCAAACCCAAGTATTGATTTAACCATTGAAGGCCACGTAGCGATTTTAACCATGTCTAACCCGCCAGCGAATACCTGGACTAGAGACACCTTGATAGCCTTAAAAGACACGGTAAATGAGCTAAACGATAATAAAAACGTCTATTCATTAGTGATCACTGGTGAAGGTGAAAAGTTTTTTAGTGCGGGCGCTGACTTAAATGTATTCGCAGGTGGTGATAAAGGCGTAGCAGCGACCATGTCGCAGGTATTTGGCGAAGCATTTGAAGCATTAACAGCGTTTAGAGGTGTATCAATTGCTGCAATTAATGGCTATGCCATGGGGGGCGGTTTAGAAGTGGCTTTGGCGTGTGATATTCGTATAGCGGAAGAGCAAGCACAAATGGCATTGCCAGAGGCCAAAGTTGGCTTACTGCCGTGTGCTGGTGGCACACAAAACCTTGCTTGGCTTGTTGGTGAAGGCTGGGCAAAACGGATGATTTTGTGTGGCGAGCGCTTAAAAGCGGATAAAGCCCTGCAAATAGGTTTAGTCGAAGAAGTGGTACCACAAGGTGAAAGCTTTTCCGCAGCACTTAAACTTGCTAACCAAGTAGCCGATCAAAGCCCTGTTGCTGTAAGCGCTTGTAAAACGTTGATACAAAAAGGTCGCACTCAACCCATGGCACATGCATTACCACTCGAACGCGAGTTGTTTGTTGGTTTGTTTGATACAGAAGATCAGCAAGAAGGCGTGAATGCCTTCTTAGAAAAACGTAAGGCAAATTGGGTGAACGGCTAATGGTTGAGTTAACGCTATTAAACACACAGGATGCCCCCGTTGTTTTTGAAACAGCGCGAGCAGAAAATGGCTCTTTGATTGGCTTTGCAACACTCAACGCTCCTAAGTCGTTAAATGCACTAAATTTTGACATGATCAAACTTTTAGAGCCACAGCTAGCTGCATGGGCAGATGATAGTAATATTGCCATAGTTATACTCAAAGGTGCAGGGGAGAAAGCCTTTTGTGCTGGCGGTGATGTAGTTAGCTTACACAACGCAATGAAAACTGGCGAACCGACAAACTTAATTGAAGATTTTTTTACCCAAGAGTATCGTCTTGATCATTTAATCCATTGTTACGACAAACCGATCTTAGTGTGGGGTAACGGGATTGTAATGGGCGGTGGCCTTGGTTTAATGGCGGGTGCTAGCCACCGTGTTGTGACCGAAACATCCCGTATTGCCATGCCAGAATTAACAATTGGTTTATACCCTGATGTAGGCGGAAGTTACTTTTTACATAAAATGCCCCAGCATGTTGGCTTGTTTTTAGGGCTAACCGCAGCGTCTATTAATTGCGATGATGCGATGTTTGTATCGTTGGCTGATCACTACGTTAAAGCTGATAAGTACGACAGTATGATTGATCAACTCGCTGCGATTAAGTGGGGAAAAACAGCTGCGTTAAATCACGATAAACTCACTACATTACTAACCGAGCTTGATAACATATCCGGGCGCATGCCAAAAGGAAATGTAAAAGCTAATTTAGCGACTATTCAAAAACTCGCTGAGTTTACAGATTTAAAAGAGAAAGTTAATTACATTTTAAACCTAGACACTGATGACGTTTGGATTACACGTGCGCAAAAATCATTAAAGCATGGTTGCCCATTAAGTTGTGCTCTAGTTGAGCGCCAACTTGCTAACTCAAAAGGTAAAAGCTTAGGCGAGTGTTTTCAAATGGAATTGGCTATGTCGGTTCGCTGTGGTGAAGTCGGTGAATTTCAAGAGGGTATCCGCGCGTTACTGATTGATAAAGACGGTGCACCCAACTGGCAATTTAAAACAATTGAGCAATTACCTGCGCAATTAATTGAGAGTTTCTTTACTGCTCGCTGGGATAATGACTCGCATCCACTTAAACAACTTACACAAGGATAATGATATGTCACTTTCTATCGGTTTTATTGGTTTAGGAAATATGGGCGGCCCTATGGCTGCAAACCTTGTTAAAGCAGGCCATCAGGTTAAGGTGTTTGATTTAAACCAATCGGTCGTAAATCAACTTGCCGAGCAGGGCGCGATTGAAGCGACAGACGCCAAACACTGTGCAAGTGATGTTGATGTGTTGATCAGTATGCTTCCTGCTAGTAAGCACGTTAAATCACTGTACTTAGGTGAGACTGGCCTTGTACATATTTTAGCAAAATCGACCTTAGTAATAGATTGCTCGACCATTGATGCTGCATCGGCGCGTGAAGTAGGGGCTGAACTTAGTGAACATGGCATTGCTTTTGTAGATGCGCCGGTATCGGGTGGAGTTGCAGGCGCAACAGCAGGCACACTGACCTTTATTGTAGGCGGTGCTGATGATCACTTTGCTAAAGCACAACCTGTACTTGCTGATATGGGTAAAAATATTTTTCATGCTGGAGATATCGGTGCGGGGCAAGTCGCAAAAATCTGTAATAACATGCTACTGAGCATTTTAATGGCAGGTACCAGCGAAGCAATTCAAATGGGTATTAATAATGGTCTAGATCCAAAAGTACTGAGCGATATTATGACGGCAAGCTCGGGTCGCAACTGGACGCTTGAACTTTACAACCCGTGTCCAGGCGTAATGGACACAGCTCCCGCAAGTAACAATTATAAACCGGGCTTTATGGTTGATTTAATGGCAAAAGATTTAGGCCTTGCGATGGAAGCAGCGCAGCAAAGTAATTCATCAACCCCAATGGGGTCAATGGCAAAAAATCTTTATACTATGTTGCAGCATCAAGGTGCTGGCAGTGATGATTTTAGTGCCATATTTAAATTATTCTCAAAGGAGTAACAGGTGGAAATTAAAAACAACACCGTAGTGATCACCGGCGGCGCACAAGGCTTAGGCTTTGCAATGGCGCATAAATTTGCTCAATTAGGCGCTAACATTGCCTTGATTGATATGCAGCAAGACTTACTTGATGCAGCAGTGGCTGAACTTGAGGGGCATGGCACTACTGTAAAAGCATACGTTGCCAATGTAACGGATGAAGACGCCATAGTGAGTACGTTTAATACAATCAACAATGATTTTGGTCATATTGGGGTATTAATTAATAATGCCGGTATTTTACGCGATGGTATGTTTATCAAAGCCAAAGAAGGCAAAGTGGTTGCTAAAATGGCACTTGATCAATTTAAGTCAGTAATTGATGTGAACTTAACCGGTGTGTTTTTAGCGGGCCGTGAAGCTGCGTGTCACATGATTGAGTCGGGCAAAGGTGGCGTGATTGTAAATATGTCCAGTGTTGCTCGTGCTGGAAATATTGGTCAAACTAACTATGCAGCATCTAAAGCGGGTGTTGTTGCTATGACTACAGGCTGGGCTAAAGAACTTGGCCGTTTTGGTATTCGAGTGGGTGCTATTGCGCCAGGTGTTATTCGCACAGCAATGACCGACGCCATGAAACCAGAGGCAAAGCAGCGCATGTTAGCAGTAACGCCAGTTGGGCGTTTTGGTGAAGCGGAGGAAATTGCCCATACTGCGCAGTACATTATCGAAAATGACTTTTTCACCGGTCGCGTTGTAGAAATTGATGGTGGTATACGCTTGTAAAGCTAAGCAAGCAATAGTTATTATTACACGGTAAGCCTTGGCTTGCCGTTTTTTTAAGGCAGTAGCTAATATCAATCGGCTTAAAAATTTAACCACTCTAGCGGACTAAATAAAGCGCTAACTGCGTTAGTAATTTTTCATGTACGACTGCATGTCAAAATTTCTACCTTGTTATCACTGTATTTATCTTTCGCTATAAATGGTCATTAACTTAACACGATTGGTACAAATATACTCGCGATTCAAATTTACTGTATGTACAGATTTTTGTTTGGGTGCCATGCTAATGCTACTAATCATGTATTTTTTTGCTGTATTTATACATTTAAAGCCAATTTGCCATTGTCTCGATCACCTTCTAATATTAATACTCTATTTGTTCTTCGGTATTATTTAATAATCGACTTTGGGATTTAATATATATGATAGAAATTAATGAACAAATATTAACAGATATAAACAGAAATTTTATTATCCCACCAAAACCGCAAATACTCAGTGATTTACAAAATTTAGCAGCACTAGATGATGCTTCTATTGCTGATGCAGCAGATGTTGTTGTTAAAGACTTAGCGATTTCATCAGCGATACTAAAAATTATAAATTCCCCCGCCTATGGTCTATCTCGTACTGTGTCAGATATTAAGCAAGCCGTTATGTTTCTTGGTTGGGATGGTGTTAACGCGCTGGTACAAGGGCTTAAATTAAAGCATATGTTCGCTGCAGAAAATAGCTGTATCAGTTTAGAGCGATTTTGGGACACATCAACAGAAATAGCTAATGTAAATATGATGATTGGTCAGCGATTTAAGAAGCAAATAGCCATTGAATCTTTGTACACTTTAGGTCTTTTTCATGATTGCGGTGTTCCGCCAATGGCTATTAAATACGATAGCTACTTAAAAGCACTTCATTTATCTAACCAATCCGGTAAAGAAAGTATCACTGAGATTGAAGAGCGTTTATACAATACAAACCATGCGATTGTTGGGTATTATTTTGCAAACAGTTGGCACTTACCAAAAGAGATATGTAAATTAATACTCAACCACCATGACTTGAGTATTCTAGACGATGTTACAGACAGTGATATGCAAATTAGCTTTGCAATCCTTAAGATGTCAGAGAATTTAGTCAACTTAGTTAAGCGGGGGACCCCCTTAACTGAATGGAATACAATTGAGGTGAAAGCACTCGATGTTTTACATATGAATGATGATGAGTACGTTGATCTACAAGAGGATGTAATTGATTATTTAAACAGCGAGCACTAGGGCGTGTTGACCTTTGTGGATTGAAATTTGTTCAATCTAGGGGCGATTTAATCGCGGCACGAGGTTTGTAACCTAGCGGGCTCGATAACTGCTCCTGCGTTATTCTACTAGCTCACATCCATGTGAGAATAAGTAAAAACCGAGCAAAAAAGAGTCAATCGCCCCTAGGCAGAACCCTTTAGGCAGCGCATGTTTGGCATTTATACTGCGTTATCGCCTATTTATGGGGAACAACCACACTACATAGGCGCTGCCTTGCCTAAATACCAAACATACTGCTGCAAAATCAATCACGAAAGGTCAACACGCCCTAGCTGTTTAAATACCAGTTAATTAGGTTTATATACTATATTGACTCTCTTAATAAAGCCTGCATAAAATACTTAGCTACACCTTACAAAACCAAGCTAACACCTTTAAGTCTCACTAAGGGGGGGTTGCTATTTTGCTCGATTACATACGTCATGTCTTGATTTGCTCACTGAGCTGAATGATTTTTAATCTGCTGTGCCAGCAGGTGCTAAATAGTCGTGGAGTTTTCTTGTAATTCAATGCTATAAAAAGAATAATTGAGCTCATAACGTATCAAAAACCACATTATTGAGATATTCAGTGAAAGCCAAAGAAATCCGTAATTTTTACATCAATGAAGAGCAGTCTGTGTATTTGCTTTCGCATCATGATGCTAAAAAACATCGCCAATGGCTTAATATCTGTATAAAACAGCTTACCTTACTTGGTTATTCTGATGTAGAAATGATTGGCTCTGGCGCATTTGGCTTTGTGTTTGCAGGACTAGATGACAAAAAACAACCTTGGGTTTTCAAATTTTCTCGTATTACACTCGCTCAAAGTGTGCGTGATAGGCTTGAAGATGAAGCGTATATGCTTTCTCAGGTTGATAACCCACTAGTACCGAAATTTTATGCTTTTGAGAGAATAAAAAAGCAAGGGATCTTAATGATGGCCCGCGCTTTAGGAGAAGACTTAGAAAAGGTATCACTAAAACGAGGGCGTTTTAGTGCTGCTGCAATTACAGATCTTGCGCTTAAATTACGTAATGTATTAATTGATCTACGTAATCAAAAAAATGGGCTAACGCCTCAGCCTATAGTTCATGGTGATATCAAGCCTTCTAACTTAGTGTGGGATGAAGCTAACCAAGGGTTATCGCTGGTGGATTGGGGGAGTTCTGTGTATGCCCAAGTCGACAGTGCGGGTAACCCGATAGCCAGTAATTTTATGGATCTAATGTCTGGTGATTTAAGTACTACTAATGCGCGAATGGGGGATGTGTACTTTATAGGTGATGAGCAAATGTCAGGTGCCAAATCATCCCCACGATTTGATGAACAAGGGGTGGCTTCTACCTTATATGCACTGGCTTCTGCACAGTCATGCCGGTTTGGCGCTCAAGTTATTCCTGCAAGTTCATTAGGATTACCTATAGAGCTTGCTAAAGTAATTGATGGCATGCTGTCAAAAGACAAAGCAATACGCGATCGCGCGGGTGATTATTTTATACGCAACATGCCAAGTATGGCAAAAGCATATTTACCGCCAGTAACTTTAAATAAAGAGCTAAGAGCACATATTCCATTTTGGTACGGCAGTGATAATGAGCACCCAGATACAGTTGTTTACAGCTCACGAAAACAATTTTTGCGCCAAGCAGATCATAATCAGCAATTATTAGATGTAAACGATGCCCAACTTGATCGCTATTATAAAGAGTTTCTATTTGATACTGGTGATACTGAAAAAGCATTTTTAGCATCAATTAGTCGATTAGCGAAATATCCCGCAGTAGGAGGTTTAAGCTTTCATTGGAAAGAAGACTCGTTGTATGTGGAATCATCTTTAATTATGCATGATAAGAATTTAGGTCATGCATTCACGCAAGCTATTAATAATACGGTGATGCTAGCGCAAGGTATAAGCCAAAAAGGATTATTTAAGTGTTGCCTGTTTGATGCACGTAAGACGATTCAATTAGAGCGAGATGGCACCGGTGCATTTAAATTTGAACAACTTCCTGAACTTGATTATGAAGTTATGAATTTAAAAAGTTCAGATGTAACGAGACCGCATTCTTATTTTGAAGATGGTAAAGATCCTGATGAGCAATTAAAACTGCCAAATAAAGTGATAAAATGTGTATTTGAGCTTAATCAGATCCATCATACGGGGTGTATTATTTTTGAAGCTCTACCAGATCGAATGAAAATACATCATTACTATCGTTTATTGGATGCAAACAAAGAAACTGAATTTAAACGGCTGTTAAATAAATTGATGCAATATGCGGTGGGGATTATAGACGTAGGAGTTGCTGGCTTTATGAAGTTACCGTATAAAAATACTCGAGAGTTTTCATTATGTGATCAACAGCCTGAATTTTACTTCCCAAAAGATCCAAAACGTTTTGACAGTGATGCCACTGACCCAAAAGATAACTAAGGGGTGCCCTAGGGTTAATTAAAAAATATAATAGTGTAGGTTAACTTCAACTCACTAAGTGACTCGTAATAATTTATTAAGCCTATTTGGGCTTAATAAATTATGAATCAGTTTCAATTTATTATAATAAAGATCTTAAAACCTTATTTGAAATACAGTTGATGAGCCTTCGCATTCTAGTGACTTATCCAATGCCTCACCTAAATCAGAACTTTGAAAGTGCCAAACTCTGCCATTATCTAATCTACATTCAACAACCCAATCACCTCTAGAAAAATTAGCGCCATTTGATGATATTGCAGAGTGGCTCATACACGATAATACTATTACTGTTCCTGCTAAGATTAATTTTTTCATTTTTATTCCATTCCTTAAAATTATAATAATATTAGATACTAAATTAGTATCTGTATTAGATACTAGATTGTAAATGAGGGTAATTCAAATTGTTTTTTTTGTCAGTGATTTTTCGAGGTAGTACCAGCTTAAATTTAGGGATAACGAAGCGACTAAAGGTAAGTAAAAACGTAAAAGCTATTAATACCAATCTGAATAAACATTTGAACAATTTAACTAATTAAATCAAGACTATAACTTCGTTAAAAATTTTTGTTTAGAACAATTAGATATAAAATTTTTTGCCTAGGGCGTGTTGACCTTTGTGGATTGAAATTTGTTCAATCTAGGGGCGATTTAATCGCGGCGCGAGGTTTGTAACCTAGCGGGCTCGATAACTGCTCCTGCGTTATTCTACTAGCTCACATCCATGTGAGAATAAGTAAAAACCGAGCAAAGCTTCCGCGTCCTGCTCACGCCCCTTACCTACATCCGTGTAGGGAACAAAGAGTTAATCGCCCCTAGGAACAACCCTTTGGGCAGCGCATGTTTGGCATTTATACTGCGTTATCGCCTATTCATGGGGTACAACCACATACACAGGCTCTGCCTTGCCTAAATACCAAATAGATTATTGCTGCAAAATTAATCACGAAAGGTCAACAGGCTCTCGTTATAGCGCAATTTTTTTGTCATTATATAGACTCCATATCTATCCAGATTGGTATAAGTTATTGAACCCAAATAGCAACTCAGCTATGGTTTGCTTATCAACAAGGTAAAATAAGTCATTCTAGTGACTTATTATGACGCTCAGGATTTATAATGAACTACGAAGAGTTTAATCAGTTTTGCAGATCCTTTCCAGCTACTACCTATATAATTCAATGGGGTAATTGCCATGTCTGGAAAGTTGACGGTAAAGTATTTGCTATAGGTGGCTGGTCAGATAATCAATCACCAGCTTTTACATTTAAAGCTTCAGAGCAAAATTTCGTTTTTCTAAGTGAAAGTGAAGGCTATAAACCAGCCCCATATTTTGCTAATCGTGGAATGAAGTGGATTCAGCAGTTTAATAATACAAACAAAGAAGATCTTCAATATTACCTTAAAGAATCATATCGCTTAGTTTCTTTAGGGTTAACTAAAAAAAGGCAGAAAGAGCTAGGTTTAAATCAAGAGGTAAGTGCATTGTGATCCGCAAAGTTAGAGGCTTCTAGTCAATAGCTTCAGTATAATAAGCATAGCGATATAAAATGTAGGATGGATTTGGTTTTTATACCAATCGTGTTGAGGTAATGACCATTTATAGCGAAGGATAAATACAGTGATAACAAGGCAGAAATTTTGACATGGTGTTGTTCTCGGCAATTGCTCCTGCATTGCTCTACCTCCTGAATCCATGCAGTCGTACATGGAAAATTGCTAACGCAGTTAGCGCTTTATTTAGTCCGATAGAATAGTTAAATATTTAAGCCGATTGGTGCTAATCGTTATGTCTAAAAATAAAGCGGAGGTGCATTAAACTGGTTAGCTTGAGCGAACACCAAGTATAGTAGTTTAATTGCTCTTATCATAAAAGTCAGGATTGCCGACTTTTATGATTTATTCAAAAGCGGATTTATAATTATAAGGGCTTAGTTACCCCAAGGGTTACTTGCATTTGAGCGATTTTTACGGGTGCGAGCGCGGTCTTTCGCTTCTTTTTTAGCCTGAATACGTTTTGCATCACTAAAGCTTAGTTCACAAGGTTCACCAGGCTTATCACCTTCAGGAATAATACGATCACGAGGTGGGAGCTCATATTGTACGTCATCAGGCTTTGGTAGGTTTTTTAGGCGATAAAGATAAAAGTTATCAACTTTATCTTGGGCCCACTGAGTTTTTCGTAAAAACTTAACTGCTGATTTAATATCAGGGTTATTTTTAAAGCAATTTAGTTGTAAATAAGCGTGTAAAAGTTCCCAGCCGTATTGATCGACTAACTCTGATACAACTTGCTCCAGTTTTACACCTTGCAGTGGGTTATTTCCGAATAAATCTTCATTGCTCATAAGTACATTCTTTTCAAATATCTAATAAAGTAATTATAATTTTTATGAGCAAAATTTGATACAAGAAAATTACTAATATCTAAAATTGCGATTTTACAAACGTCAGAGGAATGGGTAAGCTTACGAAGCTTTAATAAGATTAGGCATGACGCCAACTACATCGGATGATAGATTTAAGGAATAGTATACATGGGACTTTTCAACAAAATTAAAACACAAGCTACATCAATTGGTTCAAATATCAGCGAATCAACGTCAAAATTAAGCTCAGATATGAGCACATCACTTAAAGAAAATTCAAAATTATCAGCAATTCGCTCAGAAATAACATCAATTGAAGGGCAACTCAATATTGGTTATCAAGATATTGGTAAAAAATATGTTGAGAACCTATTAGAGAATGAAGGTCAAAATATAGACGCCGCATTACAAGAATCATTGAATCGCGTAGAGCCTTTACTTGAAAAGAAACTAGAGCTTGAAGATGAAGCGATAGAAATCGAAAAAAAGCTAAAAGACCAAATTATAATCCAAGAAAAAGCACTTTTTCAAAAAGAATATGACCAAGAAAAAGAAAAGCTTGAAAAAGCAGTAAAGCTTGATGTGATTTCTGTAGATGAA
This sequence comes from Pseudoalteromonas sp. NEC-BIFX-2020_015, assembly GCF_012952265.1. NCBI lineage: Bacteria > Pseudomonadati > Pseudomonadota > Gammaproteobacteria > Alteromonadales > Pseudoalteromonadaceae > Pseudoalteromonas > Pseudoalteromonas sp. NEC-BIFX-2020_015. Next base: position 255,452 of record NZ_JABCJL010000001.1, read on the forward strand.
ATGACTGAGAGACTAGCTAAAGCACGCTTCAAATTAGATAATTTTGATACTATCCGTAAAGTTAAAAAGCAACACGAAATGAATTTGATATCAAAAGAAGAGCTTAAAGAAAAGCTAGCCGCTTTAGGTGCATAAGCACGTTGAGCTAATTTATAAAAGCCGCGATTATCGTATTGCGGCTTGTTAGTGTTAGGCTTGGCAATTAACTACAACTCGACCTCGTATTGTTCCTGCCATTAAGTTATTAGCTGCTTCAATGACATCAGGTAGGCTAATTTCGGTCGATATTTTATCTAAGTAGCTACTTTCTACAAGCTCAGCTAAACGTTGCCATGCTTCTACTCTGTCAGGTTTTGGGCGCATAACACTGTCAATACCCATTAATGAAATCCCGCGCAAAATAAATGGGGCTACGGACGCAGGTAAATCCATACCTTGTGCCAAACCACACGCTGTCACAACGCCACCATATTTTAATGATGCACAAATATTAGCAAGTGTGTGGCTGCCAACAGAGTCAATAGCCGCGGCAAATCGTTCTTTAGCTAACGCCTTACCTGGAGTTGATAATTCATCACGATGAATTACTTGTTTTGCTCCAAGTTGTTTTAAGTAATCTGTTTGTTCAAGGCGCCCAGTCGCAGCAACTACGCTGTATCCTAATAGGTTTAATAGATACACGGCAAAGCTTCCTACGCCACCGTTTGCACCTGTGACGAGTACATCACCAGAGTCAGGTGTTATGCCTTGTTTTTCAAGTGCTATAATACTGAGCATAGCAGTGTATCCTGCTGTACCTATCTGCATCGCTTGTTTAGGTGATAATTTTACGGGGAGTGGAATAAGCCACTCTGAGTTTAACGATGCTTTCTGTGCAAGCCCACCCCAGTGTTTCTCACCCACACCAAAACCGTTGAGCAAAACGAGTTGACCGTTTTGGAATTCATTAGACGTAGTTTTGGTGATTTTACCTACTAAATCAATCCCTGGGATCATTGGAAAAGTACGTACAACAGGGCCTTTTCCTGTAATGGCTAAGCCATCTTTGTAGTTAAGGGTACTAAAAAGTACGTCTAACTCAATATTATTGTTGGGTAATAGATCTGTTGTTATTGTTTGCAACGCGGCTGTATAGGTATTATCAATGTTATTAATAACAATGGCTTTAAATTCATTTTTCATGTTGAACCCTTTTAGACCGATCGTCTTTTAATTGGGAAATAAAATGCGCAATTACCTAAGCAATGCGCGTAAAAACATTTCTGTGTAGAGCGTTAGTGGGTAGGGGGTTTTGGTTAGTTTTGCACGCATTACTGCACCTTCCCAGCCTATCCAAAAATACTCACTCATTTGGTGGGTATTAACAGTGCTTGAAATGACATTATTTTGCTGGGCTTGATCTAAACAAACCTGTATAAGGCTTTGCCATGATTCGTAGCATTGTACTAGTTTAGTGTTAAATTCATTATTTAAATGGTTTAACTCTTGATTTAGGTTACCAATTAAGCAACCTCGATTATAATCGTATTTATGCATCGAACGTGCAGCACTTTGTGTGAAATTAATAATGCGCTCTAAATACGGTGCATCACTTTGCGACAAGTAGCGATTGAGTTTGGCTATAAAGTAGCTGTTATAAGCATCAACAACCTCCAGTCCATAAGCTTCTTTACTGCTAAAATAATGGTAAAACGATCCTTTAGGCACACCTACTTTCTTTAAAATTGTATCGAGCCCTGTTGCACTAAAGCCAAATTCAGTGAGAGTTTCCACGCCTGCTGTAATCAATAATGCTTTTGTGTCGGCATTACTGCGATTAGCTTTTGGTGGGCGACCACGTCGCGGTTGCTGTTCGGTATTTTTTATCATATTCATATATTAGACCGATCGTATTTATTTGTGCAAGTATTAATTTTATTCGTAAAAATATTGCGATTGTTAACTTATTGATTATGTTTTTTTCGACAAAGTAAGAAATATAAGAACTTCTTTAGATTTAAATAGTTGAAATAAAATTGTCATAATTACATTTATTTTAGGAACTATCAGAGATATTGACTGGTCATAATTAAAGCACATGAGTACCTCTGATTGATTAGATTGCCGTAATTTTTGTATGAATATAAATCGCTGAGTCAGTGGTATAACCATATTGCTTTTTAAAATGTTAATTCATTTTTGCATCAGCAGCTTAGTTAATGTCAATTTATTTAATTGCATTTGTGATTTGAATTTAACAGTTTTATTAACTATTCATTAAATGTAGATGTCATAAACGCTACAAATATATAAATATAAAAGGTGAGGATTTACCTATGAAGAGACAGAAAAGAGATCGGTTAGAAAGAGCTCATTCTCAAGGCTTTAAAGCAGGCTTAGCAGGTCGTTCAAAAGACCTTTGCCCTTATCAACAAATAGATCCTAAATCAGAATGGTTAGGTGGTTGGCGTGAGGCGATAGATAGTCGTAACTTGTATAAGACCTAAAGGTTAGATCAAATTTAAGCAAAAACGCCTCGCTAAAATAGCGAGGCGTTTTTGCAGCAATGTTTTAAAATTAAAACGCGCTAGTATCTTGAAAAAGGCCTACTTTAAGATCTTTTGCTTCATAGATTACACGGCCATCAACTTCAACGGTGCCGTCAGCCATTCCCATGAATAAACGTCGTTTAATTACGCGCTTCATCGTTAAACGATAGGTGACTTTTTTAGCGGTAGGTAACACTTGGCCAGTAAATTTAACTTCACCTACACCTAAAGCACGACCAAGACCAGGACCACCTGACCAACCAAGGAAAAAGCCAACTAATTGCCACATCGCATCTAAACCAAGGCAACCAGGCATTACAGGGTCACCTTTAAAATGGCAATCAAAAAACCATAAGTCAGGGTTGATATCTAGCTCTGCAACTATTTCACCTTTACCGTGTTCACCACCATCATCAGTGATCGAAATGATGCGATCCATCATTAACATGTTATCACTTGGCAAGCGGCAATTGCCTTCACCAAACATATCGCCTTGACCACATAGGATCAAATCTTCTTTTGTATAGCTATTTTTAGGTTCCATAACACTTTTTCGTCGCTTAGAAATTGCAGAGTACTTTAGCGTACACTTGTACGCTAAACAACTCTGAGCAGTTAAAAAATAGTTTATTAGCACGTAAATCAATCTAAAAAGATAAATAACATGTTAATTTCACGTTTAAAATAAAAGAATTTTTATCAAATTCTGTCATTGAAACTTCAAAAAAATAGACGAAAAATTAAGGATGTGCTTAAACTTAATGTTGCATATATCTAATTACGTCTTATTTTCATTAATGCGTTAGTTAAATGGCTTTTAATTCAAACCTAAACTCGCTTCTTGAGGTGGTTTGGGTATAATTAGCCTGATTTTTTAACCAGTATAAAGGAAGTTTATGATCCTTTTTGTTAACGCACTTACAGTAATTGATTTTTCTTATCTGTGTAATAAACGAGGCGCAGTTGGCGAAAGCTGGATTGTTGATTTAACGTTGCACGGTCAATTAAATGAAGAGTCGATGGTTCTCGATTTTGGTTTAGTTAAAAAACAGATCAAAGGTATTATTGATGATTGTATTGATCATAAGCTAGCGATACCGTCAATTATTCAAGGTGAAGTAGTCGCATATGATGACTATAGAACACTTGATTGTACTTTTGGTGACGGCCATCACTTAGCGATGAGTGCGCCGCATCAAGCATTTTGTATGATCGATGCACCTGTTATTAATGAACAATCAGTCATCGACTTTTTAATCGCTACAATTATGCCGCAACTGCCTAGTAACATAGACAAAATCGAGATTGAACTAAAGCCTGAGCATAGTAAAAGCTTTTATTATCATTACAGTCATGGGCTTAAAAAGCATGACGGGAATTGCCAGCGTATTATTCATGGCCATCGGTCACAAATTGGTATTGCATTAGATGGTATGGCTATGCCTCGTTTACAAAAACAATGGGCTGATAAATGGCAAGATATCTATTTAGCGACCGCTGAAGATGAAATTAAAGCAGAGCAATTAATTCACATCACAGCAAAAAAAGATGATTTATGTTTTGCATATACGGCTGCCCAAGGTTATTTCGAAATGGTACTGAGTAAGGTTCGTTGCGATATTTTACCCGTAGATACAACCGTTGAATGTATTGCAGCTTACTTAGCTGAACAAGTTAAATTAGTACACCCTGATAATGATGTAAAGGTTACGGCATATGAAGGTGTCGCTAAAGGGTCAATTTGTTATGCGTAATTTTATTTTAGTAGGCGCATTATCAACATTAAGCTTTTTTAGCCAAGCAGTCGAATTAAAAGGCCATTTAACGCAAGGTGGTTTAGTCACCGGGCAGCTTGAAGACGCTACTTTGATAAAGTTTAATGGTGAGCCATTAAAAGTAACAAAGGAGGGTTTTTTTGCATTTGGCTTTGGCCGTGATTCGCAGCTTAAGCACACTTTATCGTGGGTTGATAGCAACAGCAAGGCACACGAGCAACCTATATTGATCACCAAGCGTGATTATAATATCGATAAAATCACCGGTGTAGCTAAAAAATATGTATCGCCACCTAAAGAGGTGAGTGCACGTATCAGCCGTGAAGCTGTTGCTGTTCGTAATGCACGAAAAGTAGATTCAGAACTAACCTACTTTTTAGATCCTGTTTATAAACCTGCCGAAGGAAGGATTTCGGGTGTTTATGGTAGTCAACGTTACTTTAATGGAGAACCCCGCTGGCCTCATTTTGGCTTAGATATTGCCAATAAAACGGGTAGTCCAGTATATGCGCCTGTGAGCGGTACTGTTGTTTTTGCTGATGTTGATTTGTATTATTCTGGCGGGACCTTGATTTTAGATCATGGCCATAGCGTTACATCAACTTATATTCATTTGAGTAAATTAGATGTAAAAGTAGGTGATAAAATTATCCGTGGGGAAAAAATAGCTGAAATAGGCGCTACAGGACGAGTGACTGGCCCGCATTTAGATTGGCGTTTTAATTGGAAGGGCGAACGCCTTGATCCAGCTCTTATGATGTTAGACACATTAGCAAACAAAAAGTAGAAACTATGACAACTGAAGTTAATCGTGAAAAGATTATTGCACAGCGAATTATTGATTCAACAACATCTGTTACTAAAACGGTATTCCCTGGACGGACTAATCACCACAATACTTTATTTGGTGGTGATGCATTAGCATGGATGGATGAAGTCGCATTTATTGCAGCGACTCGTTTTTGTCGAAAGCCACTAGTCACTATTTCATCTGATCGAGTCGACTTTAAAGAAGCAATTCCTGCAGGAACGTTTGCTGAATTAATCTCAAAAGTTGTTCACGTTGGTAATACAAGCTTAAGAGTCGATGTTGAAATATTTTTAGAGACTATGCATAAAGATAACAAACACTCAGCAATTACAGGAAGTTTTACCTTTGTGGCTGTTGATGATAACCATCGTCCGACACCTGTTGTATGTGACAAAATGATTTATGGTTTCGATAAATAAAAAGTATACGAATAAGCTTAAATTGGGCTTATTCGCAACACAAAAAGAACACATCATACTTAATTATTAAATAAATAATAATAAGCACCTGCTGTGAATCTTTACTAAAATAATTATCAAAGGAGGGATTATGGCAATATTTCTCGGTGGGGTTTATATTTTTGTATTGTTCTTGGCTTTTAACAAAATAGATAACTATGTGTTGGATTTAATAGCCTCTTTTAGAGGCCAGCTAATTTATTGCTTGGTCTCAATTAGTTTACTACTATTTCTGAAGATTAAAAAAACGGCTATGGTTTTATTAAGTATTTCTTTTGTTTTGCTTTTAGCTCACTATGCACCATTTCAAAGTAAATTTAACATAACAAAAGAAGATAAAATCACGGTTAAATTAATAAACCTGCATTACTATAATCAGCATATTAAAACTGTGCTACAAGATTTTTATGAAGAAAATACATGGGACATTTTAGTTCTTCAAGAGTTTAATGATACACATCGTAGTGAATTAACTAAGTTTAATGAACAATTTTCACTCTATGGGTATGACTCAGTAGAAGGCTCCCCGTTTGGTATTGTGGTTGTTTCTAGACTGCCAATTATATTTCGATATTTAAATACACAGGAAAATCGAAAGCTTGGTTATATTAAGTTAGGTTTTTTAAAAAATGACGAAGTACTGTATGGCTTTTTTTTACATCCACCTTCACCTCGTTCAAAAGAGCTTTGGATGCAACGGAACCAGTTACTTCGTGTGTTAACTACAGCTGTTACAAGTACTGATAGTAGTTGGTTTATAACAGGGGATTTAAATACAGTTAGCTGGTCTCGTTATTTTCCAAGTGATCTCGGTGAAACATGCGTTGACGCCTACGGTATTTATTCTAGCTGGTCTCCTTTTAGTCAGTTATTTAGTGAAGTTACAGGGGTACCGATTGATCACTGTATTGTAAGTGAAAACATTAAACTTAGAGAGGTCTATTTATCAACAATAAAAGGTAGTGATCATCGTTCTTTAACATTTAAAATGATTGAAAGGTAGATAATATTCACAGCATTTTTTTACGTAAACAACTATTTTCAATTAACAACCTAATAAGCATCACTAATTCAAAATTGTCCCATGGTTTGGATGTTATCAAATGAGCAATGTTTTGCTTAATCGCAGACTTAGATGTTTCTAAATCTGCATAACCTGTGAGCAACATTCGTGAGCAGTCAGGTTGGATCTGTTTAAACTGCTCTAGCAAATTCAAGCCATCAATATTTGGCATAAGCAAATCAGAAATAACCAGATCTATTTCATTTTCTTTCGCATACTTAATCGCCTCTAAAGGATTAGTAAATAGAATAAGAATAAAGTCTGCTTTGAGTAAGCGATTTAAAGCTCGTAAAATCGCTTCGTCATCATCGACTATCACAATAGTATGTGACATTATTTATTTCCTACAAGGCTTTTAAGATCATAAAGTAGGTGTTTAAAATTTCGTTTATGAGGAAATAAATAAAATGCTTTTTGAGAACACATTAATGCTTTGCCTCGCTTGCCGACTTCTCTGTAAAACTCGCCATAACATTCATTAATTCTAGCTTTAACTTTAGCATTTTCTAAAAAACTTAAGTTTTTGATATTACGATTAACAATTTCAACCATCGCGGTCAGTCTGTTAAGTCTATTTGCTGTGATTGAATTACTTCTCATTAAGTAATGCATAGCACATTGTTGTGAATAGGCAACATTTCCAATATTCGCTAGTTTTAACCAGCAATCTAAATCACTTGCGCTGGTTAGTTTATTATCAAAACATCCAGCCTCTATAATTGCGCTTCGACGGACCATGACTGTTGATGTGCCGACTACGTTTGCGTACATTAATTTACTCAGCGCATCATCAAAGGTTTTGTAATCATTTATAAGAGACTTACTTTTAGAAAAATTAGCTTCAGGCCAATACTCAAAGCACTTAATAATCTCTTTGCCATCTTCTGTTATGTGCATGTAATCTGTAAACGAGAGAACACAATCAATATTTTTTTTCATATAATTAAATTGTGAAAATAACTTATCCTCACACCAATAGTCATCAGCATCCAAAAAAGCTATATATTCTGATTGTGCTTTTTCAATTGCTAAGTTTCTAGCATTAACAACTCCTTGTCTGCTTTGTTTGATCAGTACAATCTGAGGGACAGTTTTTTGTTCATGTTCTATCCAGTCAACGCTACCATCTGTTGAACCGTCGTCGATAATAATAATCTCTACTAATATGTTTTTTTGCATAACAATACTATCGATACATTTAGCTAAGTAATCTATACAATTGTAATTTGGGATTATAACGCTAACATCAGGTTTCATATCCATTCTCTCTTTAATTACCTTAAGTAATACTACGCAATTACGAAGCCAAGATTTAATGCCCATTTAAACACTATTTTTAAGTTTTAATTTGTTAAACGCATTGCATTTTGCAAGTATTTTGCAAAGCGGTGATAATATGAGCGGTTTTAGTGGTTTTTTATAAGGCACGGATATTGCCACTTAATAGTTAATATATATTCTTTGGGAATTAACTATGAAACACATTGGCATCCTTGTACCAAGCTTTCCAATTGCATCTGAAACTTTTGTAATCACTGAAATTAACGCATTAGTAGCTACGGGTCATAAAGTGACTGTTATTACGTTTGAAAAAACAAAGCTGGTAACAGCTTTAGATATCAATGTTAATGTTGTAACAATAGATAAACCATCAATTATAAGCATCTCGAATTTTACTACAAAATTACCTACGCTTTTTAAAGCACTGAATTACTCAAATAAATTTAAATCTATTTCAACACCATCATTATTAGCTTATGGAAATGAGATTGCTCGTTTAATTAATAAATTCAATATAAACCATCTGCATTGTCACTTTATGCATGGTCCATTAGCTTATGGGATCATCGGCGCTAAAATTGCTGGGATCACTGTATCGTCTATAGGTCATGGCCACGATGTGTATGTTAATAAAGCTGATTTAGAGCAAAAAGTTGCATTGTGCGATTTCTCTGTTGCTGTATGCAAAGACATGGCTGACCAATTTAAGGAATACTCAAAAAACTCTATCAAGTTACTTCATTGTGGTATCAGCCTTGAGCAATTTAGGTTTTCACCTAGATCACTTAATGAGTCTGTTAAGTTATTATTTATTGGTCGTTTAGTGGAGAAAAAAGGCTTACAATTTTTATTACCTGCTTTAAAGCAACTGCCTAATGAATTCAATATTACTTTAGATGTAGTAGGGGACGGCCCAATGTTAAATGATTTGATTTATATGGCTGAGAAACTAGGAATTCGAGATCAAATCAAATTTTTAGGCAAAAAGTCTCCTGATTGGATCGCTCAAAATACTATCGAATACTCTGCACTTATCGCTCCATTTTGCATTGCTAACAATGGCGACCGTGATACAGGTCCCGTTGTATTAAAAGAAGCTATGGCCTGCGGTGTACCCGTACTAACCACTAGCCTTATGGGGGCGAATGAAATAGTAACTAATCAAGTAGGTTATAAATGCTTACCAGGGAGTATTTCTGATATCACAAAAATGATCTATAAGTTTTACTTGCTAACACCACATCAACGCTTTGAAATGGGCCAAAATGCAAAGAAACTTGTTGCTAAACAATTTAATGCAACGCATCAGGCAAAAAAACTCTCACAATGGGTGCAAGCCCTATAGGAGAGCCTATGACAGGCTTAAAGCAAATACTATATTTTGGTATATCTGTTGTCGTTGTTAAAGGACTTGGGTTTTTATTACTGCCAGTAACTACAAGGCTTTTAGATTTAACAGAGTTTGGGGAATTAAACTTTTTGGTTTCTGTCTCCTCAGTGTGTTCACTTTTGCTATGTTTAGGTTTGCCAGAGCTTTTATTTAAACAACAGTATAATGACAACCGATTAAAGCTTGCTTTGTTTAGAGATTGTTTAGTTTTAAGCGCTGTTGTTTGTAGTTTATTTATTGTAATTGCTTTGATTTTTACACATAAAATTATTGTGCATTTACCTGCTAATGTAGCACCACTTGATTTTCAACTGTTATGTATCAACTTGTCCTTATCCGCTTTACTAGCAATACCTTATACATATTTTAGAGTTTACAATTTAGCTAAACATTATTGCGTATTAGCCGTCTGCCATGGTTTATTACAAACTGTAGTTACGATCTCATTATTACTTTTGGGAAAAGGCATCACCGGTGTCATGTTTTCAGGAATGATCAGCACGTTACTGATTTTGCTCATTGCGCTATTTTTTGTAATAAAAAAATTAACAATTACCTATGCATCCATTTCATGGCGACTCAATAAACAACATAGCGCTTTTTTATTGGCTATCATAGTATCGTCACTATGTGTGTACGCTGGCAATGGCGCTGAAAACTGGTTTATTGTTGCGCATGAGGGAGAAGCCGTCTTAGCCCAATATTATGTTGCTGTACAGTTTGCAGTTATGACTTCTTTCACGTTCGAACCAATTAGAATGTGGTGGTTTGCCAAGCGTTTTGACTTTATAAAAGAAGACAAAGTTAGCTACAGTTTTAGTGCGGTGCGCAGTCTTAATATTGGTTTAGCGTTATGCGCTATTATGTTGATACTAGCTCCAATATTATTCAATCTGGTTTTACCTTCAGCATATCAAACAAACACTTGGTGGTTACCCGCCTTAATAATTATTGTTGCAATAAGGCATCATAGCGATATTTTAAATATAGGCTGTTTTATGCATAAAAATGGCTTGTACGTAACATTAATAAATGCATGTGCAGCAGTAATAGCAATGATTGGGTTATGGTTTTTGGTTGCAAATGAAGGTGTTGACGGTGCAATTTTAGCATTGTTAATAATGCAGTTATTTAAAGCAGCCAGTTTTTTTGTGATAAGCCAACGACTTGAAAAAATACAAATTAACGTCAAAGACTTAATAGTGAGTTGGATTTCACTTGCTTGTTTGTTCTGTAGCGTAGTCTTTTACCCACAATGGTTTGTTTTACATATTGGTATCCTCACTGCATTTTTAGTTTTTCTTTCATTACTCTATAAAACAGATATTCAGCGAGTAATTAAAGCTTTCCCTACAAGGCATGTTGATGCATCGATTTTATAAAAATAATAGTCATCTTATTAATGCAAGCTTAGTTACATTTTTAGTAGTTGGGTTGTATCTTCAACTGGGTCCTATTGCTGTATTTGCTTTTTTGATTCTACCTTTTGCCGCATTTACAGCAGTTAAAGTAAGTGTGGCCTTTATTATTTTATTTATTTTATTTAGTTATTTTAGACTACACGAAGCATTCCCTGTGCTAATGCCTCTGAAGATCCCCAAGCTTTTAGCATTGGCGTCTATTTTAGGGATCGTGTGGCATTTATTTATTTCAAAAAAACTTAAGCCACATTGGAGTACAACTCATCTAATTTTTGTAATTTGGTTTGTGTGGCTCACAGTGTGTGTATTTAGTGCTTCAAATAAAGGGATCGCAATAGAATATTGGTCAGGTGTATTGGTCAAAGTGCTAATTATGGTTTTCGCTATTAGTTGGTGGATGACATCTCTTTCTCATTTTAATAGTGTTCGCCTAGGTATTATGGTGTCGGGGGTTACCATAGCAATTGTTGCTTTAAGCAATAAAATCAATGGTATTGGCCTAGTAGAAGGCACTCGGGTTACGATTTCTCGCGATATTCGCTCTCAATTAGGCGACCCAAATGATTTGTCTTTAGTATTGATGTTTCCAGTCTCTTTTTTAGCCGCCGAGATGTTTAACACAAATGCACACTCGTTGCGTAGATTGCTAGCTGCAATCGGTTTGCTATTAGCAATATCAGGAGTTATAGCAACACAAAGCCGAGGAGGGTTACTCGGTATTGCTGCAATTATATGTTTTTTCTTATACCAAAAAATTAAAAATCCGCTAATCGTTGCTGGTATCGGCGTAGTGGGGATGTTGGTACTTATGATTTTTGCCGGTATTACTGATCGTCAAAGCGGAGGGGCTCAAGAAGGCGGCGTTGATGAGTCGGCAATGGGACGTATTTATGCATGGCAAGCGGCTATTAATATGGCGCTTGCTAATCCTTTAACAGGGGTTGGAGTGAATAACTTCTTTGTTAATTATTACTTTTACAGTCCGCATTGGGATGGCAAGAATCATGCAGTGCATAGTACATGGTTTCAAGTATTAGGAGAAACGGGCTTTGTTGGACTATGTATTTTCATTCTAGTTATAGTCAGCATTTATAGAAGTTTGTCGCGAGTTTTTACGCTTATAAAAATTAACCGTAACGACAACATTGCAATAAATGCTTCGGCACTAAAAGCCGGTTTAATTGGCTTTATGGTATCTGGAACCTTTTTAACTCAAGCATTTACTTGGCCTTTGTACATAATTTTAGCACTGACAATTGCATTAGAAAAGCTTGCACTTGAAAGTCAAAAGGAGTTATAACATGATTTTAAATTTCAAAATGTGGTTAAAAAATAGTGATAGTTCATTAGCTAAGTCACTTTTTAAAATCGCAAAAACCATTCGAAATCCGCAAATGTTCGTCATTCCAGGTTTGCATTTTGCGATCTATAAATTACATAATTTTCTCATTGCAGTGCTGAGTGAATTAATGCGCATTTTTTATTTTACGCCACTTTTCAAAAGCCAAATTAAGGGTTCAAAACAAGGGCTCTTCCTTTATTCCGGTATGCCGCAACTACTGGGTAATATTGAAATTAGTTGCGGTAATAATAATCGCATTTCGGGAATAAGTACGTTTTGTGCAAGAGGGAGTAACGGTATGACGCCGAAACTTATTATTGGAAACAACGTTGATATTGGATGGCAAAATGCATTTTCAGTAGGTCGATTAATTGTGCTTGAAGATGATGTACGCCTAGCTGGACGTGTCTTTTTAGCTGGTTTCCCAGGGCACCCAATTGACTGTGATAAACGCGCAGCAGGCTTACCCGATGATGAGTCTCAAGTAGGTGATATAGTCATAAAACAAGGCGCATGGATCGGCACAGGCGTTACTATTCTCGCTGGCGTAACAATAGGTCGCGGGGCAATAATTGGGGCAGGCAGTGTAGTAACCAAAGATGTTCCAGCAATGACTATCGCTGCGGGTAATCCAGCTAAAGTCGTAAAAAATATAGAGGGCTGATATATGAAGTTTGTTGTTTTTGGAGAAGATTGGGGGAGACACCCAAGTAGTACTCAGCACCTGTTTAAAGAATTATCTGAAAAGCATGAAGTGCATTGGATAAATTCAATCGGAATGAGGAAGCCAAGCATTAAAGTTGCTGATATTAAAAGAGTTCTCCAAAAGTTTATGCAACTCTTTAGCAGCAATACGAACAAAAAAAATCAAGCAACGTCTGCTGATAACGATAAGTTAATGAAAGTGTATAATTTATTTATTTTACCATGGCATGACTTTAATTTAGCGAGGATGTTTAACCGTTATTTATTTTCACGCTGTTCATTCTTAAATGAACAGCCTATTATTTATTGGTTAAGCGTACCCACTGCCATTTCTCTAATATCCCCACGAAAAGGAATCGATCGTGTTGTTTATTATTGTGGTGATGATTTTAGCGCATTAGCGGGGGTTGATCATCAAATGGTTGAGCCATTTGAATCTGCATTGATAAAAAAAGCTGATTTAATCTACGTTATTAGCGATTTTTTGGCTGATAAAATGCCCAAAGAAAAAGTAGAATTACTAACTCATGGTGTTGATTTTGATTTATTTCATAACAGAGCAGTAAAAGCAATTGAGCTCAAAGGCATAAATAAACCAAAAATAGGCTTTTATGGCTCTTTAAATGCTTGGCTAGATAAAGCGCTATTATACAAATTAGCTACCAGTCGTACTCAATATGAGCTGGTTCTTGTTGGAAATATAAGCGATGATTTTAGCGACTTGTTGGCGCTTTCCAATGTGACGCATATAAATGCTGTTGATCATGCTAGGCTTGCTCAATTTTCACAACATTGGCAAGTTTCGTTACTCCCTTTTATAGATAATGAGCAAATAAGAGCTTGTGATCCCCTCAAACTAAAGGAATACCTTGCATGTGGTACTCCGATCGTAGCCACCAGTTTTCCCGCTGTAAATAAATACCAAGAAACTATTTTAGTTGCTCATGATCATGATGGATTTATAACACGCGTTGATATAGCAGTTCAATTAAGCTGCGCAACTGAATTCTCTTTCAGCGAGATACAGTCAAACTTAGCAAGTAACCACAGCTGGCAATCGAAAGCATCATTAGTGGAATCCCATTTAGTAAATCTCAGCGACTAAATTTGCCTGATTTAATCTGAACCTCAAATTTTACTGTTGGTGTGCTTATTCCTCTAAATTTTTCATCATTGTGGCTCACAACCTGCAGCTATTAATTTAATAGTTTGTTTTAGAGATGAGTTTCTCAAAATGCAAATAGATTCGAGAAACGAATTAGCAAAATGCGAAATATCGGTGGTAAATAGATGTTGGTAAAAGAGCAAATTAAAAGGTTACTTTATTTGGCGCTGTACGCTCTGTACACCCGCGCTAAACTATTTATGATCCCGCTATGCATTGTACCTATTGTCGTTTTCGTTATGTCAGCAACTGCACAAAAGCAATACATGAATCATGCAACAATTTTAATTGAAGAATCTGCATTACTAAATCCTTATTTAGATGATTTATCTTTTTCTTTTCAATTGTCTGACCGTATGGCCGCACTTCGCACATTAGTAATAAGTCGTAAAGTCTTGATTACTGTAGCAAGGGAAACTGAACTAATTAATGAAAACTCAAAGCCAAAAGAAGTTGAAGAAATACATCAAAAATTAGCAAAAGCGCTGTCATTATCTTTAATTGGCGATGAATTAGTACGTGTTAATTTTACTTGGCATGACCAGACACAAATGAAAGCAGTACTGGAAAAAATCGTTGAGAAATTTATAGAAAGCTTGCTTGCACCAACTAAAGCCTCACTTGATACATCTGAGCAATTTTTTTATCAACAGCTAGTGAGTTTAAGAGATGAACTGGAACTATCTGAAGAGTTGCTTGCTCAATTTAAAGCTAAAAATAGCAGCACGTTACCAGCCGTTTTACACAGTAACCGTCAGACATTTGATAAATTACTATCAGATCAGCAACAGAAATCTATCGTACTTTCAGGGGCTAAAGCTAAACTTAAAGCACTAATGAACAAAATGGGACAAGCAAACCCCATTCTTGGACGAATTGAAGAGAAAATAATTAGAACTGAATCAGAACTGAGTACATTAAGATCACGCTATACCGACAAACACAGTAAAGTTGTTGAAAAAAAAAGGGCACTTACGAATCTTAAAAACCGACAGCAGGCTTTACTTGAAACCAGTAAAGAGGTTGATATAGAGAACATCGATCAACTTTGGCAAATGGTTAATACCTTACCCACAGATAAAAATAACGAAACCAGTGTTTTAGTTTCACAACTTTTAGCACTTGAAGAGGCAAAGAATCAAGTACTTCAGCAAGAGCAGGAATTCGAGATGCTTTCTGAGCAAGTTGAACTGGTTAGCAATCGGCTATTAGTAACGAGCGATGTTGAAAAGCAATTAAGAAAATTAGAGCGTGACTATGACGTGAAGCAGTCACTTTATAAAGACATGCTGAGCCGTTACGAAATGGCCAAAGTCACGGGTAAGTTAGTTAAATATGAAGGCCCGGATAAAGTTAAAAATATCGAGCGGGCATATAGTCCTACTCAGCCAATTAATACTTCACTTATTTTATCAAGTATCGTGGGAGTGTTTCTAGGTATTTTTACAGGTATAGCGAGTGTGTTCGTTGCTGTACTTTGTGATAGTAGATTGAAGGATATACAGACTATTGAAAAGCTAGCATGTTGTGAAGTCGTTACAGTATTACCAATTATTGATAACGATTTTGAGTTTGAACACAGTGATCAAAATATGGTGAAAGAGGGTGAATTATCATGAAGGTTATGCACTTAGTACAACATCTTAAAATTGGTGGTCTTGAAAAAATGGCCGTCACTTTATTACAAAAAAGTCGTTATAGCCAAAGTAGCATTATTGTCGCTTTAGAAGGAGATAAAGACACCGCTATAGCTTCGTGGCCTGAACTTGCTGAGCTTAATCCACAAATAATCTGTTTAGACAAACAACCTGGCTTTAAACTGGATGTTGTAAACAAACTAGTTGAGTTAGTTGAGCAATACAATATTAATATTATTCATAGCCATCATATTGGACCAATGCTTTACGGAGGTCTTGCCTGTGTTTCAGCTAAGAATAACCAACTTAAGCACCTATCGACAGTACATGATGCATGGTATTTAAATAACTTTAAACAACGTTTTATTACTAAAGCGCTAAATAGTTTATCAAATGTACACTGGGTTGCCGATGCAAAAGTTGTTGCTGATGACTTCCATTCAAAAACAGCCATTAACACAGACTCAACTATTTTAAATGGCGTTGATTGCTGTAAGTTTTCATCAATTGACAGTGATCATGCACGATATGAATTCAGCTTACCTAAATTTGCAACACTCATTGGATGTTCTGCACGTTTAGAGGAAGGTAAAGGACATAAAGATCTAATCATGAGCTTGCTGGATCTTCCTAGCGATTATCATTTAGTTTTTGCCGGTGATGGGAGTTTAAAAAGCACATTAAATGCTTTGACTTTGAAAATGGGTTTACAAGAACGGGTTCACTTTCTAGGGAACGTTCAGAATATGGAAGTCTTTTATTCCAGTATTGATGTTATGTGTTTGTTTTCACAACGAGAAGGACTGCCATTATCTATATTAGAAGCTATGGCATGTGGTAAACCTATCGTTGCCTCTGATGTAGGTGGTATTCATGAAGTAGTAACTCCAGAGCAAGGTATTCTAGTGTCTGCATCAGAGCCTCATAATTTAGCTCCCGCGTTGATTAAAGCAACAACTCTAATAAGTGGTATGCCAATTCGAAATCATGTTATAGCTCTTGCAGATGCTAAGGGAATGAGTAGCCAATACGATAACTTATATGCAGGTTTGACAGTTTAAGGAATAAAAAATGGAAATATTTATGGTTATCTTCATTTTGTTGGTGAGTATCGTATTATACCACCACTTAGGCTATCCATTACTACTCAGGTTATTAAAACCAGAGCTTGCTTCGCAGCCTCAAGATAAAGCGACAGACAATACTGCGGTAAATACGGATGAATTACCCACTATTGCAATATTAATGTGTGTTTATAATGAACAGGCACATATAAGTGAAAAGCTGCATAACCTTGCTTCTTTACTTTATCCGACAACAAAATTTGATATACATGTCTATTTCGATGGTTGTACAGATAATAGCTTTGATTTAGCGCAAAAGGCTCAAGCATCTCTTTTTGATCAACAAGTAAACTGTTTTTTTCATGTAAACCCAGATAACCAAGGGAAAATTAAAGGTATTAATACCTTAATAAATATTGCTCGTTCACAATACGATATTTTATTGTTTTCAGATGTTAGTGCATTACTAAGCATTGATGCATTAAATAAAATCGCAAACCAATTTGAAGACCCTGATGTTACCGTGACCACCGGGCTATATACACTTGATGAAGCAGCGACAAATGAACAAAAAGGTTACTGGCAATATCAAAATAAACTTAAACAGATGGAATCTGAACGTGGTGCTGTAATTGGAGTGCCTGGTGCAATGTTTGCGATGAGATCTGATCATGCATTTGAGCTTGAGAATGGAACAATTAATGACGATTTTGTCTTATCTATGCGAGCTATGCAAAGTGGCGGCAAAGCAGTCATCGATAAAGATATTGTTATATATGAATTGGACTCGGATCAACAAGCACAAGACTATGCTCGTCGCGTGAGGTTGGGGGCTGGTAACTGGCAGCAAATAAAATCTTTAATGTCATTGCTCAACCCTAGGTTAGGCTGGACGTTTATTAACTTTTTTTCGCATAAAGTACTGCGCGGGGTGATGCCGCTAATCTTAGCTGCAATTTATATTACCGTTTTTTGTGCTGCAATACTTATCCATGCACCTTGGGCTATATTAATAAGTACTGGAATAATAACGATACATAGTATTGACTTTATAAAACGCCTTTTTAATGTGCAAAAAAAAATCCCCATTGTCGACAAAGTTATCTATATCATCAATAGCTATTTTATGGCGCTCTTAGGCATTATTAAATATGAATTTGGTAGTTTTAATAAGCCATGGCGACGTGTAAATACATTATCGAAACAAAAATTTCCGGTAGTTAGAGTTATTAAGCGAGTAATTGATATCATTGGGTCAATTGTTGGGTTAGTTCTTGTGCTTCCTATTCTGCTTACTACAGCCATAGTTATTAAATCAACGTCGAAAGGGCCTGTGCTATTTAAACAATTTAGGGTTGGTGAAAGCACAGATACATTCGTCTCTTTATTCAATGTTTATAAATTTCGCTCGATGGTTGTTGATGCTGAAGCTGTAAGTGGTGCTGTCTGGGCTTCGAAAGATGACCCTCGGATAACGCCGGTTGGTCGCTTTATTCGTAAAACCCGAATTGATGAATTGCCGCAATTGTGGAATGTATTACGAGGCGATATGTCTTTAATAGGCCCAAGACCAGAAAGGCCTATATTTTACGGTAAATTAGAAAAAGAGATCCCATACTTTTGTCAACGAACTTATGGCATCAAACCCGGCATATCAGGCCTTGCGCAAGTAATGAATGGTTATGATGAAACCTTAGAAGATGCGAGAAATAAAATAGGGTGGGATTATGCCTATGTACTCAGTTTATCGTCGCCAATGTCCTGGTTAAAAATGGAAATATCAATTTTAACTAAAACTTTTATCGTTGTTTTTACTGGGAAAGGGCAATAAAGCCGCCAAACAAGTTCGCAAAATGCAAAGGATGACTATAGTTATGTTGCATTTTGCGTATTTATTTTCATTCCTTAATCTTTATCATTTATATATCAATAAGTTAAACATTGGCACTTAAGTTGTACTATATTTAATTAGCTAACAACATAAAGGTTAATATTATGACTTCATCAACTAATGAAAATAGCGATATTCAAATTATCGCACTCCCCACAGATTTCTCAGGCCTAACCGTCGATACATTTAAAGATCAATTTGAGCAATTAGCTCACAGTCCTGAACCGCAGATTATTTTAGACTTCTCTAAAACTGAATTTATTGATTCATCAGGTATTGGTGCGATGGTCTTTTTATATAAGCGCATTGAAAAAAATGGACAAAAACTAGCTTTGCTAAACGTATCAGGGCAACCCCATAAACTGATGAGCTTGTTACGTGTAGATAAAACAATTCCATTTATCGAGCAGTCTGACGTAATTTAAGGACAAACTATGAATTTGAAGCACATAATATGTTTAGTTTTAATAATATTAATGGGAGGCTGTGCTTCTTGGCCAGATGAAGGGCAAGGTGGATGGGCTGAAAGATATCAAAATTACCCGTTAACGGATGAACAAGAAGATAGGATCTTCCAATCAGAAGAAACCCTCGTTATTAGTGAATTTGAGCACCAAGTACTAAAACTTGATTTACTTAAAGCTCAAGGGATTCAACAATGCATGCCAGGACAATTGCTTAGAGCACAAATCTATGAAAATCGTATTAGAAGATTAGTGTCTGCACAAATGTGGCAAGACGCAGAGCATGATTTATTAATACATCATCATGCTCTAACACAGTTGAGTAATCATTTTGAAACTGTAAGCAAAATGACATCTTGTGCGGGTGTAAAAGTTGAGGCTCAAGAAAAAGCAACACGGTCAATTAGAGATCAAATTAAAAACCTACTTAACAGTGATAATCAATTTGCTGTTGATGATTTTCAAATTACGCCTAAATACATGGCCCAGCTAGCACAGGCATCAGACTTAATTAAACAAGTTAAAAATATATCACT
Organism: Pseudoalteromonas sp. NEC-BIFX-2020_015; assembly: GCF_012952265.1. Taxonomy (NCBI): domain Bacteria; kingdom Pseudomonadati; phylum Pseudomonadota; class Gammaproteobacteria; order Alteromonadales; family Pseudoalteromonadaceae; genus Pseudoalteromonas; species Pseudoalteromonas sp. NEC-BIFX-2020_015. Next base: position 274,983 of record NZ_JABCJL010000001.1, read on the forward strand.
ATTATTAATTGGTCATACTGATGAATCCGGCACTCGGAATGATAATTTTGAACTGGCACTCAAAAGAGCAGAAACAGTAAAGCATTGGCTTGGTATTTATGGTGTAAATCCTGAATACATAACAACCCTAACTCAAGGTAATCTAAAGCCTTATAGTAGTGATGCTGATTCATTTGCTAAACGTCACTCTGACAGAAGAGTCGAAGCGATTGTAATTGATATTACAGCAGATGATGAATCTACCAACCCTAAAGCTAAATCTTTATCTAATTGGACCAAAATATTAAATGGTCCGAAGGAGTATTAGTATGAAGTTTATTGTGATCATTTTAACTATTCTATTGAGCTATTCTAGTGTTTGCTTAAGTAATGAAAATAACACTAGAAATATTGAAGTGGGCAATAAATTATTTTTGTATTTACCTGGAGAACCTGAATTCGAAAATGTATTTGAAGTTAATAAAGACGGCACCATTTTATTACCTGAAATTGGTAAGGTGATTGTTATTAATAAACAAGTAAGTCAAGTTGAAGGTGAGTTAAAAACGCTCCTAAGCGATATTTATGTGGCAATGGAAGATTTTTACGTGGAAGTAAGATCTCGTGACATTATTATCAATGTATTAGGTTATGTTAATACTCCCTCACAAGTGAGTATCCCATTTGATGGAAATATTCAAATGGTTATATCTGCGGCGGGGGATTTAAAACCAGGGGCTCAGTTAGATCGTCTACAAATTCGTCGAGGTGAAGAAGTTATAGAGTTTAATTACAAAGCGTATCTTGATTCTGGTAATAGCAAATTACTGCCGAAACTTAAAAGTGCAGATACAGTATTTGTGCCAGTATCGCCATTACTTGGTAATGTACAAATTGACTTTGACGCACAAACATTAAGTGCATCTGGTGACGCAAGCGATAACAGTGCAATTACATTATTAGGAGAGGTTCATAATCCAGGAATTTTCTCTTTCAAAGAACAGATGAGCGTACTAGACGCTTTAATGAGAGCTGAAGGGGTAACACGTTACGCTGATGTAACTAAAATCCGTGTAATTAATGATAAAACGCCCATAATTTTTGATTTAAAAGCGTATCTTGATAAACCTAATAATGACACCATGCCTAGGTTAAAATCAGGTTCCACTGTATATGTCCCTATTATGGTTGATGATGTAAATACAACTTCACGCACTGTATATATAATGGGTGAAGTACAAAAACCTGGCGCTTATGAGGCAGCTGACAGCACTAATTTTTTGGATATATTAGCTAATGCAGGTGGACCAACTCGTTTTGCTGAAACTCGACAAATTAAAATATTAACACCTGATGGGGAAAGTATTCTTTTTGACCTTCAAGGTTATAGTGAAGGCTTAACGTCAGTAACAGTACCAGATTTGAACCCAGGTGATGTAATTTTTGTTCCAGAAAAAACAGATCAAAATGAAAAAAGCTGGCTTAAAATCCCACCCAAAAGAGCAATCAAAATTATTGGTGCTATTACATCCCCAGGTCGCTATGAATGGAGCACAGAGATGGACTTCACCGATTTACTAGCGCATGCGGGGGGGCCGACTAAAGGCGCAAACATTAATGATATAAAAATTGTCCGAAATGGTGATGTGACACAGCGCTTCGATTTAGAAAAATACACAATCACAGATGGCCAATTAACATTACCTCAATTAATTGCTGGTGACACAATTATTGTTGAAGAGTTACCCGTCGATCCTGGAAACAATAAGTCACAGTGGATACGTCAAGAATCTAGCAAGTCTATTTATATAATGGGTCAAGTTGGCTCTCCGGGTCGCTACGCATTTAATGACAACATGCACTTTATTGATATTTTAGCTGCGGCGGATGGTCCAAACGCAAACGCTGATCTTCGTAACATTAGAATCACCCATCGAAATGGCAATACAGCACGTGTTAGTAAACTTGACCTAGCCCTGTATTTTGAGACTGGCGATGAAACATTGTTTCCGCACGTTTTACCAGGCGACACCATATTCGTTCCAGAAAAAGATAAAGATTGGTTGCGTACTCCCAAAGAACAAGTAGTTAGAATTATGGGGGCTGTTCAAAAACCTGGGCGTTATACTTTTAATGACACAATGAGTATTCTTGATGCACTAGCCGAAGCTGGCGGTCCTTCAAGTTCGGCATTAATTGATAAAATAGTCGTTGTAAATCACTCTTGCTGCAAGGAGCAATCTAGGGTATTTGATTTAGAAGCTTTTGTTAAAAACCCAAACTCCGTAAATTTACCGGTATTGCGAGCGGGCGATACGTTATATGTACCTGATAAAGGTCAAGACTTACTTAGCCAGTTTAGATCCAACTTTCTTGATTTTGTAACAATAATTGCTTTAGTGGTTGGCCTATGAAACTAATTCCTGTTCAATATCAAGAGCTCGAAGAGGTGTGTAATGAAATTAATAGCCACCAAGCCCGATGCATAACTTTTATGTCATTATCTGGCGAAGAAGGCTCATCATCACTATGTGCAAGTATTGCAAGACGTCTTAATGCACAAGGAGCAAAAGTTTTAATCATTGATTTAAACCCGTTACATCCTTTTCAAATAGGGAACTCCTTACCATCTCTTAGCAACGAATGGTGCTTCAGCGATATTTCATGCCAACTGAACATTGTTAAGTATCAGCATGTTGACTTGTTGACGATGCAAAATTTAAGTGAAACTGAATCAGTCAAAAACAAGCAAATATTAAACGATGGAATTGATAGACTAAAACAAGAATACGACTATATTTTACTTGATATGTCACCTGCATTAAAACGAAACAGAGGGAATGTTCCATTGCATGCGCTTAGTTTATGCTCTGACTTAACACTTCTTACAGTTGCTTTAGGTGTGAATGATGAAGAATCATTATGCAGTGCTGTTAAGAATTTAAAACATGCGGCGCATAAACATATAAGAATAATTATTGGCCAGCATAAATTTGCACCACTAGGCGTTAGAATGATTGCTTCCTTAAAAGCAAGGCAGCATAAATGGCCACGACTTACACGTTTTTTAATTAATAAAATTAACCGCCAGCAATGGTTATTTCATCCCTATTGAGCCAATTATGGATACATTATATCAACGAAAGTTCACATTACAGTGGTCAGCAGTAAGCGAAATACGCCAAGTACTTAAACATGTTTTAACTGCTTTATCGGTACGTAATAGCGATATAGATTCTGCCGGTTTGGTGAGTACGGAATATTTAACAAATCTAATTCGTCATAATATGAGTGATGTAATAGAAAGCCTGACTTTAAAGATATATCGCAGCGATGATAAAAAAATTACTTTAGAGTTCATTGATAATTTAGAGCCATATGATTTATTCGCTAACAATGATTCAAACTGGGATATAGGGAGTGGGGAACTTGTTGAAGGGGGCATGGGAGTTGCTCTTATAAGGCATTACTATCCTAAAGCGTCATATCGTACTTATGAAGAATACAATTATTTCTCATTTACATTACAGAATATAGATAAGCGTCCTACGCTTATTTATATAGATGATGATAAAAGCCAACTCGCTTTGTTAGAGGCCTATTTAACACCTTATTTTCAGGTTATTACCTGTCTTGATATTGAATCAGGTTGGCAAGCAATTTTAACATCGGGCGCCACTATTTTATTACTCGATCACAAGCTAAAACAAGGCACATGTGAGCCGCTGCTAAAAAAATTAAACCAATCAAATTTAAAAATGCAACTATCAGTAGTGATGCTTACAGGGGATGATAGTGAAGAAGTTATAAGAACAATTAATCACCTTGGTGTTGATGATTACTTAATTAAGCCAGTAAAAAAGATGCGCCTATTACAAAGTATTGAGCGCGTTATACATCGTTTCTCGGCTTTAAAATATTATACATCCGATAACCAAACACCAGCAGTAATTGATATTGAAAATAATAGAAAAGCCCGTGTTTTTGGTTCAATAACGACCAATAATGGGGGGGATTTTTGTATGCTACCTGAACATGAACTACAGCCAATTGTATTGGGTGATATGATGGGACATGGCCTTCAGGCACTAAAAGAAAGTTTTGCTGTTAAAGGGTTCATAAGTGGTTATTTATCTAGTAATCCATCTCTTACCTCATTATTACCAAGTTTAAACAAAGCGCTTTATGATCAAAAAATATGTAAATCAAGCATAGTTACATTACTGATCGCCTTTATTAACAATAATCGCTTTTACTGGTTAAATGCAGGCCACCCATCACCAGTTATAATTACTAAAAAAGGGGAGATAATTGATTTAAAAGGCACAGATCCATTATTAGGTTTGTCAAAAGATCATCATTATAAGTTGTTTGATTATCCCATGGACGATATTGAGCATATATTACTTTACACTGACGGGTGGCTAGAGAATAGAGAAACTCAGCAAGATGATATTACTTCACTGCGTGTAAATTTGCCCGGGGGGGAATTAGCGCATAATGAATACGCAGAACAGCTTTGGCGTAGTACACAAGTATCGTTAACAAAAGAGATAGATGATGCGTCTTTGATAGTAATTAGCTAGCATTTTACTATTAGTGTTTACAAATCTACCTAATACACACTAAGCTGTAGTAAGAGATCCTATATTCTGTAGTTGGTTGTAACCAAAAGGAAGTACTTTATGCCCCCTAAAGTTTTAATAATAGAAGATACAGAATCTTTAGCACTTATGTACCAATCTTATTTAATTCCGACAGGTGTTAATACAAAGATTGCTCATACGGGTCAACAAGCGTTGGATGCCCTCGATGAATTTCAGCCTGATTTAGTTATTTTAGATGTAATGTTACCTGATATGAATGGCTTAGATATTTTATCTTCTTTTAGTACGGAAAATTCACCTCAAGTTATTGTGTTAACTGGCCATGCGACAAAAGAAATGGCTATACAAGCGATTAAGTTAGGTGCTAGTGATTTCTTAGAGAAACCTATTGAAGCAGATCGTTTTCGAATTACAGTTAATAATGCATTAAAGTTAAAAGCATTAAAACAAACAGTCAAAACTTATAAGACAACTTATGAAAATGGAAAATATTTTGATTTAATTGGTAGCTCTCGTGTTATGCAATCTGTTTATCAGATAATTAATTCTGCATCGGTAAGTAAAGCAACGGTATTTATAACTGGCGAAAGTGGAACCGGTAAAGAGTTATGCGCAAAAGCCGTACATTTAGCATCGCCTCGATCAAATAAACCTTTTGTAGCGTTGAATTGTGCTGCAATACCGAAAGATTTGATCGAAAGCGAAATTTTTGGCCATTTAAAAGGTGCATTTACCGGCGCAATATCGAATAGAGAAGGTGCAGCTGGCCAAGCGAACGGCGGAACTCTATTTTTAGATGAACTTTGCGAAATGGATATCAATCTGCAGAGTAAATTATTACGTTTTATTCAGACTGGATGCTATCAACAAGTTGGCAGTGAGAAAGAGACAAAAGTAGATGTACGTTTTGTTTGTGCAACGAATAGAGATCCATTGCTTGAAGTAGAAGCCGGGCGTTTTAGAGAGGATTTATATTATCGCTTACATGTAATTCCAATTTCATTGCCACCTTTAAGGGACCGTGAGAATGATGTAATAGAAGTTGCAGATGCATTATTTAAAAAGATCAGTAAAGAAGAAGGTCGCGTTTATAAAGGTATGTCTGCTGAAGTTAAAAGCTTATTTGAACGCTATGAGTGGCCTGGAAATGTAAGACAACTCGAAAATACTATTCGTAATATAATAGTCTTGAATAATGCCGAGTTTATTGAAATAAGTATGATCCCAATTTTTCCATCTACATCGCCTATTCATAACGCGGTTAATAAGCTTAACAGTGTTTCGCCTTTCAATCAGCATGAGCACATAAATGAAGAGCTAAACAAACCGGCAAAACTAAATGATAAAAACCAGATAGAGCCGTTATGGGTTGTGGAAAAACGCTACATCGAAAATGCAATTTCAATTTGCAATAACAATATCCCAAAGGCTGCTGCATTGTTGGATGTGAGTCCATCGACTATTTATAGAAAAATTAAAGGCTGGGAAGAGTCCGCGGTAAGCTAGTTTTATACGCCTGTTGTAATAAGTTAAATTGTAGATCGCCACAAAAGCGCGGTTTAGCTGATATTAATGCTGCGTTTTTTATTTTATTAATTTCCACTGAGCTCTGCTTGCTTATTAAGTTCAATACTCGATACATCTCTTGAACTGTATGATTCTTGAGTAAATAACCTGTAATGTTATTTTCAATAATGTTAGGTACTTCACCAACTGGCGTACTGACTACGAGAACATTATTGGCAATGGCTTCAATCAATACCATAGGTAAACCTTCTTCCAAAGAACAAATTAATAAAACATCGATAGTTTTCCATATTTTATCCTGGGGTTGTAAGCCATGGTAAGTTAGATAGCTAAGGTTCAGTTTGTCTTTCATTGGGCCTTCACCAAATAGATGAAACTGCACACCTAAGTTGTTTTTAAACATCTCTGAAAGTTGAGTAAATTTATCTGGTGCTTTTTCGTAAGATAAGCGCCCAACATAGCCAATATTCAAAATGCCGCCATTCATTTTTTGTACGTTAGATGACTTAAATTCAATAAAATTTTCGAGTAATTGTGCTTTATATATTTTGTTTTTTATAAGTGAAGATACAGCAAAATTGATGGAAAAATAGCTCATAAGGGTATCAAACTGATTATATAACCATACTTTACCTTTACCAGCTTCTCCTGCATGATAGGTAGAAACACAGCGCTTACCATGTAATTTGCAAATTAACTTACCGTATATACTCGCTTTGTAACCATGTGTATGTAAAACCGTATTTATATCTATTTGATTTACTAATCTGGCTGTCGTAGTGTAGCTGCCGTCCGAAAATGTATAGCTGATGTTAGCGTCATCTAGAAGCGCGTAAAAAGGTTCATTGTTATGATCTTGAATAAATAAAACTGTCGATGTTATCTGGTTTTTTTTTAAAAGTTTGTTAAGCTCAATTATATGGGTTTCTACACCACCTAACAGTGAAGAATCTATTAACAACAACACTTTATAATACATAACACCTCCAAGGAGTAGGAATGATCGATAACACTGTATTCTCGCAGCTCGAACAAGATGTTGGCCCTGAACTGGCAAAAAAATTATTACAAGTCTATGTTACAGAGTCTAAAAAAGTAATCGATAACCTAATAGACCCAACAAAACAGCAAGAAATAGAAATTAATGCGCACAGCTTAAAAAGCAGCAGTCTAAGCTATGGTGCGCTCGAATTAGGCAAGCTTTGCGGCCAAATTGAGGTCAAAGCAAACGAGCGACAATTCGACTCTCAATTAAGCAACCTGATTTCACAAGCTGAGCATCAAAGTCTTACCACCTTTAAACACGCAGAGCGACTAATTAATGGTAGCTGATGTACTGTGATCGCGCATAGGTATCTTTAGAATCTCTGAAAATACCTGACTCAGCTGGCTAATATCATGCTGTTGGTCGTTTACTTTAATTTCTTCATTAAAATGGAGCAAAATATCGTTTATTGCTTCCGCTGAAATACTTAAGTCACAAAACTGATAATCAAGTTGGGTTTCTAGCCAGTCTACGCCATTTAATGGTATATTTTTCATAACACTTTTTTCTGTAGTGATGTTTTCAATAAATATTCTGCATGCCGATGTTTTTTTAATTGCATCGGCTATTTCAGGAATTAGCAAAGAAGGCATAACACTTGTTATTAAGCTACCTGGACCAATTAAAACAAGATCGGCGTCCATAATTGCATCTACTGAGCCTGGGGCTGCTTTTATGTTTGAAGACAAACTGATGGTATTCGGTATCTCTGTAAGAGCATCTATTTCACATTCACCGACTATACGTTCACCGTTTTGTAGTGTTGCGACTAAATCTGTTGGTTGATCTGACATTGGATAAATTGTCTCAGCATTTCCTAACATTGCATTAAACCAAGCTACCGCTTCAGTTGGTGATTCTGTCAGCTGAGTCAGCCCTAATAAGGTTAAGTTACCAAGACTATGGCCATCTAATTCACCACCATCAAACCTATGTTTGAAAATAGAATGAATAAGAGACTGATCATCTGTCAATTGTAAACAACACCTACGAATATCGCCTAATGCTACACATTTTTGGGCCTCTCGTATCCGTCCAGTGCTACCACCATTGTCTGTCGTAGCAACAATTGCTGACAACTGACTGCATAATGGTCTTATTGCACTTAAGACCTGCGCTAAACCATGGCCACCACCTAAACATACTATTTTCATAATTTAATCACCTTAATAATGTTGTTTATATACAGCATTATTTATTCCATGATTAAGTTACTTTGTAAGCTAATGAAAATTAAAGAACAAAATTATTAAACTTAGTGGATAAAAACAACAAGAGCATCTATATTTGCAATGTGCAATGCATATTATAAATAGGTGATAAGTGCAAATAAAAAACAACTATAGCTCAAGTAGACTCAAAGACGATTTAGCACTTATAACAACCAGCAAGGATGAACAAGATGCATATGACAACTTAAAAAAAATTCTTTGTAATTATATAGATTATGATAAGTGTGCCATATTAGGAAAACAAGGTAACAGCTACTCTGTACTTTATAGTAATTCTACCGTTCTTAAGGTTAATGATTTAATAGATAGCTCCGAATTATTTTATCCAAAAGGATCACGAATAAAAGCTGACGCTGTGAAAGTTAATGCTCTTTATGAGATTACACATCGTGATTTTTTAGTCTTTACTTGTGTATTAAAAGAATGCTGGTATCAATTTATTGAGCTTCAGCTTATCGACATTTTATTGCAACAGTTTTTTTTATTTATAAAGCACTCTGCAAGTACAAAAGTAAAAATGGATATTTCACAATCCTTGCTTCGAGATTACTCACTACGCAGCGACTTATTTAAAGATTTTGCAAGTGAGTGGTTCTGGCGTACTGATACCAATAATATATTTTTAAATGTACTGAGCAATGATAATTATCATAAGATTTATCATAAAAAATTTACTAATAAAACCTTTGATGGAATTGTGACTGAAAATGAAAAAAAACAGCACAAAAAATGGCTTCAGTTTAATCACTTATTAGTGTGTAAAGAGGAGTTCCTTGACTTCGAATTCGAGATAGATAGCGACCCAAATGCATGGGTTTCCTTAAGTGGAAAGCCACAATACGATCAGCAAGGAAATTACATCGGCTATTTAGGTATCGCTAAAGATATAACCGTTGCTAAAGATAGAGAGCAAGCTCTGCAGCAAGCCAAAGAAAGAGCCGAAGAAGCGAGCACAGCTAAATCTCTTTTTTTAGCTGTGATGTCTCATGAAATCAGAACCCCCATGAATGCTATTTTAGGAATGCTAGAGCTGCTGTCAGATACTGAGTTGACCCAAAAACAAACACGTTGGTTAAACTACGCCAATAGTAGTGCAGACTTATTATTAGGTATTATTTCTGATGTCCTTGATTTTTCAAAGATAGAATCAGGAACTGCAGAGTTAGAGCTTAGACCTACGAATGTTGCATCATTAGCAAAAAATATTGCGGCGCAATTTTTAATTACCGAGAAATCTTCATGTATTGTTTTTAATACAGATATCTCACCTACACTACCTAAACTCGTGTTAATTGATGATATTAGATTAGGACAAATCTTATTTAATATTTTAGGCAATGCGTTTAAATTTACAGAAGTAGGTACTATTCACTTACATGCATTTTGTGCTGAGAACTGTTTAAAGTTTGAGGTGAGTGATACTGGACAAGGTATTTCTAATGACAAAATAGATTCAATTTTTGATGCATTTAATCAAGCTGATAACAGCGTAAACCGAGGGCAACAGGGCATAGGCTTAGGCCTAACCATAACGAAGAGTTTGATTGAATTAATGAATGGAACTATTAACGTTGATAGCGTTTTAAATATAGGAACAACTTTTTCAATTAGCATACCTTACCAGATATATGAAGAAGTTGACCACAGCACAGATAAGGAATTCACATTAAAATCGCTGTCTATTTTAGTCGTCGAGGATAATACAACAAACCAAGTTCTTGTTAAGGCCTTTTTAGAAAAGTTAAATCATGATGTTACACTAGCGGATAATGGGCAAGTGGCATTAGATAAATTAAATGATCAGCATTATGATTTAATTTTAATGGATATGATGATGCCTATCATGGATGGGATAACTGCGACAAAAATAATTCGCAATAAATTGGGGCTAAATATACCTATATTTGCTTTAACTGCCAATGCATCTAACCAAGATAAGGTGACTTGCTTAGATGCTGGAATGGATAAGGTGCTTACTAAACCTATACGCTTTCATGATTTAAATAAAGCGCTCAAGACGTACTTTACTCAGTAATATATGATAACGGTACTATTTAAGGAACTTACTATAACAACATGGCTGCAATCCAACCAAATATAAGAAGTGGAATATTAAAGTGAATGAAGGTTGGAACCACTGAATCCCAAATATGATCATGTTGTCCATCAACATTCAAACCGGATGTTGGCCCAAGTGTTGAATCTGAAGCAGGCGAGCCGGCATCGCCTAAAGCACCGGCAGTTCCCACTAATGCAGCTGTAGCCATAATTGAGAAATCTAACTCTAAGCATAAAGGAACAAATAAAGTTGCAATGATTGGCACGGTCGAAAATGAACTACCAATTCCCATTGTGATCAATAAACCAACAAATAAAATTAAAGCAGCGGTTAATGGTTTATTTCCATCTATAATAAGGGCTGCACTTTGAACTAAACTGCCAACATCCCCCGTTGCTTTCATAACAGCAGCAAAACCTTGAGCCGAAATCATAATAAAACCAATCATGGCCATCATAGCAACACCTTTACTAAATACGTCGCTATTTTGTTCCCACTTAACCACCCCGAATAAACTAAAAATCATTACACCAACAAGCCCGCCTAATATCATCGAACCACTGACATTTTGAGCCAGAAGAGAAGCTAAAACAGCAGTGACACCCACGATCAAAACTTTTTTAGGATGCTCTATAATAACGTTTACTGCATTTTCTTCTTCTTCATCTTGTTTATAAATACGGCGCTTTTTATAACTGAAGAACACCGCAATGAGTAAGCCAAAGAGCATACCGCAAGCCGGTATAATCATTGCCATTGGCACTTGGGTATTAATAATTTCAAGGCCATTATCTACAAGATTTTTATGCAAAATAGAATATAAATAAATACCACCAAATCCATAGGGTAGAACCATGTAAGACGTCGCTAGACCGAATGTCAAAATACATGCAATTGCGCGTCTATCTAGTTTTAATTTATTAAATACCACAATAAGGGGAGGTATCAAAATTGGGATAAAGGCTATATGAACAGGTACAAGGTTTTGTGATGATATCGCGCAGACCAATATGATAAATAAGATAAAATAGCTAAGTAGATTTTCACTTTTGCCGCTGTTATCGTTCACTTTTTGTAATAGTTTTGCTGCTAAAATCCTTGTTAATCCAGATTTAGATATTGCAACTGCAAATGCTCCGAGCATCGCATAGCTCAAAGCTATTTCTGCGCCGCCAGAGAGGCCAGCATTAAAAGCATTCAGTGTATCCGTTAACCCAAGACCCGCAGTTAGGCCTGCCACAAGAGCACTTAAAGTCATTGCAACAATCACATTCACCCGCGCTAAAGTTAGGCCTAGCATCAAAATAACGCCAATTACGACTGCATTCATTGTTTTCTCTTTGTTTTTGTTTTAATTAATTTTACCAGATCTGAGCTTCGTTTTTTACGATAAGCGCTAAATACTAATTGGCGATAACGGACATCACTATATAGTTGCTTGAACTGTTCTATATAGTTGCTTTTTTCAGGAAGTGCATATGAAGCGCGTTGTAAATACAGTAATGGGGTCTCATTTGACTCAGGTTTAATATTTTTTTTAATAAGCCATTGCTCTATTTTCAGATAATCATTAACAATTGGATGGGTGGATGACTTAGATGAATAAGGCCAACTTAAATAAATAAAATAGCCAATAAATATCAAGGTAACAGTTGCTAACGCTATCAATGCAATTTGCCAAAGCTGCTTATTACCAAAAATGTCTTTTAGGAAAGAAGATTGCTTTTGTTGATCAAAGCCTAACACCCAGCTTGTCCATTGATAATCGAGGTTTTCAAGTTTTAACCTTAACCAATTAAATCCGGCAATATTACTTAAACGCAGTAAACCAAACCCTAGATTACTGGTAAATTCATCACTAAGTGATTGATGTTGCGAGAGAGAGCCATTTAATCGTTCTGGTGAAACAACAGCAGTAGCATCAAAAATGGTCCAACGATTTTTGATATAAACTTCAACCCAAGCATGCGCATCATATTGGTAAACACTCATATAACCACTTTTTATATTATATTCACCACCTAAATAACCGGATACAACACGTGCAGGTATGCCTATAGATCTAAACATAAATGCAGCAGAACTCGCGTAATGCCCGCAAAATCCGCGCTTATTGGAGAATAAGAATTGATCGAGCGTGTTATCTCCAGTCATCGGATCCGGTGTTAAGGTATAGCTAAACCCATTACTGGAAAAGTAGTTATACATTGCACTGTAAAAGCGTTGTGGATCATTGTCATTAGCAGAAAATAAATTTTTAGCTAAAGATTGAGTCTGCTGGTTTGTATTTTCGGCTAAATCAATTTGTATATTTTGCAAGCGTTGCCAGCGAGATATAGGCATTGATGATAGTGGGCCGCTTTTAACGCTGTAATTTATACTGTTGCTTAAAAATTGGCTACGAAGTAATAGGCCATCTTCAGTAACTTTAATATCGCCGTGCTCAGAGGTCGCCACTGCTAATCCATATAACCAAGGCTGCGAAGACGGTTCTGCGAATATCTGATAGCGCTGTAATGACTCATTCGCTACATTATGCTTAATCGGTTTATGAGTTTGTGTTTGTTTTAAAGTATCAGATATCAGCCACGTTTTACCATCAAACTCATCATGGATAATTGCCCGCCAATAATAGGGGCCTTGTGGTGGCTTTTCATCATTAAATTGAGCTCTAAAAACGAGTTCATCTGAATTTGATAGCTTAGCAATATCGAAAGGATTTACGCTTTCAGACAAACCTGTTTTAGCCAATTTGGGTCCAGGCAATTGCCAAAAAGCGGGAAGTTTAGGTAAAAATAAGAGTAAAAAAACAGCGATAGGCAATGCCAAAAGCAGCAATTTAGCACTCTTTTTTGATGCTACTTTCAAGTTATGCTTAGATTCAATAAGGGCTAAGACAGAAAAATTTAGTATATAAAGTGCACTAATTATCAAGGTAGCTAAAATACTTTGTGAGAATAAATAAACGGTAGATAAACTAAAAAAGCTTAGCAATGTGATTGTTTGATAATGCTTTTTAGTTGTGGCTTGCAACAGTTTAAACAAGCTAGATAAAATGAGCATTGCGACAAAAAGCGTAACGGTATCGCTAAAACCCACATCATAAAAAAGTACAAATAAGCTCAACGCTGCAAGTATATTCGCAATAACAGCGTTAGGTTTATTTCTATTGGATAGAATGGTTACCCCATTCCAGATACATAAAGCCACTAATAATGAATTGAATACCGGTGGCAACTCCGGAAAAATAAAACATAAAACCAGGCTGTAGATGACACAAAGCGATAAATTGATCGCTTTGTGATTAGGAATTATGTTCATTTTCAGCCTTCGTCAAGTTTGAAAAACGACTAAGGGCTTGTAAGCAATTTTGCATATGCTCTTTACCTTGGCTAATGGAATAGTGCGTTGAGGCTAATTGTAATCCAAAGGGCACACCTGAATCATGCGCGTTGCTAATTAAAAAACTTAATTGTTGTAGCCGAAATTCGGTACTTCCTTTAAGTTGGTTAAAATCAAAAATTTGGCTGTCGGATGAAAAGCTAACAAACTCCTTCATCATAAGCTGTTGAGTTTTTGCATAATGCTTCCAAGAAATTCGTTGCATCCCCATGCCAACTTGATGAGTGATTAAACTATCAAATTCATCCGCACCATTTGGATGTTTATTATTCCCATCATTGGGGGTTTGATTATTTGTTATTGCAACGTCTTGCTCTGGCTTTTGCTGTTTGGGATAAACAAAAACATTTAACGAAATCTGCATATAACTCCACACTGATACTAAGCCAAAAGGGTAGCGACTTAAAAACTTCAAACGATTAAGTGAGTATTCGCCTCGTGTATTAAGGCCTAAGTCTAAGTGAGTTATGCATTTTTCAGAGGTAACTTCATCAATTGTAGAAAGCAGTTTACCTTCGTAAAAAATCTGTAGCGCTTGGCAATTTTTTTCAGTATGGATTTGTAAAAGGAGTAAAGCAGAGGAGGGAGCATAACTAGAAATATTTTTTATATATTCAATGGTTAACCCTTTTGCATTACTGTAAGCCATTAATAATGAAAGTACCATAACAACGAGCATAAGATAAGCCATTGCTAGTATTAGGTTATTTTGATAATTAATACCAAGCACAAAGTTTAGTAACGTTACTAATAAAAAACCAGCCCCCATTTTAGAGGGCAAAATATAAATAGTATTATGTTTTAGTATTAAACGCTCGGTGTTGTGTTTTTTCTTTAGCAATGCTTTAAATACAATCGTTTTTAGTTTATACCAAATTGAAATACGTTGATTTTTTTTATTCTTCATAAATTAAAGTGGCACATTAACAGCATTTAATAATTGGCTAATTTGTTGATCACTCATATCATGTTGCAGGCCTAAGCGATGCTGCGCAACACTTGCAAAAATAGCTTGAACATCATCTGGTGTAACAAAATCTCGGCCATCAATAAAAGCCCATGCTTGCGATGCTTTTCCAAGTGCAATGCTGGCTCTAGGAGAAAGTGCGTTTGCAAATTTATTATCTGTTCGTGTATAAGTTACCAATGCTAAAATATAATCAACTACAGGCGCACTTATCGTCACAGCTGTTACTTGTTTTTGTATCTCTATTAACTGTTGTGGATCAATACGTACAGGTAAACCATCATAATCTCGATTGTTAGTACCGAGAATTAATTTACGTTCAGCTTCCTTTGGTGGGAAACCTAAGCTTATTCGCATAAAAAAGCGATCTAATTGAGATTCAGGCAACGGATAAGTACCTGATTGATAAGAAGGGTTTTGAGTTGCTATAACAAAAAATGGTATGGGTAGGGCATATTTCTCACCATCAATAGTAACTTGGTTTTCTTCCATTGCTTCTAATAAAGCACTTTGTGTTTTTGGTCCAGCACGGTTGATTTCATCGGCTAAAACTACCTGGCTAAATATAGGTCCTTTATGAAAAGTAAAAACGTGTTCGTTGGCATTAAATATACTTGCACCGAGTATATCTGAGGGTAGTAAATCACTCGTGAATTGGACTCGCTGATACGATAGACCAAGTACCGTAGCAAGCGCGTGTGATAACGTTGTTTTTCCCATACCGGGTAAGTCTTCTATCAACAAATGTCCTTGGCTAAAAAGACACGTTAATGCCAATTTAATTTGTCGTTGTTTTCCAAAAATAACCTGTGATAAATCTTCAATAATTTCGTTTACAGAGCTTTGCATAATAACCTTAAATTAGTTCCAAACGTTTCATTACCGTATCTACTTTTTTAGCGTTGAAGGGTTTTGCAATAAAACCTTTTGCGCCAAGTTCCCACGTATTTTGTACATTTTCGAGACTATTGTGGCCAGAGCACATAACAACATGAGTGTGCGGATAATGATCATTTAGGTACTCAAGTATTTGTGTACCATCTGTATCTGGAAGCTCAATGTCGAGGAAAATAACATTAGGGGACTTTTCATCAATGACTGATTTTGCTGATTCAAAATCTCTACTTTCAAGGATATCTTCAAATCCTAGTTCAGTTAAAATTTGATTTAAGTAGTTACGAATATCCTGAACATCGTCAATGATTAGGATTGGTTCTAGCGGGCGCACAAATTCCATATTGTTTACTTCTTATTACGTACAGCTCAAATTGTATTTTCAATACTATGCTAAGCGATAGATAACCTCAAGAAAGATACGCTAATAAAGTAACTTTAATGAAATAGGACTAATTATAAATCAGTCCTATTTAAGTGATTATAGTAAACAGAAGTGTGAACTTATGGTCTAGAATAATAACAGTAACTAATAAATAATTTTTAGTTCAACTAATATTATAACTATTGAGTTGATGTTATTTAAAATACATCAAATGTCCGATACCGTCTAGTATTGGACATATCACTAGATAATGCAGTAGTTTACAGGAAGTAATCACCAAATCATTAATATCCTATAATTTATATTATGTTAAATAAAGAAATTTACAGGATATTACTGATGATGACCCATTGCAGTAAGTGTTAGGGCTTGTTCGTTTGTAGACTAATTGTAAGGGGTTGTTCGTTTGTGGAATAATAAAGATATGGATATTTTCGCCCTTGCCTTGCGGAAACCCGCGCCGTTGCTGGGTTTGTACTGATTTTAGCGTGTAAATCCTTAACTTTGAATTACGCTTGTTTTTAGACAAACCCGTTCAAAATGACCCAAAACCCGCTTATTCCTGCTCATTTTACGTTTAAAACTAGATGTTTTTTGATTGTTAACGTGCTTAAAACGGAGTTTAAACACCATTTAAACGCTCTTTAAATCTTCAAAACGTGGTTATTTAAACCTTTTCGACAAATATAATCGCATTAAACTGTGGTCCTAGTTCAATTGTGACCATGTAGCCTTGATACGATAATTTTATTTGGTTGCCTATATAAGCAAACGTATTTGGTTTTTGAACTGCGTTCATTAGATCATGTATTTGTTCAAGACTAAGTTGACCCGCTAAAAATTTTTCAATTTGAGTGCTGCCAACTGTAACGGCGCTACTATATATAGGTGCGTTTTTACGTGACAATTCATTTAATAAATTTGCAGGCAAGTGCCCTAGCGTAAATTGTTGGCCATCAGATCAGCTCTGGATTTTTTAAGCGCTAACTTTGCTGCGTGTAAATTTACCTGCTTTATATAGTACTGCTGAGATTTCAAAACGGCTTCGTTAAATTGTGGGATTGCTAATTTTTGTAAGTCCGTTGATAAATTTATAACTGATTTTCCTGCTGCTATATCTGCACCTAACCATGCTTTGCCCGGATTATAATCCCAGCCTAAATCTATACCTGGCAATTTATTAAGTTCTTCACCTGTTGATGAATCTACAACTTTGAATGACTCCATAAATTTATTAACTTTTTCAGGTTTGCTAACTGATAAACCCATGCGTGCAATTTTCACCTTTATTAATTGCTAACACTTATAAGTATTTTACGGATAATCAATTCAGTAAAAATCTAATCCCACTTATTGTGATTGGATCTAACGCGACGAATGTCTGTTATTAAATATAATTAATATATTGGCTGCGATTTCAAATGTTTTTTGTGATCTATTTTTTGCTGCTCGCGCGGTGTTTTATTATCTAACTATTTTTAACCGACTCTCAAAAGTCCGATATTTTTTCGGTCAATCATTATAGAGTTACTTCTTTGTAAAATTATTTAAAGATATTAATTAGAAGAGATAATATATAAGCACTAAATACAAATAAGGTGTAGAGGATTTACGATTTTACTAAAGAAGATTAGAGTTTTTATTTCTAAAATGAGGCAGCGTCGAATTCCCTGCCACCTTTTCTTTGAATTGTCAGATTGTATGCTCAATTTTAAATTACTGGCACTGGGTAACAGTGCCAATAATGATTAATGAAGCGCAGCTGTAAATGGAATGTTCTTACAAATTTCAGCTTCTGCGATTAGTATTTCTTCTAATCGTATATCTACTTCATTTTTATCAAAATATTCATAAGCGAGTTCAACAAATAAGTTTTTATGTTTTTCTTCAGATTTTGCGATCGCAGCATAAAACTCTTTTTCTTTACCATCAGGTAGTGCTTGCGCTACTAGAGAAAAACGCTCATGCCCCCTCGCCTCTATAACAGCTCCAACTAACAAACGATCCATAAAAAACTCGTCACGGCCATTTCTAAATACAGCACGAATTTTTTTTACATAAGGATCTTTTTGATCATTTCCTAAATTTACATCTCGGTCAATCAACAGCTTTAAAACTTGTTTGAAATGAATCATTTCTTCAAGTGCGAGATCGGTCATTGCTTTTACAAGCTTACGACGATCTGGGTAATGCGATAACATAGACATTGCCATGCCCGACGCTTTTTTTTCTGCTGCAGCATGATCTTGTAAAAAGGTATCAAAGTCAGCCATAACTGCTTCGGTCCATGAAAATGGGGTGTGATATTTTAATTCAAACATAATATTTTTACTTAAGATCTAATAGTCAGATTTTAACGTAAATGGATTATAAAATCTTGTTGTTAGATATAAATTTACAATTACATTAACGCATAAAAAAGTTATAAATTTCCATTAGGATATAGCAACTTGTCAATTTTCCCATGAGCAGTTGAAGCTACCTTTAATGGGTGTTTTATTTCGTTCCATGCTGTAACTTTGCCACCAATGTTCATTCTTTCAAAATTAGTTAGTTCGCTTTTTATATCTAAAAATTGACACAACTTATTAAAACTATTTATATCAGAAATATCAATCGACAGAAAGTCATCAGGACGATTCGAAAAATATTGCTTTGCGCCATTTAAATGTGTTGTATAACATTGCTGTAAATATGCGTCACATTCTAATTTATCAAGGGACAAATCTTTAAATGTATTGAGGTAACAACGTTTAATGTGTGGATTGAATCCCCCATCCTCTCTCATTAAATTTTTGTACATACGCGCTAAAAGCTGACGAATGGATGGGATCCATTTAACGAGCTCTCGCTCTAAATAAATAAATTTTGAATCTGGGTAAAGAGTATCTAAATTTTGGTAATCATTAAAAATAGGCGTATCCGCAATAACTTTTGCATCAATCATACAACGTTTAGTATAAGCCGTATGTGCGCAGCTAAAGTCCAGCTGTAAAAAAGCATTACACACACTCGTTGTGCCAGTTCTTGGTAAACCGATTATAAAAATTTTGGTAGGTGCATTCATAACTTACTTATCTAATTGTAGGTTTTTTGGAGTAAACCATAGTTCGCTGTCGTTAAGCGGTGTTAATTTAGAGAGATGTTTGTTATCTAATTTAATGATTATTTTTTCGTGCAGCTTTGCATTTGCAATACTAGTGGCAAAATATTGATTAAATAACCTATCGAACTCCCCATTTTGTTGCATTCTTTCAAGGCCGATTTTTATAGCTTGATGTATATCTGGGCGCTTAGAGTTAACAAAATAATATATAGCTGCGGGATAGGACAAAGCTATATTGGGCACCGTTACAATATTTTCCTTGACCGATAACTGCTTTTTTTCCCATTCAATTTCTAAAATTGAGCGTGGAAAAGCATCGCCTCGGTTTCTAATAAGCATATTAAATAATGCGGCATAACTTGTCGATGTTGAGACCTGTAGCCCGTTATCTCTCAAGATATCGGTATCAGGCCAGTCATGTCCTTGGATAAAATCAATATTATGAAAATGAAATTCATCTTTTATATCTTTAAATAACGGAAGCTTATCTTTAGTGGTAAACAATAAGCGCCACCCATATAAACCTTTATAAATGGGAATACGTATCGGAGTAAAAATTCGCTCCCGCTCTTTACTTGTCATTGACCAACCAACATTGATCAGCTCCCCCTGCTCTAGCTCTTTTAAAGAACGACTTTGCACCATTTTTACTGATGATTGGAGAGTATGAGGTTGTTCACTATGCTCTAAAGCAAGTTTAAGTAATACAAGTGGATACCAATTATCCTGTTCATTTTCGCGTTCAGGCTTTGGATAAATAACATGTAATGGTTCACTGTTTTGCTTATTGTTAGCGTGAACATTCAATGTATATAAAAATAATATACTTAATAGTGTAAACTTACTAATTGCCATAACTAGAAAAGCCGACCCATCAACAAGATAGATGCGCTTAATGCAAGTGTTGCAAATGTTGACAGCATACCTATTACACGAAGTTTTAGTGTATCGTCGTTAATGGCTACAAAATGACAAATTCTCCCAAATACGAGTAATGTCCCTAAAGCATGGCAATAGTGGCTGCTTAATCCTTGATATTCAGCTAAAAAAATCAAGATTAAGGCAAAAGGTACATACTCGATAAAATTTCCATGAGCTCGCGTTGCTCTTAATAATTGTGGGTTATTATCAGTTCCTAATGATATTTTGTTCGCTTTTCTTACTTTAACGACATTCATACTTAAATAGATATAGATAAAGGCCAGCACCGCTGCATAGAAAGATATAACCATAATAATAATCCCTTTTATTTTTTTATATAGTAACACAAGATTAATCAACAAATAGCCAGCAGTTACACTGATTTATATGCTAACGTGCTAAATATATACTGAAAAAAGGAAAGTTATGTTCGCACCTAGAAAAATAGCTGATAATTATAGAGAGCTGATCAATAGTATTGGTTTTTACCCATCAATGTTAGCCGTTGTATTTTTATTATTTGCTGTCTTTACAATGTCGATCGAGTATGCAGAATTTGTTAAAGCGCTTAAAAAATATCTATCAGTCGTATTAGTTGATAGTGAAGAAAATGCGCGAACTATTTTAAGTACGCTAGCTGGAAGTATAATATCTTTAACTGTTTTTAGTTTTTCAATGGTTATGATTGTACTTAATACAGCAAGTGCTAGCTTGTCGCCAAGAGTAATCCCGGGGTTAATAACCCGAAAATCACATCAAATGGTATTAGGGTTTTATCTCGGTAGTATTATTTATTCTATTATAATGTTAATAAATATAAAAAAAATCGATGACAATACAGTTGCGATCCCTGCTCTTGGTGTGCTTTTTTCGTTGATATTTGGGCTAATATCACTCGCCCTTTTTGTGTATTTCATTCACTCGATATCCAAGGCAATTCAAGTTGATAATGTACTAAATGATTTATTTAAACATACCAAAAACGTTATTAAGCATATCATTGCTCGTCAAGATGAGCATAAAGTAGATTGTTTTCCAGATTTTAATCAATGGTACTCTATAGAAAGTAGTACTGAAGGTTATTTCAAAGGCGTGCACAGTGACAAATTATGTGCTGTATTAGCTGAACACAATTTACAGCTTTATATTGTGGTGAACCAAGGTTTTTTTACAGTCAAGGGTTACCCGTTTTTAAAGTCCAGCCGAGATTTGAGTGAAGAGCCTGAATTAGTAGAAAAGTTATTGAACTGTTTTATTTTCTATATTGAAGAGTATATTAGCGATCATTACCGTTACGGCTTAACGCAGATTTCTGAGATTGCAGTCAAAGCAATGAGCCCGGGTATAAATGATCCTGGGACAGCCGTTAAAGCAATTGATATGTTGAGCATATTACTGATCGAACGATTGAAAATAGCTGACACAAACTATTCATTTAAGCACAGTGACAGTTCTCCTTTGCTGTACTTACATGAAACATCATTTGATGAACTATTGCACGATAATTTCACACCAATTCGTAATTACGCGAAAAGTGATGCATATGTAATGACCAATGTTTTGGAGGCTTTTAAAAATATTTTATTTGTTGCCAACGACAATGAAGATGCAACATGTAGTTTATTTAATTATTTAACTGCGATAATTGATGATATTAATCAGCAGATAAATAATGAATATGATCGAAAGGAAGTAACCAACATGCTAAATGCAATCTCTCGAATTAGCCCTGATCAAGGAGAGCAATTACTGGCACGTTTTAACGCGCCAGCAAAATGATTGTACGTTTTATTTATTATCAATTAAATAAATAGCATAGCTAGAAGCGCTAATAACTAATTCACCAGCATGGTAAGCATCTGGTACAAAACTACCTGATTCGGCTTCGGCCATGCTGGCCATTTTAGCTCTCATATAAGGTTGAGAGCTTGTTTCTATTGGCTTTAAAGACGCGCTATAAAGACCTTTAATTTCTACGTCGTAATCGGATGCGAATTCTTTTGCGGCACTTTTAGCATCTTGTATCGCCATTTTTTGCGCTTTTTGCTGTAATTCGACATACCTGCTTGATATAAATTGCGTATTATTAATTTCGTTAATTCCGCCACTTACAAGGTTTTGCAATAATAATGGGTATTTATCAACTTCTTTTAACGTTACTGACAAGCTACGTGAAACCCTAAAGCCAACAAACTCTTGCTTGTTTGTCTCACGGTTATATTGGTTTTCTCGGTGGATACTAATTTGGCCAGCATTAATGTCTTTATCTAATACACCAGCTTGTTTAGCTAGCTTAATGGCTTTTGCCATTGTTGTGTCAGCTTTTTGTTTTGCTAGCATTAAATCTTTATGTATTTCAACAATACCTACACTCAGCTTGACATTATCAGCTACAGTTGTAACTTGTGCTTGGCCTTGAATATATATATGTGGGGCATCAGGAGTTGTACTTGCAAATGTATTGAAACTTAAAGCTGCAGCTAACAATGATAAATAACGCATAAAGATCCTTAATAGTTTTAGTGTAGCTATTAGATACCCTAAGTGGTTAATTGAAAATGAACAAGTATAAAAAAACAGACCGAAGTCTGTTTTTATTTTTTAACGGTTAAATACTACAACGTTTATAATTGCGATATTTTGGTAACCAATAGTTTCTATCAATGGCTGCCCATAACATATCATCACTGATCTCAAGTGCAACGCCTTCTTCAATTGCTTTTTTAGCAACGCCAAATGCAATACGTTTACTTAAGGTTTCGATCTCTGTTAGTGCAGGAAGCAAACTGCCTTTCCCGGTGTTAGCTCGTGGCGATGATTCAGCTAGTATTTCACTTGAGACCATCAACATTGCATCGGTAATACGTGTTGCTTTAGCCGCGATAACACCTAAACCAATACCAGGGAAAATATAGCTATTATTGCACTGCGGTATAGTAAATGTTTCACCATTGAATACAACAGGTGCAAATGGACTGCCGGTTGCAACAATCGCGTTACCTTCGGTCCAGTTGATTACATCTTCAGGAAGTGCTTCGACTTGCTTTGATGGGTTACTTAGCGGGAAGATAACTGGTTGCGCGCAGCCACTGTGCATAGCACGGATGACCTGCTCAGTGAATAAACCCGGTTGACCAGATACGCCAATTAAAATATCAGGCGCGGCACAATGCATCACATCTAATAACGAAGCAAATTCGCCACTGTATGTCCAATCTGCTAACTTTTCTGTCGGTTGTGCAAGTGATTGTTGGAAGTCACGTAAACCTTGCATACCAGCTGTCACTAAGCCAAAACGATCAACCATAAACACTTGGCTGCGCGCTTGTTCGTCTGTAATACCTTCCGATATCATTTGTGTGATGATTTGTTCTGCAATACCACAGCCTGCAGAACCTGCTCCAACAAACACAACTTTCTGCTCAGATAACTTTGAGTTTTTTACACGACATGCAGCAAGCAATGAACCAACAGTGACAGCCGCAGTGCCCTGTATATCATCATTAAAACTACAGATCTCATCACGGTAGCGCTTTAATAACGGCATAGCGTTTGGCTGTGCAAAATCTTCAAATTGCAACAGCACGTTTGGCCAGCGACGCTTAACTGCTTTGATGAAGAGATCTAAAAATTCATCGTATTCATCTTGTGCAATACGTTTATGGCGTGCCCCCATGTACATTGGGTCGTTTAATAGTTTTTCGTTATTAGTTCCTACATCAAGCATAACTGGTAATGTGTACGCAGGGCTTATACCACCACAGGCGGTATAAAGAGACAACTTACCGATTGGAATACCCATACCACCGATCCCTTGGTCGCCTAAACCAAGAATGCGCTCACCGTCGGTTACAACGATGACTTTTACTTTACCTTTGGTCGCATTACGCAGTATATCGTCGATTTGGAAGCGATCTTCATAAGATATAAATAAACCACGAGCACTGCGATAAATATCAGAGAATTTTTCGCAGGCATCGCCCACTGTTGGGGTGTATATGATAGGCAGCATTTCTTCAAGATGGTCACGCACTAAACGATAATAAAGTGTTTCGTTGTTATCTTGAATCGCACGCAAATAAATGTGCTTATTAAGGTTATCGTTAAAGCTTGAATACTGTTGGTAACAACGTTCAACTTGTTCTTCGATTGTTTCGTAGCGAGGAGGCAGTAATCCTGCAAGGTTGAAACTTTCGCGCTCTTTTTGAGTAAATGCACTGCCTTTATTTAATAGAGGAGTTTCAATCAAGCCTGGGCCTGAGTGATGAATATAAAGATAATTTGGATCGGTATTTGTAGTCATAATTCCAAGCTTAACGAAGTCTTTAATTTTGATCTGCCATTATTACTGTTGAATATTAAAAAGCAATGACATTCAACCTTGTCAGACCATTGACGATACGAGAAATACGCACATTTATTTTGTGCGTAGCGTGTTATTGTACATTAAGTTAGTACTGTGATTAAGGCTTATTCACAGCGTTTTTATGTTCTTTAAGAACAAAATTCTGTTCGCTTAATGCGATACCCTCTCTGCGTGGATCAGCTGCACCATATAATTTACCGTTGAGCAGCTCAACAGCATGTAATCCAGAGTTTAAATCAACTTGTCTTACTGTATGACCACGCTTTTTTAGATCGGGAATGATACTTTCAATAGCGGTGCCTTTTTCTACACTGGTATAGTTATTACGATTAGTGATACGTGGTAAGTCAATTGCTTGTTGCGCGGTTAATTGCCAATCAAGTACGCCAATTACAACATGCGCTACATAATTTATGATACGACTTCCCCCCGGTGAGCCTACAACTAAACGTAAACTGCCGTCTTTATTAAAAACCATCACTGGCGACATTGAGCTTCGAGGTCGTTTACCTGCCTCAACTCTATTTGCTAATAGCATGCCATTTTTGTAGGGTGACAATGCAAAGTCAGTAAGCTGATTATTTAATATAAACCCGTTAACCATGACCGTTGAACCAAATGCCATTTCTATCGAACTGGTCATTGAAACGGCATTACCTTTTGCATCCACAATTGATACATGAGTGGTTGAAGGTAACTCGTAAGCATCATCTTGTGCGTAACTTAGTAATGGACGGGGCTGACCTGCTTCTGCTTTTTTATCATGTTCTGTAATTAGTGTTGCTCGTTGACTCACGTAACTATGAGCGAGTAGCTCACGAGTGGGAATGTCTGCAAAGTCAGGATCCCCCATATATACATTACGATCAGCAAAGGCTAATCGAGATGCTTGGCTAAAGTAATGAATCGCTTTGGCCGAATTAGGCTGGTATTGGCGCATATTTTTGTCTTCAAGTAATGCAAGTATTTGTAATACAGCAACACCACCACTGCTTGGTGGTGCCATAGAGCAGACGTTGTATTCGTGATATGGCGTACAAACCGCATCACGTTGTTTACTTTTATAATTAGCTAAATCAGTTAATGCGAGCGTACCGGGTGCTACGACTGAATGCTGTACCGCATCCACCATTTTTATCGCGTTATCGCCTTTGTAAAAAGCATCGATCCCCTTACTGGCTATCTCTTTATATAGATCAGCTAAGGGTTGGTTGGTTTTTAGCACACCTACTGCCAAAGGCTTACCATCTGGGAAAAAGTAATCTCGGATCGCAGGAAGCTTGGTCACACCAGGGTTTATCTGTTTCACTAATAACGCATGCAACCGCGATGATACAATAAAACCGTGTTCTGCAAGTTCAATGGCAGGCTTAAAAAGTGCAGCCCATTCAAGGTTGCCGTGTTCTTTGTGGGCTTGAGCCAATGCATGTAATACACCTGGCACACCGACTGAACGCCCTCCAACGACTGCATCAATCCATGATGCAGCTTTACCATCTTTATCTAAAAACAGCGATTCGTCTGCATTGCTTGGTGCTGTTTCTCTACCATCAAATGTTGTTAACGCATTATTTTGTTTGTCGTAATGAAGTAAAAATGCCCCACCACCAATACCAGACGATTGTGGCTCAACAAGTGTTAATACCAATTGTGTTGCTATAGCGGCATCAACCGCACTGCCACCGCTTGCTAATATTGTTTGACCCGCTTGTGTTGCATATGGATTTGCGGCTGCAATCATATATTCATCACCAACAACGTGTTGTTTTTGCTCAAGTCCAGTAGCAGCTTCTGGCTCACGTATTTCTGGGGGTAATTGGCTTGCAAAAACAGGCAGTGTTAATAACGTTAAACTAAAAATGATACTGGTATGGGCGTGTGAAAACATAAAAA
This sequence comes from Pseudoalteromonas sp. NEC-BIFX-2020_015, assembly GCF_012952265.1. Taxonomy (NCBI): domain Bacteria; kingdom Pseudomonadati; phylum Pseudomonadota; class Gammaproteobacteria; order Alteromonadales; family Pseudoalteromonadaceae; genus Pseudoalteromonas; species Pseudoalteromonas sp. NEC-BIFX-2020_015. The sequence continues at coordinate 301,366 of NZ_JABCJL010000001.1, forward strand.
AGCTTAATTGCATTGAGATATTTGGCATCTTAAAGTTAAACGGGCACAATATGCAAAATATTATGTAAAAAATAAGAATAAAATGGTCAATTTGCCAATTCAACCCCGCTATATATTACCGCCTCTGTGTTTAATGGTACTGAGTGCACTTTTTGCTTTATTTAGCCTCAATGATTCCTTAGAGTTTAATCGCCAATTAATTGAACAAGGCCAAGTGTGGCGTTTAATAAGTAGTCAATATGTACATACTAATTGGGCACATTTAGGATTAAATTGCGCCGGTATCATTTTAATTTGGGCATTGCATGCTGAACACACAAAACCGCTTGTATATGGTGCACATACAATTGTTCTCGCCACATGGTGTGGTATCTGTATTTACTATTTTTGCCCTGATATTGAAATCTATACAGGGTTAAGTGCATTACTGCACGGGGTTATTGTGTGGGGTGCTATAAAAGACATTACCGTTGGAATGAAGACGGGATGGCTATTATTCTTTGGTATTTGGGCAAAAATATTATTTGAACAACTTGAAGGTCCTAGTGCACAAGTAAGTGAACTTATTGCCTCTAATGTGGCTATTGATGCACATCTCATTGGTGCAATTGGAGGCGTGTTATTAGCTATACCGCTAATTTTTAAGTTAATAAAAAAACGCCAAGCATAAACTTGGCGTTATTTTTTATTTACAGACTGTGATTAAAGAGTCTCTTTAAACATTTTGTAAATACGGCGATACTCATCTAACCAACTTGATGGTTGTCTAAAACCATGCGGCTCAACTGGGTAAATGGCTGTTTCAAAGTTTTCTTTTTCAAGTTCTATCATACGCTGTACAACACGTACCACATCTTGAAAGAACACGTTGTCATCAACCATTGGGGCATTGATCAATAAGCGGTTTTTTAGGCCCTCAGCAAAATAAATTGGTGAACTGCGCTCATATGCGATTGGATCTACATCTGGGTGGTTTAAGATATTTGACGTATAAGGTCCGTTATAATGTGCCCAATCAGTTACAGGGCGAAGCGCTGCACCCGCTTGAAATAAATCAGGCTGAGTAAATAATGCCATAAAGGTCATAAAACCACCATATGACCCACCATAAGTACCTACAGCGGCTGTATCAACATTCGCATTGTCAGCCATCCAGCTTACACCATCGGCTAAATCTTGAATTTCTGGTGTGCCCATCTGACGATAAATAGCGGTACGCCAATCACGGCCATAACCTTTTGACGCCCTGTAATCCATGTCCATTACCACATACCCTTCAGAGGCGAGTAGCGAGTGGAACATAAATTCACGAAAGTAGCCTGACCAACCCATGTGTGAATTTTGTAAATAGCCAGCACCATGGTTGAAGATGACTGCTTTACGGTTTTGGCCGCTTTCGCCCTCTACGTAATCCGCTGGGTAATATACTTTTGCATAAATAGGTTGTTCAGTATGACTAGAGGGAACTGCAATGATTTTAGGTGCAATGAGTTTTTTAGCTAAAAACTCTTCAGATACAGTATTAGTTAAACGTGTAGCTTGAGTGTTAGCTTTTGCCGGTGCTACATAAAGCTCGGCCGGTTGCATAATTTTTGAATGTGTTAGCAACAGTTTAGTTTGATCTGGACTTAATTGATAATCGGTCATCCCATCAAGATTAGTAACTTGCTCTGATTGGCCTGATTCAACATTTACTTTGTAAATCTCGTATAACCCTGGGTGTTCAACATTCGCTTTATAATATATAGCGCTATTGTCATCAGTGAGTGTTAGATTTGAAACAACAAAGTTACCCTTTGTAAGCTCAGTAGCCTTACCTGTAAGCGGCTTTTTATAAATATGGCTATAGCCTGACTCTTCAGATAAATAATACAAGGTGTCTGAGTTATTTAACCAACCAAAATCATTATACGTGTAATTAACCCACGCATCATCATGAAGACGATGCTGTGATACAAGTTTGGCTTCGTCCACATTAACGGTCGCTAGCCAACGGTCTTTGTTATCCCATGCTTCAAGCATAACAGCGACTTGATCGCCTGTGTCATTCCATACTATTGCGCCTTGATCCCAGCCCCAATCCATCATTAGGTTTATATCACGCGGTGCTTTTTCTGATTTATACGTTTTACCATCACGGGCATAGTTTTCTGTTTTTACAGAGGCTAGCACGTCTTCATCAAACCCAGGAAGGCTCGTCATTGAAATTGTTTTTTGGCTATTGTCGGTTAAATCAATATAAATAAGTTCAGAGCCTGCTGATTTTTCATCTGCTACACGTCTGCGTACTTTCTCAGCTTTAATTGTGCCATCGTCACCAATGTAGTTAGGCATTATATCAGCGTCATCGCGCCATGATTTTTGATCTTTAATAACCGCAAGGATGGCTTGACCATTTGGTGATAACTGCGCATTTACCAGCGTTTTGCCTTTACCTAAATAAAATTGGGCATTGGCAATAGAGGTGTTTTGTTTTGTTAACTGCTCTTTACGAGTTTGCTTGTCTTGCTTGTTTTTATGCATCAAAGAGACATAATCAATTAGTTTATGCTGCTCTTTTGCTATATATGTAGCAGGCGCTTCTACACCTTTGGGTTTATCACTTAGCTTAATATTCGCAAGTTCACTTGTAATACCTGTAGCTAAATCAACTTTATTAAAAGTGGTGCCTTGTCGATAAACAAGTGCGCCGTCATTCAAAAATTGTAAATTAGACTCTCTGGCACTACTGTGAGTAACCTGTTTTATAGCACCCGTTTGAACATTTTTTACAAATACATTGCCTTCAAATGTGTACGCTTGCAATTTCTTATCATTTGAATAAACCGCATTTTTAGTGCCAAGTGTATGATGTGCACTTAAGGCAACTTGCTCTGCTGTTTGCGATGTCACACTTTGACTAAATACATCTCGTAATTCATTACCTTGTTGCTTACGCGCATAAAAAATAGTGCTTGAATCTGCAGACCAATATGCACGCTCAGCTTGACGCCCTAACCAATCAGGATGAGCCATTGCTTGCTCTAGTGTAATAGCTGTTGAGCCAGTATCTTGTGGGGTTACGACAACACTTGGGGCTACTGTTTTTGTAATAGGTGCTTGTGATGCTGTTGATTGACAACCTGAAAGCATAAAGCTAGATGCTACGGCAAGTGCAACTAAGGTTTTTTGAGTAGAAGATTTAAAAGTCATAGTGCTTCTGTAAGGTTATTATAATTAACCTAATTTAATCAGAAGCACCTATGTAATAGCAATTTTTTTAGATAAACAACACAACTTTGCTGTTCAATTACTTCATTGAAATATCTAGCCAGACCATACGATGATCTGATGATGCATTGCGGTCTTTGATAAGCCGATACAATTCGCTGTTTTTTACAGGCCAAAAGACACCGCCATCCACTACATCTAATCCATAGGTAGATGGTAATACATAATCAACCCGCGCTTGCCAATAAGCTGTGTACGCAGCACCGTACTTTTGTGGGTAACTGGTTTTAGCCCCTTTACTGTGAGGTACAAATTGGCTATTGATCAACGGGTTTTTTAGTAACTGATTTGTCGTATCTGGGCGTTTTTTATCGCCCTCAGGTGCGGCATTTAAGTCACCAACAATAACAAAGCGCGATTGCGCAGCTAATCCCCCTTTTACGCCTTTGTCATCGTATAAATAGTTTGCGTTGGCAACATAGTCTTTTATTAAGCGTATTTCATCGTGATTGCGTTTACCGTTTCGATCTTCAGCGCCATCAAACACCGGTGGTGTTGGGTGTGAAGCAATAACATGAAGTGTGTTGCCTTTTATTTTAACGGGAATATCCCAAAATGACTTTGAGCTTACACGTAGCGCTTGCCATTCTTCATTGTTATACCAATTCTCACCTGTTACTGGATCTACAGGCATTTGAGCACCAGGCATATCTTTATTCTTGAAATTTTGAAGAGTACGAATGTTATCAAAATCGATTGGATAACGTGACAGCACAGCCATACCATAATGGCCTTCAAACAAACCAAAGCCATACGCATCGCCTTTTACACCTGTAACCTGCCCATCATTATCAAGGTCGAACGGCGTTTTTAACCCGGTGTTAACCGATGCTATGTAGGTATAAGGGTAATTAATAGCAGGTTGTTTGTTTTGGCTTTTAGTTAAATAATGCGCCTTAAAGTATTCAATGCCTTGCTCTTTAGCCACATAATCAAACTCATTGAGGAGTAAAATATCAGGGCGAACACGTTGGATAATTTCGGCAATATTTTTAATTTGTGGGTGGTTATTTTGCAGCGCTTCAATTAATGCATTTGGGTTAACTTGTTCACCTTGTTTGGTATAATTTGTCGCATCCATACTCACATTAAAAGTTGCAACGCGTAATGTGTCTGCAGCAAACGCTGCGCCAGAAGTACCTGCAAGTAGTAACACACTACTAATCGCAGCCATAAAAACCTTACTATTCATTATATGAATCCATCTAAAATTAATAATAAAATGACACTGCTTACCACTATCCACAAAAATGTCGCCATTATAAAGGGCTTAAGTCCTGCTTGCTTTAATACTGCAAGCGATAACCCACTGCCAATTAAAAATAAAGTCATCACTAATACTTGTTTTGCCGCACTATTGATAAGTTGCCAGGCCTCTGAAAATTGCGGTAAATAGGTGTTGATCAATGCAGCGGCTAAAAAGCCGATGATAAATAAAGGAATGCTGGCTTTTTCTTCTGAGCGCCAAAATACCCCTGCTAATGTGGTATACGGAATGATCCACATTGCACGAGTAAGCTTGACTGTAGTGGCAATGCTCAGTGCAACTGCACCATACGTAGCCGATGCACCCACTACGCTACTGGTATCATGAATAGCTAAAGCAGCCCACAATCCAAATTGTTCTTGGCTTAGGTTAAAATAATGGCCGATACTGGGAAATAACAATAGCCCAACGCCATTAAGCAAAAATACCACCCCAAGGGCAACGGCAACTTCATGATCTTTTGCTTTTATAACTGGCGCCATAGCGGCAATGGCGCTACCGCCGCAAATTGCCGTGCCAAAGGATATTAGCACGCCGGTATTACGATTAAGTTTAAAAACTTGTGTTAAAATTTCACCTAATCCAATAATCGCGGTGATACTGACTATTGTTAATACAAGTGAGCTTCGCCCCACTTCTATTACTTGGTTAAAATCAACGGCAAAACCCAGGCCAACAACCGCCGCTTTTAACATCCACTTACTGGCTTTTTGAGATAAGTCGGCGAAAGGGTTTCCTAAAAATATGGCGAAAGCCGCGCCAATAATCAGAGCACTGCCAGCACCAACCCAAGGTGTAATACACAGAGCAAGTAAAATAAGGTACAAAGGTTGTGTTATCGTGTTTGATAAAGACATTTCAATCCTATGGACGTACTAACTTAGCGGTAAGCTTATCAACCATTGGGGCTACAAATGTAACAGTTGGAAACGCGATACAAAATGCAAAGATCCACGCTTTTAGCCACACAGATATAATAGTATCAATTATGCCAACATTAAAAATTGAAATAACTAACGACATAAAACCAGACATAAACAATGCCATAAAAAAAGCAAATACAATGGCTCGATACCTAGCGCTTATCATTGGCAACATCCTTTTTTAGGTACTATTAAAAAAGCCGAGATAAACTCGGCTTATAACTAATTTAAAATCAGCGCGGTGCTGGTGGTAAGCACTCCGGGATAATCTTCCTCAGGAAGATGCTCTGAGAGCTCCGCTAAGCGCTCCCCTAGCTCATGGAGGGTTGCTGCTGAGACATTTATATGACCCATTTTTCTACCTGGTTTCGCAGTTTTTCCATACCAGTGGCTTGTTACATCGGGTACGCTGAGTACCTGCGTAGGTATAGCGGCTTGACCTAATACGTTTATCATTGCAGTGACTCGTTGTAATTGCGTATTACCAAGTGGTAATCCTGCAACGGCACGCATATGATTTTCAAATTGACTGCTGTGTGTACCTTGTTGTGTCCAATGACCAGAATTATGAACACGTGGGGCAATTTCATTCACAAGTAATTGCCCATCAACATCAAAGAACTCAATCGCTAATACACCAACATAATCAAGCTCAGTCGCTAATTTGTTAAAGGCATCTTCAGCTTGCTGTTGGATAGTCGTCTTCTCTTTCCCAGCAATTGATAATGTTAGTACACCATTGGTGTGCTGATTTTCAGTTAACGGATAAATAACGGTATTACCGCTTTTGTCTCGCGCACCAATAATCGATACTTCGCGATCAAAAGGGATCATTTGCTCAGCGATAATAGAATGCGGCGCTATATCGGTCCCTGATGCTATAAAGTCAGCCATTTCAGACCAAATTTGTTCGATTTGCTCATCTGACTTTAATCGCCATTGACCTTTCCCATCATAGCCAGCTTGACACGTTTTAATCACTAACGGTTTGCCTAAAGCAATAACGGCTTGTTCTAGATGAGCTTTTTCTGTTATTAACTGATAAGGCGCACATTTTACAGATGTTTTACTAAGCAATGCTTTTTCAAGAGCACGATCGCCCCCTGTTTTAATGGCGGCTTTACCTGGGTAAAACTTATTGCTTGCACAGCATAATGTAAGTACGTCATCAGGGATATGTTCAAACTCAGCAGTAATTGCATCTGCTTGATCAATTGCTTGAGTTAATGTTGTGGTATAAACTTCACCCGTTAATGGATGGACAACTTTTTGGCTACCAACATCGTAAGCAACCACATTTAAATTAAGTGGTGCACCCGCTAAACACATCATGCGTGCTAACTGACCTGCACCTAAAATTAAAATAGTCATATTACTCTGCAGGGTTTGGATTAGCTAAAATTGTTTCAGTTTGTTCTTTACGAAACGCTTCGATTTTTGCAAACATCTCAGGTTGATGACACCCTAAAATTTGTGCGGCTAATAAACCTGCATTTGCAGCACCGGCATCACCTATGGCTAAAGTACCCACTGCAACGCCTTTTGGCATCTGACAAATAGATAATAATGAGTCTACCCCATTGAGTGTTTTTGATTTCACAGGAACACCTAATACTGGTAACGAGGTAAAGGCCGCAGCCATACCAGGTAAATGCGCAGCACCGCCAGCACCAGCGATAATAACTTTAATTCCGCGCTCTGCCGCAGAACTTGCATAATCAGCAAGCAGTTGAGGAGTGCGATGCGCAGAAACAACTTTAGTCTCGTATGCAATGCCAAACTTATCTAGCATAATCGCTGCGTGTTCCATAGTTGGCCAATCTGATTTGGAACCCATAATAATGCCAACAACACTCATAAATACTCCTCAGTAATAGTTTTGTACTAATAGCGGACTTATGTCCGCATTTATGGCACGTATTATATACCCAAGCCACATCAAGATGCGAGTGTCGTTAGCATTAAAAGCGATTTAAGCAAGGCATTGAAGCAAATAATGACTGTGATCTTGTTAAAATCGGTAACGTAATACAAACAGCTTTTAAACCAATTTGAGAGCGTTTGACGGGCACTTACTTTCTGCGTTATTACTCCTTAAAAGGGATCGCCATTATTGCGAAGTCACGCTGACTATTAAGCTATGGGGAAACGTGGAATGTAATCTTTCTGCAGGCCTGTGTATTAATGGCTAAATTGCAAGTATCAAAAAACAAAAAAGCCATGACAGGCATGGCTTTTTTTGAACGAATTAAAATTTAGCTTTCTTTACTCGCTAAGTATTCAGAATAAGTGCCTCTGAAATCAATTATTTTACCGTCTTTAACTTCCCAGATACGTGTAGCAACAGATGATACAAATTGACGGTCGTGGGATACGAATAGTAACGTACCTTCATATGCTTCAAGCGCAAGGTTGAGCGCTTCAATTGATTCCATATCCATGTGGTTAGTTGGTTCATCCATTAATAGGATGTTTGGCTTATGCATCATAATCTTGCCAAACAGCATTCGACCTTGCTCACCACCAGAGATAACTTTAACAGATTTAGTTATGTCATTTTGTGAAAATAACATACGGCCTAAGAAACTACGAACAACTTGCTCATCGTCACCTTCTTGTTGCCATTGCTCCATCCATTGAAACAAATTGAGATCTGTATCAAACTCATCAGCATGATCTTGCGCGTAATACCCTATATTGTGATTTTCAGACCACTTAAACTCACCTTGTTTAGGTGCTAAGCGCCCTGCCAGCGTATTTAAAAGTGTTGTTTTACCCACACCGTTTTCACCAATAATCGCAATTCGTTCGCCAACTTCAACTAAGCCTTCAAGGCCGGTGAAAAGCATATCGTCAAAACCTTGGCCAAGATTTGTCATTTCTAATGCATTACGGAATAGTTGTTTTTCTTGCTCAAAACGAATAAATGGGGTTTGGCGCGATGATGCTTTAACTTCATCTAACTGAATTTTATCAATGCGCTTAGCACGCGAAGTTGCTTGCTTAGCTTTAGATGCATTCGCAGAGAAACGAGAAACGAACTGTTGAAGTTCTGCAATTTGATTTTTCTTTTTAGCGTTTTCACTTAGTAAACGTTCTCGGGCTTGTGTTGCTGCAAACATGTACTCATCATAGTTGCCTGGGTAAATGCGTAATTCACCGTAGTCAATATCGGCCATGTGTGTACACACTGAGTTTAAGAAATGACGGTCATGCGAGATGATGATCATTGTACAGTCACGTTGGTTTAAAACGTCTTCAAGCCACTTGATAGTGTAAATATCCAAGTTATTGGTAGGCTCATCAAGTAGCATAATATCTGGATCTGAAAATAATACCTGAGCCAATAGCACGCGTAGTTTAAAGCCCGGCGCAATTTCAGACATAGGACCGTAGTGTTGCTCAGTCGCAATACCAACACCTAAAAGTAATTCACCCGCTTTTGATTCAGCAGAATAACCATCCATTTCAGCAAATTCTGTTTCAAGATCGGCAACTTTCATACCATCGGCTTCGCTCATTTCTGGCAAGCCGTAAATGCGGTCACGCTCTTGTTTTATTTCCCACAATTCCTTATGGCCCATGATCACAGTATCGATTACTGAGTATTCTTCATAAGCAAACTGGTCTTGATTAAGTTTAGCGACACGTTCGTTTGGATCAGTGCTTACATTGCCAGCTGATGGTTCAAGCTCACCACTTAAAATTTTCATAAATGTTGATTTACCACAACCATTAGCGCCAATTAAACCATAACGGTTTCCTTCGCCAAATTTAGCTGAAATATTATCAAATAATGGTTTAGCACCAAATTGCATGGTGATGTTAGCTGTACTAATGATAGCGCTACCCTCCAAGGGGAAAACAAAGGAATAAAATTGGCTAGAGTTTAAACTAAATAACGCAATTTTTCTATGAATTATTAGTGTAATAGCAAAAGCCTGAATAGCATTATTATTAAATAAAACCAACCCAAAAGAACTGCTATTTTATTGAATTTTAGCGAACTTAAAACCCTGTTTACGATTAATTTACAGTTAAATTTCCTCCATGCTTTTTAAATGATTTTTTTTCACTTTAGACCCAAATAGAGCTTTGTTAGTCTTCGCCGTTAAACACACAATATGAAATAATTTAAACAAGGCAGTACCGCATGAAGAAAATATTAGTTGCCGCTACTCTCACGAGTATTTTAATTACGCCAAATCTCTATGCTATCGAAATTTATAAGGATGATAAAAATACCGTTACCATAGGTGGGTTTATCGATGCGCGCGTTATTAATACGCAAGGGCAAACAGAAATTGTAAATGGTGCATCACGAATTAATTTTGATTTCAGTAGAAAACTAAACGATGAATGGACGGCGTTAGCCTTACTTGAATGGGGAGTAAACCCTGTTGGCAGTAGCGACATTATTTATAATAACCGCTTTGAATCAATTCAAGATGAGTTTTTATATAACCGATTGGGTTATGTGGGCTTAGCACATGAAAAATATGGCCAGCTGACTCTTGGTAAACAGTGGGGAGCTTGGTATGACGTTGTTTATAGTACCAACTACAGCCTTGTTTGGGACGGAAATGCCGCCGGTGTATATACATATAATAAAGACGATGGCGCTGTAAATGGCACCGGTCGAGGTGATAAGCTACTGCAATACCGAAACACATTTGGTGATTTTAGCATTGCCACACAAGTACAATTGAAAAATGATAACTTTTATACCTGTGATATTGACGCAATATCACAATCAGCATGTGAAGATCTGTGGAATTCAGGTAATACAGCGGCCCAAAAGGTAGAATTTAATTCAACTTACGGCGCTGCGCTGACCTACTCAATGACAAATAAGATAAAACTTACCGCAGGTGTCAACCGTGGTGAATTTAATATTGCCTACGGAGATGGTCAAAATAAGTCTGTCGTTGACTTAATATATGGTGCAGGTATTACCTTTGGTAAAATCAGTTCTCGCGGCCTTTATGTTGCAGCAAATATAAATAAAAATAAAAATCACGACACTGATAATTTAGGCCGGTTAATCAAAGATGCTATTGGTGTTGAGACTTTTGTCTCTTACAGGTTTGATAACGACTTTAGACCATTTGTAGCCTACAACGTATTTAATGCAGGTGCTGACTACGTAATTCAACCAAACTTCAATGCCAACCCAAACGATGTATTTAAGCGTCAGTTTGCGGTAGCTGGCTTGCACTACCTTTTCGATGAAGACACAATTGTATATATTGAAGCGCGTAAAGACTTTAGCGATTTTACAAGTAGCAATAAACAGCAACAAGCTTCAATGGAGCAATCTGAAGATGATGGTATAGCATTTGGATTTAACTATACTTTATAAAATTTAAATAAGCAGAGCTTACATGTTCTGCTTATTTCTGACTTTACTGATCCACACTCTTTTCTTTAGTTCTTTTAATCGTTGTAGCCATAGAAATAATGAAAGTAAACATACTCCTGAAGTAAACTTTCCTTTGGTAATTATTAATGAGCCTTGCACCTTTGTTGAGATTACGATTATCAAAAAATAATGTATGATGTGTTCTTTATCATGTAGGATACTAATAAGGAGTTTTTCTGTTCAATACTTTGCATATACGCGTCATTTTTCTATAAATTTATTATAGCGAGTTAGCGCACTTTCGACGCTTAATGCTGGGTTCTCAGAATGCTCTGCATGTGCATTAGTGGATGCTCAGCCCCACCAACTGAAATGTACAAATAAGTTGGCCGATGTAACTCGTGTAACGATGTTTGTAAAAAATCAGTAAAGTGTTTTACAACAGTCATATCGTCATACCACGCAGCAGGGCTAAACGCGAAATAACCATTAAAAAGCTCTGGTTTTGTATGCAATGTGTAAAGTACAAAACTACCGCCTGCTGAAAAACCACTTAAGATACGATCATCTGTTAGCTTATAATTTGAAGACAGGTAAGGGAGTAATTCAATTTCAATAAATTGTAAAAATTTATCAGCCTCACCTCGCGCTTCAAAATTCGGCTCAGGTCTAGCATCAGTATTTACATCTTGTCGAGCATATGGCGGCACTAAATCTCTATTACGTGTGAATTCCCAAAATTGATTTGGAATTGACACTAATATAACTCCATTTTTAGTGTGTTCGTTAAGCACAGCATCCCATTTTGTTAAGTTAAAATTACCATCAGTCCTGATAATTAACGGGTAAGCTTTATTTGAATCAAAGTTCTCAGGTAATCGAATAAATACCTTTCTTGACTCATTCAATACATTAGATTCTATTGTAATATCCATAAAGGAGGATACATAATGATCATTATAACGCGCAGTAAGTGTAATCACTCCCACCAATGCAATGACTAAACAAAAAGTAATTATATGACTTTTATTTATTTTCATTCGTTCTTTGTAATGAGATTTTAGAGTTCACAAAACGTATCAAAAAATAGATAACAAGTCACATCTCTATTATAGGTAAGCACAGTGACTACACTTAAACCAGGCGAACAAGATGAAGGGCTAAATAATCATTTTGTTATAAACGCTTTTTTTAAGGCAAGATACCCCTCTTTTGGGCCTAAAATAAGCCACAGCATGATCAAGCCACCAGGGATCAATATACCTTTAAGTAACGGGCCTAACATGTAAGAATAAAAACCGATGAATGGTAAAAATAAAACATAACCGATAACACGTTTGAAAAAATTCATTTTACTTCCTTTTTATTGAGCGCGCTCACAAATATAATTGAGCGCGCTCAATAAATCAAGCTATGTAATTTAAGTCACTCTAAAAAACAAATAAAGTAATGAAATAAATGAATAAAAAAAATATAACACGGCATAAAATTTTAGATTCTGCTTGGCTCTTATTTTTAAATCAAGGCTATGAGCAAACATCTACACGGCAAATAGCTAATAATGCAGGTGTTGCAGCCGGCACGGTATTTAGTCATTTTGAAAACAAAATTGACCTACTTAAAGCTGGTATGCATCAGCAGATAGGCACAATAATCATGCAGTCAAAAGAGACCGATGTTCAACATTCACCTCGATTGAAATTACATCATTACGCCCAACCGTTATTTGAATTTTATTGTAGTAATATTGAATTTAGTAAAATACTAATTAGCGATATGATTTGGCAAACTGAGTTTTTTGAGCTGCAAATAAATGACTTTAAAGCACTACTATTTAGTGAACAACCTCAATTTGATGACATTAAAGCGTCTATAATGATGGATTGTTATTTTATGACAATTATTTCAGGTTTGAATCAAACAACCCCCGATCCAAAAAAAATGTTACGCATGTTAATGAATAAAATAGCAATTATCTAGCTTATAACTGTAGTTTTAAGCTACTTAATTCACAATATGTAATTAAAGCCTAATATTATTAGGCTACCATTTCCAACCACAGCTTTTATATGGCGCTGAACCTTTTCTATGTTGGTAATTGAATATTACGCAATTTATCAATTGTTAAGTGCAGCTCAACTTAAATTAATTTCTATCGGGTTGTTCATCTAAAAGTTTTATTGCATATTCCAACGCAGAGTCTTTACTCTCCTCAAGGTCTTTGATGTTAGGAAACTCAAATGCATGTTCCACAGGAACTCCGACAAATTCATAGCTTTGCCCTTCACTGTCGGCATAAAACTCATTAGATAACGTAATCCCCCAACCATTTGGTAGTGCTTTTATCAACGCATCACTTAAGGCTCCATAACTATTTTCACCGATGAATATCACATTATTCCTCGCCTTTAATGCTATTAAAAACACCTCTGCAGCACTTGGCGTGAGGTGACTGGTAATCACAACAATTTTACCAACGAAAGGTTTAATGTTTGCGGGGGAAACAAGTATGCCTTTCTTTTCACTCATGCCAGTTGGAACTTTGAAGCTTTTAGTGCCAATTCGAAGTGGTTTATCTATAAGGTAGGACATTATTTGTAAAGCGACTAAATCACTTCCGCCAGAACTATCCCTAAGGTCTATAATCACTCCTTTAGAGCGATTAAAGTGTGGCGTTATCTTTTGCATTACTTCCTGTGTTTCATGTGCATCGAAACTTTCGACTCTAAAGTACGAACCACCACCTTTGAGTTTTGCAATAAGGAAATTATCCGCTAGATATTGTGCAGGTTTGTTGGTAGAAAAATAGGATTCTACATTTTTTATCCATTGCCGATAGATATACCTGTAAACTTGTGAAATATCCGAAAACTCAGAGTTTTCAACTAGATATTCTTTCAGTCTTATTTCTGAAGCAGACTTTCTCGGTGAGTAATGGCTTAGCCTATTTAAAGAGCCATCAATCAATATCGCATGACCATCTCTGATATATTCAAGAAATTCGTCAATGATTTGTTGTAGTTCATCAGGGGTTGTATTGTTATCTGCGCGTTGGAGCCACCGTGACTTCAATGCCTTCCAGTTTAGCTCTTTTTCTTCAGTAAATGCGTAATGATAAGAAAAGCTGTCTAATACAACTCTTAATACCTGACGACTATTGAATACATTGCTATTGCTTTGAAAGCCATTTAGCTCATTAGAAGTACAAGTTTTTGGTAATACATCGAGCTTTGTGACAGATAGAGGGAATAACTTATCAAAGTCTAATTGTTTAGTTTTTTCATCAATGGTTACACCATCTCTTTGAGCTTCATCAGTTAAAAAATGATTCAAAAGACAATAATTATCACTGATATCGTAGACAAGTGGTTTCACATGATTCGTTAAATCAAACACATATCCATATCCTTCAGTTTTCCAAATGGCAGTTGCCGAAGAATGAAAACTACTCATAATTGTAGTCATTAAAAATAACAAACCAATGAGCAGTTGTTTAACTAAATAATCCATATCAATCTCTCATATTTACAGTGCTAAAACACAGCGCACCATCCAGTTGTTTAGTGTTTGAATATGGTATATACCATCTATACCGCTATAAGTCGTTAATGGTCAAGCGCGAAAGGCAGGTTGCCATCTGTACTCAATGCACTCTCAAGTGTTAATGCCTGCGCTACTGCACCGTTGCGATCTAATGCAAGCAAAACGGGCACTTTGGTTATGTCATGGCTTATAAACCCCACGTTTGCGAGCTGGTCTATCCAATTGGCGTTTACCCTTGACCGACTCATTTATAAAGGTTTCATCGGCTTCAATAATCCCATGAAACTCTGAAGGCTTGCCTTGGTTTAGATAATAACTGATGCCGCCAACGCCAAGCAGTTTTTACATTAATACCTAGGGCGTGTTGACCTTTGTGGATTGAAATTTGTTCAATCTAGGGGCGATTTAATCGCGGCGCGAGGTTTGTAACCTAGCGGGCTAAGTAAAAACCGAGCAAAGCTTCCGCGTCCTGCTCACGCCCCTTACCTACATCCCTGTAGGTAACAAAGAGTCAATCGCCCCTAGGAAGAACCCTTTGGGCAGCGCATGTTTGGCATTTATACTGCGTTATCGCCTATTTATGGGGAACAACCACACACCATAGGCGCTGCCTTGCCTAAATACCAAACAACCTGCTGAAAAATCAATCACGAAAGATCAACACGCCCTAGTTCATTTGCTGCTTCTTTGACTGAATATTGATGCCATTCTTGACTGTAAACCAAATGCCTTTTATCTTGTTCTTCATGCTAAATAGTGGCGTACCTGAAAGTGAATTAAACGTCCGAGTGCAGGCTTTGTATTTGTATCGCTTTAGACCTCGCGCTGTTGTTCCGTATTTTGTGAATTCGTAACTACCACAATGGGCTCATTCAACTACATCTTCATCATGCACAATTGCCAACATTATTCGAAAAATCATATCCTCTACATGCTGTCGAAGTCGTTTTAATTCAGTGCCTTTACATACCGCTTAAAGTTGGTTATGCATAATCAAATAAATCGTAAAGACAAGCATGTTTAATACTTAACCAAAGTTTTGAAGGCCTATTTACTTTATATATTAGAAAGCCTTATACAAAGCGGACCTTATTACTCTTGAGAAGCTCAGTTTTAATTTTTTATATATATAATTTAATAAGTTAGATAAATGCGTCACAAAATTATAGCCATGTCAGCATGCCCAACTAAAGTGCCCTATTCTGACAGCAAGCATTTTTATTGAGCCACCAGCTGTATGATGTGTTCTCAAGCTAACCAAGCTATCCGCTTACAATAAAAACGAACACTGTATATAAAAACAGTGCCATGTATATTAACTGATTCAACGGTACTGTTAATCAAATGGAGCATTAAATAATGGTGCGCATCCACACAGTATTTTCTTTAAGTTCAAAACCAAGCTTGGAGAGTAGTTTTATACACGCTATATTGTGCGGTGATACATTAGCTTGAAAGGTCTGTATTTGATGAGTAAAATCTGGGAAGCCCGTTTCCAACATTCTTTTATTAATCAGCAGTTCAAGTATTTCAAACATATAGCCACACTGCCAATAGTGCGGGGCTAATTCAAAACCCAGCCACGCAGAGTCACCATTAATATCATAAATACCCACACTGCCTATAAATGCATTTGTTGTACTTTCAATAATGGCAAGCCTTACTACTTTTTGTTCGTAAAAGCCGCTGATGTCATCTTGGATCATTTGTTTTACGTCACTTCGGCTTAATGGCAAATCATAGTCGTTGAATTCTCCAACCCGTCTATCTGATAATATTGACCAAAGCGAATGACCATCTTTGTGATTTAGTAATCTCAATGAAACTCTAGGCAGTTGTAATGTACTAAACATAATTAAAAGTGTTACTTATGGCTTTATAGCTGCCTATTATTACCTTAAGATACTTAGCTAACAAGTTTAAAGGTATAACATATTATGAGTAAAGATTTTGAAGTGATCCAACCGACTACTACCGTTTACTGCCCAACGAGAGGCGAAGGCTGGACGTTAACGGGGATCACGAGTATTGAAGAATTCACATCTGTGATGTTTAATGGTGTTAGACACACACTCCCCGCCCGTGAAATAATTGAGAGTTTGTTACCTAACCAACAAGCTAGAGAATCTTAACAATTACCAACCAAGGACCATTAATAGAACCAAAAACAATACTTTATTCTAATTTATTTATCCCTACTTACCAGCATTTTGTGTATAAATTATTTCTAAAAGCTCATTTTTGTTGATTTAGTAGTCATTGACTAGGATACTAAAGTTAGTTTTTGAGGTTAATAATGGATGCGCTAGGCTTATAGGAAACAAGCAATACACATTTGGTATTAGGGAAAGACAGCTATAAACCAAATTGTAATTACCTCAAATTTACTGTAGCTGTGTTTATGGAATAAAGTTTAAGGTCTATTATTATGAAATCATCGTTAAAAATTGCTTCTTTATCAATTGCTATTTTATCTTCTTTGCAAGTTGCGCATGCAAATCAATGTTCAGGTCAACTTTATGGGATTAATGCAGGTCGTGGTGACACGGCAATTGTATTTAAACTAGATGAGTTTACACAGCAAGCTCAAGCCCACTCTCGTGCAAAGTATAGCTCTTCAGCTTTAGCACATGTCACAGATTCTAATCGTTTGTACTATATTTCAGCACCTCGCCCTACAGGCTATAAAGTTGATGTAGACCATCTTGACTTTAACTCAACAGAATTAAAGTCTTTACCTATCAGTGGTAGCAAGTTTAAATATGTAAAACTTGCTTATGTTGATTTAAATACCAATGAACATGTTGAAGTGGGTAAAACTAACAACATGTATCGTTTAACGTATGATCAACAAAATAACCTACTAATTGGTTCATATAAAAATAAACTTTATGCGATCTCTCCTGATACAGCCGAGACCACTGAGCTAGGTGAAATCTCAGGCCTTGAAAATGCGAAAGGCATTTGGCGTGGTGATATGGTTTACAAAAATGGCGAGTTAATTCTAGTTACTAGTAGTAGCCTATATAAAGTTGATGTTGAGTCACTTTCAGCAACTAAATTGTCAGATCACAAGCTAACAACTGTAACCGGTGCTAGTTTAAATCAGCAAGGTGATATCCTTTTAAGTCGTACGTTGTTAACGGACTTAGGCCACTCTAATAAATCACAAATATATAAAGTTAATGAGAATACTGGTAACACTTGCCATGTTGCAGATTTCCCTGTTCGTATTAATGATTTAGCAACGAACCTTAATGAGTCGGTTGCGTGTTATGAAGCGCCTATTTGTACTGTTTCAGATATTCCAACTTTTACATTAGTCGCAATAGCAGACACTGTTGATGAAGGTAACACGTTATCTTATCAATTAGAGCTAAGTAACAGTTATGAAGAAGATATAGAAATTTATATCTCTACCACGCCTGATACAGCCACATCATCAGATTATAATTATCCTGATCAATTAATTACGGTTCCAGCTGGTGAAACGCGTGTCACTATCAGTATTCCTACATCTGAGAACGATGATTTTAGTGAGACAAAAACATTTACCGTTAATGCCGTAGCAGAACAAAATGCGACCGGCTCTAGCTCAGTAACAGCTTCAATATTGAATAATGATGAACAATGTGTTCCTGAAAACTTTACTCGCATCAATTATAGTTTTGTGTCTGAAAGTGCAGGATACGATAATGATTGGGGTATAAAAGTTAATAATCAGTACATAAAACTACTTGACGAACGTGGTGCAGCTGGTTACTACGATGTTGCAGCAAGCGCCTCAATTACGTATGTACTTGCAGTCAATGGTAATGCAAGTAAACTAAAAACAGCTTATAAAACGCATGGCACTAAGCAGTACTGGGAAGACCAAAACGATAATGACTTTAACGACTTTGTCGTCAACGTTACTACACAGCCAATTCAAAAAGGGTGTAATTAAACACTTAAAGCCTTCGCTTAAAGTAATAAATTACCCCACAAAAAAGCCAGCATTGCTGGCTTATTTGTTTTTAATAACATTTAGTTATTTACGTAAAGCATCTATTCGCTCATCCAATGGTGGATGTGATGAGAATAATTCTGCAACACCTTTACCACTGGCAATACCGAACGCCATCATTGATCCTTCTAATTGTGATGGGTGATTCTGTTTTAAGCGCTCAAGCGCAGAGCGCATTTTATCGGCACCGACTAACTTAGCAGCTCCCGTGTCTGCAGCAAACTCACGCCTACGACTGTAATAAGCCACAACAATACTCGCCAGCACACCAAATATCATTTGGAAAATTATGTCGAATAAGAAGTAAGTCCAGCTACTGCCGCCCTCTTCTTTATCGCTATTTATAAAGTTATCAACAATACCTGCGAGTACTTTAGCAATAAAAATGACAAAGGTATTTACCACGCCTTGTATCAGCGTCAACGTAACCATATCACCATTTGCTATGTGTGATACCTCATGGGCTAGTACAGCTTCGGCTTGATCTTGGCTCATGTGCTGCAATAAACCAGAACTCACAGCAACCAATGAATTATTTTTACTCGGGCCCGTTGCAAATGCATTCATTTCAGGACTGTCGTAGATCGCTACCTCAGGCATTTTAATACCTGCTTTGTGTGCTTGTTCAGCAACTGTTTGCATTAGCCAATGCTCAGTTTCATTACGCGGTTGTTCAATAACATACGCGCCGGTCGATCTTTTCGCCATCCATTTGGACATAAGCAATGAAATAAACGATCCACCAAAACCAAACACCGCAGCAATCATTAGTATACCGCCTAAACTTCGGTTACTAATGCCAAACACACTCATTAAAATAGACAATACAATGCCTAAAACCAGCATGATTGCTAAATTAGTTAGTAAAAACAAAAAAACACGTTTCATAATATCCTCAGTGTAACAACAATTGTATTAAGTAACGGTTGTATCTCTTTTAGAGATAAATTTGAAACCGCTACTTAATAAAATTACATATCACTGAACAGACTATCGTAAGGACACTATAGGATATGGTCGCTATTGTGTGACAAACTATGTCATAAAAGCAAGTGATTTACTCAAGTCATATCAAGGTACAGGATTCAACGTTTCATAGGAGCTTAAGATCAAGGCTATACTTCGCGATAATGGCAGTCCCTTTTAGGAATAATAACGTATAGAGTAAGTGCCTGTGAAACGCCCTGCTGGTTGGTCGGAAAGCGATTTAAACTAAGTTACTTTTATAAAAGACTGATTTTAATAAGGGAATAACTATTGTCTGTAATCAACCCCTTGCCTAAATCGCTGTTAACTCCAGCTGAAAACCACAGTTTTATGTGACTTGGTATACCTATGGTTTAATTGATAAAACTTCAAGGAGAGATTTATAAATTTGTAATTTAGGCGGGTTGTCAGCATAAGGGCTTATAGCAAGTAGTGGAAATGGCAAACGTAGTTTCAACGAATCTATATTAGCTTGGTATTCATTCATAGCAGGATCAATCTGATTAGCTATCCAACCCACACAATTTATACCCAGCATTTTAAAATGTGCCGCTGTTAATAATGCATGATTTAAGCAACCTAATTTCATCCCCACAACAAGAATCACCGGCAACTGCTCTTTGCAAACCCAATCATATAAATAATCAGTATCATTTATTGGTAATGCCCAGCCACCAGCGCCTTCGGTTAGAATATAATCACATTCTAACTCACTTAACTTTGCATAAGCTTGGCTAATACCCTCAATAGTAATAGTTGCATCCACTTTAGCAGCGGCAATATGTGGCGCTATGGGCGGTGCAAAAGTAAAAGGGTTTATTAGATCATACTTGGCACTGACAGTGGCACTTTCCATTAAGGCAAGCGCGTCATCATTAACCAATTCATCAAAGGCTATTTCAGCACCAGCTGCTAGCGGCTTAAAACCCAATGCACGCTTTTTATGTTGAGCTAATAACTTTAATAATAAACAACTAACATGCGTTTTACCGGCATCTGTATCGGTACCTGTGATAAAAAATTGTTTCATATTTTTTTAAGTTCCATAATCGCTACTTGATAACTAACAATTGCGCGCTCATTTACTAATGGGAAAGCGGCACACACTTGCTGTAAGCGGTGCTTAGTCATCAAACCTTTACGTTTTTGTTGGCTAAGTTGGTTAGTTGCCCCAATAGCTTTTAAAGAGCGCAGTGCTGCCATGGGAGATTCATAACTATCTTGGTAACAGGTTTGGTTTAAACTGCTGACATCTAGCTTAGCAGCGCTAATATACTGCTGTAATTGTACAAGCGTGTGAAATTTATTTACATGACTTTGCGAGTCAACTTCATTAAAAGCTGTTTTTATCTCTGCCAGTGATCCATCGACAACACAACTTAGGTATATTACCCCACCTGGCTTTAAAACCCGATACAACTCTTTTAATAAATGTGGTAAATTTTGCGACCATTGCACGGCAAAATTACTAAATATACAGTCAACACTTTTATTTAATAAAGGAAGTGCATCCATATCGGCACAAATAGCCATCCTAGCCTGACTATGTTTTAACATATCAAAGCTTAAATCAAACGCGATTGTAGTGCCAAATAGAACCTGTAAACGCGCAGTATTCACACCGGGTCCTGCACCTAAGTCTAAACATATCCCTGTAGCGTGTGATTTAACCTTAGCAAATAAATCATCTGCACTGCGTTTTTGCACATTGGCGTGCTCAGCATAGCCTGCCACAGCACGGGAGAATTTAGTCGCAGTTATCTGCTTTGCGTGCCGAGCGCTAAAAGTATTATCAGTCTCTGTGTTACATAATTGCTCTACAGCCATCATAAAATAGCCTTAAGTTCACTCACTAATCGGTTAATATCATCATGAGTATGTGCAGCACTTAAAGTTATTCGCAAACGCGCAGTGTTAAAAGGAACGGTTGGTGGGCGAATTGCAGTCAGCCAAATGCCCTTTTCTTTTAATTTATTGGCAGCTTCTAAGGTTTGCTCTGCACACCCTAGCACTATCGGTTGAATCGCAGACATTGATGGCATAACGGCTATTTTATGTGCCAATGCTTGTTTCTTAAAATGGTCTATATTATCAGCTAGTCGATTGCGTCTTAGAGCACCAACGTCACCTACAATCTGCTTAATACGTTGGCGTGTTAAATTAGTAATTAATGGCGATAGTCCCGTAGAGTAAATGTAATCGCGATTAAACTGCTGCATATAATCAACAAGCTCTTTACTTGCTAAAACACACGCCCCACTGCTGGCCAGTGCTTTGCCAAATGTAATAACGAGCAAGTCAGGTTTTATTGTTTCACAGGTCCCTAATCCTTGATTACCAAATACACCAAAACCATGCGCATCATCAATCATAAGCCATGCATTATGTTGCTTAGCTAATTCCTTTAATTTAGCTAATGGCGCCTGATCGCCATCCATAGAGAACACACCTTCACTAATAATGAGCTTATGCTTAGCTGATGATTTTTCTAATCGCGATTGCAGGTGCTGCATGTCATTATGATTAAAACGGATCATCGCCGCTTGGCTATGTAATCCGCCATCAATTAAACTGGCATGATTGAGTTTATCGTGGAAGGTCGCACTTTCTTGTGCTGTTTTCTTATCGTGAAATAACGCTTTTAACACACTATTGTTTGCGCTAAAGCCACTATTGAATAACATAGCCGCTTCAAAACCCATTAGCTCACACAAATACGTTTCAAGTTGGTGCTGCTCAATACCGTAACCTGTAACAAGCGGAGAACTATTACTCCCTAAGGCAATACCTGTGTCATGCTGGATAACATCAGCGGCAAACCCTAGGTAGTCATTACTGGCAAAGTTTAAGTATTGCTGTGTATTAACAGTGATTTCTCTGCCTGTGGAATGGCTTATTAATTGGCGCTGGCGCAATAGCGCATCGTCAGCGCGTTGCTGAAGATGCGTTTTTATGTATGAAAAAGGCATTAGGCTTCGTAAAACATCTCAGAGGTTGCTTTATCAGCAACAGCCGATGACAACGATGCTTCATACGCTTCATCTGAATAGTCATGGCGCTTTTCAGGATTCATACCTAATTTTCTAATTAAGTTCATATCGGCATCCGCCTCAGGGTTTTCTGTGGTAAGTAATTTATCGCCATAAAAAATTGAATTTGCGCCAGCAAAGAAACACATTGATTGCATTTGCTCATTCATTGCGTTTCGCCCAGCAGATAAACGTACATAACTCAGTGGCATCATGATACGCGCCGTTGCGATAGTACGAATAAATTCGAAATGATCTAAATCGTCCACATTTTCAAGCGGTGTGCCTTTTACTTTAACAAGCATATTAATAGGGACACTTTCTGGTTGTTGCGGTAGATTGGCTAGTTGCATAAGTAAACCAAATCGATCAGCAGCTTGCTCACCCATACCAACGATACCACCAGAACATACTTTCATACCCGCATCTCGCACATTACCTATGGTATCTAGGCGGTCTTGGAATGTACGTGTAGTAATGATTTGCTCATAATATTCAGGAGAGGTGTCTAAGTTATGGTTATAATAATCAAGTCCTGCGTCACGCAACGCATGGGCTTTATCATTATCAAGCATACCTAATGTCATACAGGTCTCAAGACCCAACTCTTTTACTTCTTTTACCATTTGAGAGATATATGGCATGTCTCTGTCTTTTGGATCTGACCATGCAGCCCCCATGCAAAAGCGCGTTGCGCCTTTTTCTTTTGCTAAGCGAGCTTGCTCTACTACCTTTTCAACTTCAATAAGGCGTTCTCGTTCTAAGTCTGTTTTATAATGACCTGATTGAGGACAGTACTTACAATCTTCTGGACACGCACCCGTTTTAATAGATAACAAAGTCGAAATTTGCACTTCATTTGGATTAAAATTTGCACGATGAACTGATGCGGCTTTAAATAATAAATCATTAAACGGCATTTCGAATAAGGCTTTTACTTCTTTATGTGTCCAATCGTGACGAACTGGTGCAAGCTCCATAACTCTCTCTTTTTATTTTTCATGACGGTGATATTGGCTTAGTCTACTTCTTGACGTAACATTGTCAACGAACCCCAGCAAGTAGAAGTTTACAAATGAGCAATAAACAACCAATCGATCTCGATTTTGATCGCCAGCATATATGGCATCCTTATACATCCATGGTTAACCCACTCCCCGTTTACCCTGTTAGTCATACACTCGGGAATAAAATTCACCTACAAACAGGTGAAGCTCTTATTGATGGGATGGCTTCATGGTGGAGTGCTATCCATGGTTATGGGCATCCCAACCTCACCAAGGCAGTCGTAAATCAAGTGAACACTATGAGTCATGTCATGTTTGGCGGTATTACACACCAGCCAGCCGTTGAGTTATGTAAAAAACTCGTTGCGATCACCCCTTCTAATTTACAAAAAGTATTTTTAGCAGACAGCGGTTCTGTGTGTGTTGAAGTAGCAATAAAAATGGCGCTTCAGTACTGGTTAAGTCAAGGCATTACAACAAAGCAAAAACTCATGACGCCTTATAAGGGTTACCATGGAGATACTTTTGCAGCAATGAGTGTGTGTGACCCGGTGAACTCAATGCATTCCCTATACAGTGGCTTTTTACCTGAGCATATATTTGTGCCTGCTCCGCAAAGTAAATTTGACCAGCCTTTTGATGAATCTGAAGCCACACTACTTACTGAGTATTTTAAAAATCATCATCACCAAGTAGCCGCTTTTATTATTGAACCTATTGTACAAAATGCCGGCGGCATGAATTTCTATCATCCACACTATTTAAAAACGGTGCGCCAGCTATGTAATCAATACGATGTATTGCTGATTTGCGATGAAATAGCCACTGGATTTGGCCGTACGGGCAAACTCTTTGCTGTAGAACATGCGGATATTGAACCCGATATTATGTGTATTGGCAAAGCGCTAACAGGCGGGATGATGACTCTCTCGGCAACGTTAACTACAGATAAAATTGCCATTGGCATTAGCAATGGTGAAGCTGGCGTACTAATGCACGGCCCTACATTCATGGGTAACCCACTTGCGTGTTCTGTCGCATGTGCCAGCATTGATCTGCTAATGAATCAAGATTGGAAAAAACGCATAACACAATTAAACAACGCGCTGAGCCAACTAAAGTGCTGCCTTACTCTTGAAGGTGTCGTTAATGTTAGAACGTTAGGCGCTATCGGTGTTGTGGAGTTAGGCAGAAGTGTTGATGTAGCAAAAATACAAGCGTATTTTATTAAACAAGGTGTTTGGATAAGACCATTTGGTAAGCTTATCTACCTAATGCCGCCATATATAACAAGCGATGATGATATTAGCACATTAATAACTGCCATTTACAACGCGATTAACGACGGCCATTACTAAACTAACATAAACGCGAAATTACATGTAAAGGAAGCTCACATTACGTCAGCTTCCTTTACATTAGGACCGACTGTTCCTACCATTCAAACATATATGCCATTTTACTGATCATTTTTAAAGGTACATTATGGCCATTACGTTTTGCATATAGATGCTGCAATGACTTATCTTTCACTTCACCAACAATCACTTCTTTTACTTGATACCCTAACGCGATTGCAGCTTGATTATATGCAATAAATTCCCACTTCTTAATATTTGTGTTATCCACGATCACAAGCGGAATTGACTGAGCTAATGCATTAATAAATCGCGCTAAATTTAAATTATGAAATTGCGACTGTTTGAATTTATCAAATTGGTACTCTCCTCGCTCATTATAAAAGTAATCATCTGTTGAACAAATTAAGTACTGACTTTGGTCACCAGCAACTAATTCGTCCGCGAGGTTTTGAGCATAATAAGACTTACCACACCCTGGTAATCCACGTAAAATAAAGACTTGTTTCATAATACCTATAATATTTGGCAAGTTAATTTAAACACCTTGAGTGGATATAATGCCATAAAAGACGTATTGATCGCAGTGTAATTCTGTTTTTTATTGCTATTACGTTTGCTTTTTATGACTAAAAATCACACATTTGGCTATAAAGCATAAAAAAACGATAAAAAAATGAAAAGAATAAGCAAAGAGTTGCTCACACATGTTTTTTTATTTTACATTCAAAGGTAAGATACACCGTTCAAGTGCGATGCAGCACATATAATGTAGGCAACTTATATCATTGGAGTGAAGATGAGCCACTTAGCGATTTCAGAGCTATTAAAAGGCAAGGTTGCGGTAGACAGCCAAGTAACAATTAAAGGCTGGATCCGTACACGCCGCGATTCAAAAGCAGGAATTTCATTTTTAGCCGTTCATGACGGTTCATGTTTTGATCCTATTCAGGCGGTAGTACCTAATTCACTTAATAATTATGATGAAGTTACCAACCTAACAGCGGGTTGCTCTGTATCAGTTACAGGTGTTTTAGTACAATCGGCTGGCCAAGGTCAATCATTTGAAATTCAAGCAAATAGCGTACAAGTATTAGGTTGGGTAGAAAACCCAGATTCATACCCAATGTCAGCAAAACGCCACAGTATTGAATACTTACGTGAGCACGCTCACCTTCGCCCACGAACTAACATGATTGGTGCAGTAACACGTGTTCGTAACTGTTTAGCACAAGCTATTCACCGCTTCTACCATGAACAAGGCTTTTATTGGATCAGTACTCCTATTATAACAGCAAGTGACTGTGAAGGCGCTGGCGAAATGTTCCGTGTATCAACGCTTGATATGCAAAACTTACCGCGTACTGATAAAGGCGATGTTGATTACAGTGAAGACTTCTTCGGTAAAGAAGCATTTCTTACTGTATCAGGTCAGTTAAATGGTGAGACTTACGCATCGGCTATGTCAAAAATCTATACTTTTGGCCCAACGTTCCGTGCGGAGAACTCAAATACTTCACGCCACCTAGCTGAGTTTTGGATGGTAGAGCCTGAAGTTGCCTTTGCTGATCTTGAAGATATCGCAAAACTTGCTGAAAACATGCTTAAATATGTATTTAAAGCGGTACTTGATGAACGTCGTGATGACATGGAGTTTTTTGCTCAACGTGTTGAAAAAACAGCTATATCTCGTTTAGAAGAGTTTGTAGAAAAAGATTTTGCCCAAGTTGATTACACCGACGCAGTCGAAATTCTTAAAAACTGTGGCAAGAAATTTGAATACGCTGTTGAATGGGGTGTAGATTTACAATCTGAGCATGAGCGTTACTTAGCTGAAGAGCACTTTAAAGCGCCAGTGGTAATCAAAAACTACCCACGTGATATTAAAGCGTTCTACATGCGTCAAAATGAAGACGGCAAAACAGTAGCAGCTATGGACGTAGTTGCACCAGGTATTGGCGAAATCATTGGTGGCTCACAACGTGAAGAACGCCTTGATGTACTCGATGCGCGCTTAGAAGAAATGGGCTTAAACAAAGAAGACTACAGCTGGTATCGTGACCTACGTAAATATGGTTCAGTGCCACACTCTGGTTTTGGTCTAGGTTTCGAACGTTTAGTGGCTTATGTAACAGGTATGGGCAACGTACGTGATGTAATCGCCTTCCCTCGTACAAAAGGCAGTGCAACTTACTAAACTAAGTAACTAAGTAACTAATAAAAACCAACCTTTGTGTTGGTTTTTTTGTAAATTTAAAATACTTTTTTAAATTTCAACTATAGTTATAAAAAACAATAACCTGATATATATATGATTAAACACCTATTGCTTGTCACTAATTTATTCTTTTGTGTTGCCGCCTCATCAACACAACTTTCAAACCTTGATACTCAAAAACTTGATACCCAACAGCCTCAAACAATTTTAGTTGCAGGTTCAACCTCTGTAGTACAAATGTTAGAGCTTGTTCAAGCTGACTTTAACAATACTGAACAGAGTGTAATGCAGTTACGAGGGATGGGCAGTGATAAAGGTATACAAGCCATTGGTGAGAACTTAGTAGATATAGGCGCATCTTCTCGCTATATGACCAAAGCAGAGCAAGAACGTTGGCCTAATTTAAAGCAAACTGTTTTGGCCCAAGACGCTTTAGTTTTTTTTACCAATATTGAAAATCCAATAAAAAACCTATCCACTGAACAACTCAGTGATATTTATCGCGGTAAATATACCCTTTGGAGCCAAGTGAGCGGTAAAAACACTGCAAAGTCAGAGCAAGATAACCAAATACACTTATTCAGCAAAGGTATTCAACACGGTACATTTGATGTGTTTTTGGAATTTTTAAACCTTGATTACATGAAATCAGCACAACCGGACGCCATTAAATTTAAATCATCAGGAAATAGAGGGCTCTTTTCCAAACAAGACGTGGCTTTATACAATGAATTTAATCAGGCGTTAGGAATTGTACAACGCATACCAAATGCAATCGCGTTTGATTCCTTTGGTGCAGTATCACAACTTAAAAGCTCAAAGCTAATCGATAAGATTAGAATACTAAGTATTAATGATGTCAGCCCAACGCAAGAGACCGTTAAAACTAGCCATTATAACTTTGTAAGACCATTAGTTTTAATTGTAAATACGCAGTCTGCTGAGTCAGTTAAAAAAGGTAAATTAATATCTGACTTTCTAAAGACAAAAGATATCAGAGAATTACTAACTAGCCATCATTATATAATGGTTGATTGATATTATTTATGTGGATAGTAAAAAGCGAAAGCATTTATGCTTTCGCTTTTTTAATCCATATGAGAAACGTGCTTATGCAAGTTTATCCGACACAACTTTGTAAGTTGGATCTTCTATCACATTAACCTCAACTAAATCACGTGCTTTATGAAGCAACTGTGTACAGTCAGGGCTTAAATGACGTAAGTGAAGTTGCTTACCTGCTTTAGTGTATTTATCAGCTAAAGCATCTATTGCTTCTATCGCACTATGATCAGCAACACGGCTGTACTTAAACTCTATAATAACGTCTTTAGGATCGTTTTTAATATCGAATAATTCAGAAAACTGTTTCACTGATCCGAAGAATAAAGGTCCGTGTAATTCATATACTTTAGCACCCTCTTCATCTATATAGTTTGTAGTAAAGATATGTTTAGCATGTTGCCATGCAAATACTAAGGCCGATACAATCACACCTACGCATACTGCAATCGCTAAATCTGTAATAACTGTCACACCCGATACTAAAACAATCACAAAGGCATCTGACTTTGGTACGCGTTTCATCATTTTGAAACTCGCCCATTCAAACGTGCCTAATACAACCATAAACATTACACCCACAAGAGCAGCGAGTGGGACCATCTCAATTAAGCCTGCAGCAAAAATAATGAAACCTAGCAACATTAATGCAGCGGTAATACCTGATAAACGCGAACGGCCACCTGAATTAATATTGATCATTGATTGGCCAATCATTGCACACCCGCCCATTGCACCAAAGAAACCACACGTTACATTTGCAGCGCCTTGACCAATACACTCTTTATTACTGTGCCCGCGCGTTTCTGTAATTTCATCAATTAGGCTAAGCGTTAGTAATGATTCAATCAAACCAATTGCAGCTAAAATTAATGCATAAGGTAAAATGATTTTAAGGGTTTCAAACGTAAATGGAACCATTGGAATATGAAACTCAGGTAAGCCACCAGCAATTGTTGCTGCGCTATCACCCGTCATATCTTTGAGGAAATCAAGTACAGTGCGTGCTTCTAAATCTAAGCCCATTACCAATGCTGTTACCGTCACAATTGCCACAAGCGTAGACGGTACTGCCGTCGTTAACTTTGGTAGAAAGTGAATAATAGCCATTGTTAAAGCGACTAACCCTAACATGATCATCATCGGCGAGCCTGTCATCCATTGCATACCTCCTTGACCATCTGGCACTTTAAACTGACCAAGTTGAGCGAGGAAAATTACAATTGCAAGTCCGTTCACAAAGCCGAGCATAACAGGGTGCGGTACCATACGAATAAACTTACCAAGCTTAAAGACCCCGGCTAATATTTGCAGTATCCCCATGAGCAGAACAGTGGCAAAGAGATATTCAACACCATGATCCATCACTAAACTTACCATTACTACGGCAAGTGCACCGGTTGCACCTGAGATCATTCCCGGACGTCCACCAAAAATAGCAGTTATCAAACCAACTATAAATGCTGCGTACAAACCAACTAAAGGTTCTACATTTGCAACAAAAGCAAACGCAACAGCTTCAGGGACGAGTGCAAGCGCAACCGTGACACCTGACAGTATGTCGTTTTTAGCAGAGCTTGGCGCCTTGCTGAGTAAGTTAAACATTGAATTCCTCTTGGGTGTGTGGGATCAAAAAAAGCGCTGAATTCTAACAAATTAAGTACAGGTTAACAATGTATACCCAAACAACATCCGCTGCGCGTTTCTGTTATGGGTTTAATAGAGGCTTACACTGCACATTGTTCCTTTTTTAAAAGGGAATAGCATTAATGCAAAGTAATTTAAAGATAATAAACAACGATGATACAGCTAAAGTTTGAATCGGTATGCTGCTTTAGTATAAATTGTAGAAACAGGTTAAAAAAGAGTAATGATAATCTATTTAACCTGTTAAAAATGGTATTAAAGAGGCAGTGACGTGCTGCGTTTAACGCATGTCATAGTCACATTAGAGTGAACTTCTTGAACAAATTCTAGATTTAATAAATTATCACGTACAAACTGCTCATACCCTTCAATTCCTTTTGAAATAATGCGCAACATAAAGTCCATTGTACCTGCCATACTGTAACACTCAGTTACTTCATCATAGCTCAAAATTAATCTTTCAAATTCAGCTAAATTTGTACGGCCATGATTTGATAAGCGTACATGAGCGTAAACTAGCATGTCAAAGCCAAGTTTTTTCTCGTCGAGTAAGGCAACTTTTCCTTTGATATAACCATCTTGCTCAAGTTTAGCAATACGGCGCCAACAAGGCGATTGAGACAAACCTACTTTATCAGCAATGTCAGCTGTAGAAAGACTAGCATCTTGCTGTAATAGTGCCAAAATTTGGCGATCAACATGATTTAAAGACATAATAATTCTTTTTTATATTACTAATTGGTTAAATTATACATTGCTTTATTTAATCCGTCTTGTATTTTTATGCATTCTTTATGCGTTATTAACCAAATTTACCGCTTATAAATGGATTTGATATGCGCTCCGTCACTACTTTAGTGTCCGGTCCATGCCCAGATAAAATACGTGTTTCTTCTGGCAAGGTTAAAATATGTTTTTTAATCGACTCGAGTAGTTGCTGCGCATCCCCTTTAGGAAAGTCAGTGCGCCCTACTGAGCCTTTAAAAATAACATCCCCCACAAATACAACGCCATGCGTCGGTTCGTAAAACACTATATGTCCAGGAGTATGACCTGGGCAGTGGCGTATTTCAAAACGCAGCTCACCGACAGAAAATATATCACCACCTGATAACCAATGTGTTGGCGTAAATGGTGTTAACGGTTTAAAGCCAAACATCTGAGCTTGCATTGGTAATGCGTCAAACCAAAATAACTCATCCTTGTGCGGCCCTACAATATCAATACTAAAATGATCGGCCAGTATTTTTGCTGCGCCAACATGATCAAGATGACCATGAGTTAACAAAATACAATCTGGGGTTAAATCATATTTAGCAAGCTCAGTAATGATTTTATCTGCATCTCCACCAGGGTCTACAACCGTTGCTTTACGTGTTTTTTTGCAAATAACAATACGGCAATTTTGTGCAAACGCTGTTACTGGTAACGTAATAATTTCCATGACTTAATTCTTTACTTCTGGTTGAGCATTAAATGCCATTAAGATTGGGTATTTCAAATATGCTTGATCATAAAATGGGGTTTTTTCATATAACCAATTCAATCGAGCTTGAGCATTGTTTGCAAAATTTGAATCTTCCCTAATTTTTTTATCGAATTCAAGTGCCAACGCAGGTTTGTCTTTTAACATTTGGCGTGCATAGGGGGCTAATGCGTAATTTTCCATGTATTCAGTACGTTGAAAAATCGTATTAAACTCCCCCCATGCGAAAAATGAGTCTGGTGCTGCTGGGTGAAGCAAATGTGCAACTAATTCACCTAGGGGTTGCGCCGTAACAACCTTAAACCAACCCGTTAAGTTTTGGGGAGCAGCTGTTTGAATGTCAAACTTCGCATTGACTCTAAAGCGTCCTTCAAATGGTGCTTTATCAAATTCATGTTCAGTGACTACTGCAACCTTTAAGTCATCTACACCTTGTGAAGCTGTCGTTATTTTTTCAACTAAAACACCCTGCAATTTCAATTTTTCAATTATATTTGGGTATGCCGCAGGTATATAAAATGCAGCAGGCACTGTAATTGTCTTAGTAACTTCTTTTTGCCAATAGATAGGTAAATCTGTGTATGCTTGCTTTTCACCTAAATATTTAACTTCCATTTGACCACTGAGGGTACTTTTGCTGCGAGCGTATTTTATGCCTTTGAATTCAATCGAATTGGCCTTTTTTGCATACCCGCGTTGCACTATAAGCTGACTAGGAACAAATTCGTGCTCTTTTTGCACAGCAGCTGCTAATTGCTGATGATGCTGTGCTAACGCAGATATTGCACCATCTAAAAACACATATGTACCAAGTACGCGTTGTTTGTAAGGTTTCAGCGAATGATTTTCAACAAGTATCGTCGGTAACGATCTTAAATCTCCCCACCCATTTGAATAGCGTGGTGTTGCTACCCATCCTGCTAACCCTTTTTTAAACTCGCGTTTATCCATTACAAATACAAGTGGTCCCGGTATATGACCCGACTCTTGTAATTTAGTATCAATTACAGGCTTGAAGTATTGGTTAAGTGCATCTGAAACGCTCGGGGACTCACTTGCAAAAACAGGATTGTAACCGTACGTTACATCGTACTGGTAATCCGCCCCATCAGTGACATGAACGTCAATGTATAAGTCAGGAGAAAATTGATTAATCATATTCATAACCCCTCTTACTTCCGGGGTATCTAGTTTTGTATAATCTCGATTTAAATTAAGGTTGTTTGCATTGGTTCTAAAGCCCATTTTTACAGGCCCACGTTGATTAATACGATTAAACTGGCTACTGCGCTCGTGGCCATCCACATTTAAAATCGGAATAAAGAGTATATTCACTTGGCTTAAAATATCACGACGTTTACCAGTCGCTATATCGCGTAATAACATAAATGTTGCGTCTTTACCGTCAATTTCACCCGCATGAATACCAGCTTGAATAAAGATGGTCGGTTTATTGGTATGCGATAATTGCGAGGCAGAAAACTCGCCGGTTTCACTTGCTATGATCATTTTGATAGCGCGGCCACTTGCACTGTGAGCAATGGTTTGCACTTCAAATTGAGTTGGATTAGCTGCGACAAGACGATCTACAAATTCCATCGTTAACTGATAATTTGGTGATTCTAAACCTTCGCTCAGCTCAAAGTCGGTTGTTAAAGGACCTTTTTGTTGCAGTAGTGCCAAACTTTGCCCTTGCCATGGTAGTAACGGTGGCAAATGGCTATCTAATGTAATACTGGCACTTAATAATAATAAACTGGCAATCATAGGTCTCTCTAACTTTAGCCTTTTAAGTGCTTGAAATTATAACAAGGATACAGAGCAGGTCGCGTAAACTGCGGTAGTTCAACAAAAAAATACAGCCAATGACAATTACAGCTTTTAACACGCTCCTATTTTAAACAATAAAAAAGGCGCTATAAAAGCGCCTTGCCATTCAAGAGTTATGTGCTTAAAACATATCTTGATAAGGATTCGTCTTACTAAATTTAATGGCTTTTTCAAAGCCTGGAATATTCATTTGCGTATCAGAAATGACAATGTCATTTTCTTCAATCATGCCATCTCCAAAGCGATAAATAAGCGCATACTGACCTAAATCAGCTTGTTGCTGGTAATCAGCTTGAGCTGCTTTAACTGCTTTATTATTTTGTGCGTATTTATTCATAACTGCACTGCCATGGCGCTTAGCAAGCATATTTATTGTTACTTTAGGTGAAAGTACCGTGGCAGTTGCATTATTCCCGCCAAAACCTTTTGAGTTAATAAAGGCAATATCCATATCATCACATTGATAATGCGCTGTACGGATATCTAAGTGTTGGCTATGAACGTCATCAGCTACTTTATCTATCGTGGTAATACCCGGCATAATATTGTGTGTAAATACACCTAGCGCCATTGCTAACTGATCGCCACTCGCGGGGGCTAATGTATGACCAACGAACGCTTTAGGCGCTGACACTTTCCAATTATCTATTGCAAATGTTTGTGCCACTCGGTGATAAATAAGTGACTCTGTTACGCGGTTTTGAGGTGTACTTGAGCCATGCGCTAAAATAAAGCTTCGCTGTTGAACAGCGTCAATACCTAAAATATTAGCAGCCAATGCAACCGATTTAGCCATCGTAATATAATTACCTGGACCTGGGGCTGTAATTGATTTTTTAACACCATCCGCATTAACAAATACATCGGCAACAGATCCCATGATCTGAGCGCCGAGCTCTAATGCAAGTGCATCATCCATCAAAATAACA
The DNA here is from genome assembly GCF_012952265.1 of Pseudoalteromonas sp. NEC-BIFX-2020_015. Taxonomy (NCBI): domain Bacteria; kingdom Pseudomonadati; phylum Pseudomonadota; class Gammaproteobacteria; order Alteromonadales; family Pseudoalteromonadaceae; genus Pseudoalteromonas; species Pseudoalteromonas sp. NEC-BIFX-2020_015. The sequence continues at coordinate 335,290 of NZ_JABCJL010000001.1, forward strand.
ACTTGCGCGCCTTCACCAATTGTAAAACCACAGTTTTCGCCAAAAGGCCGACTTGTACGACGATGATCCACCGTATCAGTTCCATCTAAACGTTTTAAGCCCTCTTCGTTAGCGAGCGCCCCCATATTACCAAAGCCTTCGATCATCTCAGGTGTAATTGCACACTCAACGCTGGCAACGACTGCAACACGAGTACGCCCCGCTTGAATATCATTTACTGCCGCACGTAAATTGTACAAAAATGTAGCGCATGCACCTGATGTAGTAAATGTAGTGCCTACATTTCCAGTTACATAAGCATTAATAAAGTCCGTAGACATAGTATTTAAACCAAGTGCAAGCTGCTTAGTGCTTACTCTCTCGCCCTGCTGGCGAGAACGAATTAAACCACCAAAACCTTCATCATTAACTTGCCCAGCAATTGACGCTGAATATGTGCCGATTTGATCGGGTTCAACACTGTTCATAATAGATTGCCAATCTAAACCCGTTGACTTAATTGCATCGGTTGCAGCAAAAATTGTCGCTTGCAGCCCGCGCGGTTGGTAACGACTATTGTACATAGTAGATGGATCAAAACCGGTAGGTAACTGACCCGCTGCTTTTATTGGATTATCACGGGTGCTGTCATGTTTAATCGCAACTTCTGCACTGATCGTTATTTTTACTTTTTTATCTTCTAAATCTTCAATAAGCCAGCTAGCAGGTATAGGCTGCGGTAAATCGCGACGGCGCGTTTCAAATACAATGTTTTGTTCATCACTGGCTGTGAAGGTCATTTTTTGCTGCCACGGTGTGGCATCAACATCAAAGTGATTCTTTTCAATCTTACGGATCAAGGTGCCTGCAATCACTTGCTCGCCAAATAACGACTCAATATCATTTTGGCTAACAACCTTACCAGACTCATCTTTTAATTCACCTTCTTGCATTGAAACAAGATTCATTAAAGTTGCTAAGCCTAAAAATGTTTCTTGGCGAGCATTTGCACTCAAGCTGTCTAACACGATACGACGATAGCCTTGATGAAATGAAGTACGGCCTGCGGCGTTAATTCCGCCCATGCCGACAATAACGGATAATGCTGTCATAATTTGCCTTGAGAAAACGTGTTATCGGGTATGTATACAGTTTAGATGGATTTAACATTCCAGATTGTGCTTAAATAGCCAAATAACCAGCCTAACAGGCCAGCGATAACTGGTCGGAGCAATTAAATGGACACAAACAAAAAACAATCGTCATTACAGATCAGTATTTTGGTTTACCAGCATTTATTGATCACTAGTTTAACCTTACCAATAGAGATGCTAAGAGCAGGCGAAGCCTTTGCAAAAAGCCATCTTCAATCAATCCCTTTTCGACCATTAACCATTAATTTAATTGCTGAGAATACACAGCCAATCAAAAATCGCAGCGGGTTAGCTATTTTACCAGATGATACGCACCTTACTGCGCCTCACAGTGACTTAATAATTGTGCCAGGAATTTGGCGAAACCCCCGCCCTGTAGTCCGCGCAAATAACCAGCTAGTTAAATGGCTTGGGGCGAGTTGGCAAAATGGCAGTTCGATTATTGGAGTGGGCACGGGCAATTGTCTTATCGCCGAAGCTGAACTATTAAATGGTCACCCTGCAACAACACATTGGCATTATGCTGAACAATTTAAGCGAGATTATCCATTAGTATTGCTTAAACCTGATTTTTTTATCACTCAGTCGGAGCGTTTATATTGTGTTGCGAGCTTAAATGCACTCGCGGATGTAATCGTACATGTTATAAGCCAGTATTATGGGCAAGCAGCCGCACAACATGTTGAGCGCAATTTTTCTCATGAAATACGTAAGCCATATGAAGAGCAAAGATATTTAGAGGGTGCCGTTGATAGACATCCAGATGAATTAATTGCACAAATTCAATTTTGGTTAAAAAACAACGTGTCCACTGAGCAAAGTTTAAACGATGTTGCACAACTATTTGGTTTAAGTTACCGTACTTTTACACGTCGTTTTCGAAGTGCGACCAATCAAAGTCCAATAGAGTATTGGCAGCAATTGCGAGTTCAAACGGCTAAAGAGTTGCTTGCTTGCTCTAACTTATCAATTCAAGAAGTGGCTCTTGAGGTGGGATATAATGATCAAGGGCATTTAACCCGCGTGTTTAAAAAAGTACTCTCGCAAACACCAAGTGAGTATCGAAAAGTCGTTAGAAGAAAACTATTTGGCTAATCTATTAGGGCGTGTTGACCTTTCGTGATTGATTTTGCAGCAGGTTGTTTGGTATTTAGGCTAAGCAGAACCTATGGTGTTTGGTTGTTCCCCATAAATAGGCGATAACGGAGTATAAATGCCAAACATGCGCTGCCCAAAAGGTTCTTCCTAGGGGCGATTGACTCTTTGTTACCTACACGGATGTAGGTAAGGGGCGTGAGCAGGACGCGGAAGCTTTGCTCGGTTTTTACTTAGCCCGCTAGGTTACAAACCTCGCGCCGCGATTAAATCGCCCCTAGATTGAACAAATTTCAATCCACAAAGGTCAACACGCCCTAGTTAAATGCATTATAATATTGTGCGTATTACCGTCATAAAGGACAGTCATGATCCATCAAGGAACAGGGGAAACCATCGTATTACTGCATGGCGCGACATCATCTTGCAATACATGGAAACACGTTGTGCCCTTATTAAGCCCTTCAAATGAAGTCTTCGCATTCACTGCACTTGGCCATCGAGGCGGTAATAAAGCCACTAGCAGTATAGAAATTAGCGACATAATAGATGACTTTGAGCGATTGTTAGATAAGTACAACATCGATAAACCCCATATCACCGGCAACTCTATGGGCGGGTGGGCCGCTATCGAGCTCGCTAAAAGAGGACGAGCCGCAAGTGTGTGTGCCATATCTCCAGCAGGTTTTTGGAACACGCCACAACATGGACAACATCTTGCGCTTAAAAAATTAAAGCGCCTGGCATTTATTGCTAAAATCACACAACCACTGTTACCTTTACTAGCGAAGTCATCTTTAATAAGAATGTTGGCATTAAAAGACGTTGCAAAATATGGAAACAAGCTCAGTGGATGTGAATTTACTGCCATGGTAGAAGATATGCTGTACTGCGAAGTTAAAAGATCACTTTTTAATACAAAACAGTCGCTTAATTTTACCAAGCCACTGCCTTGTCCTTGTACTTTGGTATGGCCTGAATGTGATCTCTTATTTCCACCGAATATAAACGCTGTGATAGCTAAAGAGCGCCTCCCCGACGCTCGCTCTCTGATTTTAAAAGACATTGGCCATGTACCAATGATTGATGACCCCCTATTAATTGCTACAACAATTTTAAAAAGCATTGAATATGGTAAGGCTTTTGAACTTAACGAATAGCGCTTTTAATTACTTATAAGCCACTTAATCGTGGCTTTTTTCTTCCTCTTTATTACGCCTGTAATAGCGCTTGGAATAAATTTTAACATGTCGGTGTACGCCTTTACTCAAGCTTTTAAATTGCGCTTCAAGCACATCAACACCATATAAAATGCCCACTACCAGCACTGAGAGCTTAATCGCAGGTGCCAGACTATGCGTTGCTATCATCACGCCTATTGAGGCCAAAACCCAGATAGTCGCTGCTGATGTTACGCCAACAACAGCCCCGTCTTTTGCTAGCATAACGCCAGCACCTAAAAACCCAATGCCAGTAATTATTTGCCCAACCACCCGTGAATGATCTATTACATCGCCCTGTAAATTAAAGGCAGTCGCTAAAAACAAGTAAGTACCCAAGGTAATTAACGCAGAGGTACGAATACCCACAGGTTTTCCTCTTAGTTGACGCTCGGCACCTATAATTGCGCCGCAAAATGCGGCTGTCCCAATAGCAGACCATGAATAAGGCGCCACATCAACAAGCTCGTATAATGTCACTCGCTTTCCTTATAAATTATTTACCCTTAATTCGGGCTGATAAATTAACTGCAACAGCAGTACGTAATCGACTTGTTCCAAAGGCGGCCATACTCGAAAAATCAGCACGCGATACAGGCACATGCTGGCAATCTAGTGCGCGTTGTTTATCGTTTTCACAAAATGGATCATGAACATATAAGCAGTGATCATCAAGATGAGTGATACACACCCAATGCGGTGATTTTTTACCATCAAAACGATAAGTACTGATCAACACTAAGACACTGAAACCACGTTCTACCCACTGCTCTATATGACTTAAATCTACATCACTGTAGTTAATACTTAACTCATGCTGCGAAATTTGCTCAACAAACTGCTGATGGACAACACGTAGCACTGTTTTTTTAGTCTCACTGCGTACACCATCAACAAATAAGGCATCCTCAGTGTTAAGCATTATTTCCACATCGTAACCGCGTTTATCGGCAGCTAAAGCTAAGCCTAACGGATGACACCCACCATGTCCTGAGGTCATAAATATAGTGGTTGCTTCTCGCCAAATAGCTAACTCAGCGCCTTGATCAAGCACTTGCTTTTGATTCACACTGCCCATAGCCATTAACAAGGCGGATGGCCCACATGTAAACTCTGTCGTTTGCTGATACCAAGGCGTTAAACGTGCAAACTGTAATTCGTCAGTTTGACGAATGTTTTTTTGCATCCGTAGCGCATCACTATGATCATCGTAATAATCACTGTATTGGCCAAATACTCGATAACCTAGCTTTTCATAAAGGCCAATTGCTTGGGTATTATTTACTGCAACTTCTAAGCGCATATACAGTCGTCCACGCTGTGCTGTTGCCTGCTCAAGTGCCTTTAATAATTGCTGTGCAATGCCTTTACCTTGTGCGTGTGGCGTAACTGCAAGCGAATATAACCGCGCCAGCCGCGTTCCCTTATGACACCACACTAAACCATAACCGAGTAATTGCTGCTGACACTGTGCAACGAGTAAGATGCCGTGTTTAGCCGATATCCAACGCTTTAAACTCCGTGCACTTAACCTATCTTGGCTAAAGCTTTGTTGTTCTATTTCAAGTAACGCGTTTAAATCTAAGTCAGTGGCAGCACGAACTGCCACATCATATTGAGTCATTAACCGCGGCCTCTTGCTTCAAGTCGCTGTTTAAATTCATCCATGATGATCATATAAAGTTCATCCCCTAAATAGGCATCTTCTACTTTATGATCAATACTTGGGTTGTCGTTTACTTCAAGCACATAAGCACGGCCTTGATGCTCTTTTACATCTACGCCATATAAGCCTTTACCAACCGTTTTACACGCTTTTAAAGCGGCGTCTAATACTGCTTTTGGTAACTCAAAAGTTGGCAGTGTTTCAAACCCACCCGAGAAAAACCGTTTTGCATCATGGTTATAAATTTGCCAATGATTACGCGCCATTAAATAGCGACAGGCATAAATAGCGCGTCCGTTTAATACGCCCACTCGCCAATCGTATTCTGTGTACATATACTCTTGTGCAAGCACTAATGCGCTAAATTCAAAAAGTTCCGTTAGCTTAACTTTCAGCTCAGTTTGATCAGCAACTTTATAAACACCTTTCGAAAATGACCCTTCTGGCATTTTCAGTACTAACGGGTAAGTAAATGTCGCTTCTAATTGTGTAATTGTTTCGTCTGTTTGATCAGCCACTACCATGGTTTTTAAACTTGGTACTTTTTGATAGTTAAACGCATCATGTAAATATACCTTATTACAACAACGCAAAATCGAATCTGCATCATCAATCACTACGAGCCCTAAACTTTGCGCTTTACTTGCAAGACGGTAAGTTGGGTGATCAATCGCGGTCGTTTGACGAATAAATAGCGCATCAAACTGTGCAATGTTATCAATCTCTTCAAAGCTTAGCGCTTGAGCATGAATACCATGCTTAGCGGCTGCTTTTATAAAGCGCGCAATGGCGTCTTTATCACTTGGCGGCACTTTTTCGTTGTGATCAACCAAAATTGCCATTCCCCAACGGTGGCGTTTCTGCGTATCACTAATACGCCACTGCGTTTGTGTAAATTCGTTTAGCTTGGCGACAAACTCTTGGTGCTGCTCACTATTAAGTGACGCTAAAGAACCTTGTTGTAATAACCCTGCGTGATCAACAAATAAGATCGGTGCTGGGTATTGTTTAAATACCGCTTTTGCCGCTTTACTTTGCAGTTCATTTACAGCATTACCAAAATAGAACGTACCGTCAATTTGGCCTAAATTAAGCATTAAAGCTTGGCCACTTCGTAAGGCATTGATGGTTTTCACACTCGGTAATACTTGATGTTTACGGGCCTCTGCAAGTAATGAACAATAATAGCCTTTGCTCAAGTATTGGCTCGAGTCACACAAGTTAATAATGCGTGTTTTTGGCTCATTAAGCTTTGGGTAGTCACGTAAATAGGTATTGAAGGTAATTACGTTTTCAAATGAGTGAGCAAGGGTTTGCTCGTTGTTATCAACCACGATTAAGGTTTTAAACACGACTTTTCCTAAAAATAAGTCAAAATAAAGTAAATGCGTATATACCCAAGCCACCTCTAGAGGCAGACAAAGCGTTGCACAGGGTTGGTTTAGGTATACGCTTAAATAGAAACACCCATACTGCTAAGTGAGGGTTATAAATAACACGCTAACTTAACAGGATGGGTGCTTTAGCCTAAGCTACGAGTGATTTATAAAGGTTTTTTAACTTTCTGACCAACGAGTTATTTTTAGCGTTAGGATAAGTAAAATTAATCAATAAAAAAATGAAGTGTGATCTATGGTTTTTGAGCTGAAAAGCAATGAAAAGATATTTTAAAATGTGTTTTGAGGTGAATTCAGGTAAGCAAAATAAAAAAGCTGTGCGAGCATGAAAATAGTCACAACAGCTTTTAACAATCAGAGTTATTATAGCGCGCTTTCTAGCTCTGGTAGCACATCAAATAAGTCAGCAACTAGGCCGTAATCTGCCACTTGGAAAATCGGTGCATCTGGATCTTTATTGATTGCAACAATCACTTTTGAATCTTTCATGCCTGCTAAGTGCTGAATTGCGCCGCTGATACCCACTGCAATATATAAGTTAGGCGCAACAATTTTACCCGTTTGACCTACTTGCATATCATTGGGTACAAAGCCCGCGTCAACCGCAGCACGCGATGCGCCAATGGCAGCACCAAGCTTATCAGCAATACCATGTAGTAATGAGAAGTTCTCACCGTTTTGCATGCCACGCCCACCTGATATAACCACTTGCGCAGCCGTTAACTCTGGACGTTCAGATTCGGTTTGTTCAACACTAACAAAAGAGCTCGATTGACTGCTAAATACCGCGTCAATAGCCGTAATATCGGCAGCTGTTTGCTCGCCTTGTAAATCAAAGCTGCTCGCACGAACCGTAATCACTTTTTTACTATCTAATGATTTAACTGTCGCAATTGCATTACCTGCATAAATTGGGCGTTTAAATGTGTCGCCATCAACTACGTCAATGATTTCTGAAATTTGCGCTACATCTAATAAGGCAGCAACACGTGGCATAAAGTTTTTACCCGTTGTTGTTGCACTCGCTACAAGGTGTGAATACTCCGGTGCAAGTGATAGCACTAAATCAGCGATATTTTCTGCTAATTGATGAGCATATTCACTGTTATCGGCAACTAATACGCCGTTTACACCCGCAATGCTGGCAACCTCTTCACTCATCGGTGCTAAATTTTCACCCGCGATGAGTACATCAACAGCAAAACCAAGCTTTAAGGCCGCATTAATCGTTTTTGACGTTTCAGGCTTTAAAACACCATTGTCATGATCCGCAATAACTAATGTTTTCATTTAAATCACCTTCGCTTGTGTTTTTAATAAATCAACTAACTGAGCAACGTCGTCAACAATGATGCCACCACTTCGCTTTGCTGGTTCATGTACTTCAACAACGCTAATACGCGGTGTTAAATCTACACCTAAGCTATCAGCTGCAATGACATCTAGCGGCTTACGTTTTGCTTTCATAATATTCGGTAATGAAGCATAACGAGGTTCATTAAGGCGTAAATCAGTCGTCACTACAGTGGGTAATTTAAGTGCGACAGTTTGCAAACCACCATCGACCTCACGGGTTACATTTACTGTGCCATTGGCTACATCTACTTTAGATGCAAAAGTACCCTGCCCGCGCCCTGTTAACGCAGCAAGCATTTGTCCTGTTTGATTGTTATCTGAATCAATAGACTGTTTACCTAAAATAACCAGCTCTGGCGCTTCTTGCTCAACAATTCTAGCTAATAATTTAGCCACATGCAGAGATTCTAATTTTTCATCCGTTTCAATATGAATCGCTTTATCAGCTCCTAAAGCAAGCGCTGTACGTAATTGCTCTTGCGATGCTTTAGCACCAATTGTAACTGCAACAACCTCGGTTGCTATACCCGCTTCTTTTAAACGAATTGCTTCTTCAATTGCTATTTCACAAAATGGGTTCATCGCCATTTTTACATTAGTAAGATCAACGTCGCTATTATCTGCTTTGACACGTGCTTTCACGTTGTAGTCAATCACTCTTTTTATTGGTACGAGAACTTTCATAGGAACTCCATTTTAATTTAAACCTACAAGGTAACGTGTACGTCAACCTATTTATTTTATGAATTCAGACTACTTCCTGTTGACGTAAACGTCAACCTAAAATAACCTTAAACTATTCCTAACCTGTAACGTTTCATTTGCAAGTATGAAATTGCCATCGTAAAGGCACAGGTCCGTCACACAAAAGAGGTTAATATGGTCGAACGCGAAACCATGGAATTTGATGTCGTTATTGTCGGCGCTGGGCCTGCTGGCTTAGCTACCGCAATCCGATTAGCGCAACAAGCACAAGAAAAACAACAAGAGTGTACGATTTGCGTAGTTGAAAAAGGCTCAGAAGTGGGTGCCCATATTTTATCTGGTGCAATATTTGAGACCACTGCATTAGATGAGTTGCTGCCTAATTGGCAAGACCTTGACGCTCCCGTTACAACTAAAGTAACCAATGATGAGATTTATTGGTTTAATAATGACAATAAAGCAACTGCCATCCCTCATTTTGCGACCCCAAAAAGTTTTCATAACACGGGTAACTATATTGTCTCTATGGGCAATGTGTGTCGTTGGCTCGCTGAACAAGCTGAGAACTTAGGAGTTGAGGTTTTTCCAGGGTTTAGCGCTCATTCATTAATAATAGAAGACGATACTGTAAAAGGTATTGTTACTGGCGATATGGGCCTTGATAAAGACGGCAACGAAAAAGATGGTTTTATGCCGGGTATGGAGCTTCGTGCAAAGTACACTGTATTTGCCGAGGGCTGCCGTGGCCATTTAGGCAAACAATTAATCAATCAATTTGCCCTTGATGCCGATGCATCACCACAACATTATGGTTTGGGCTTTAAAGAAATTTGGCAAATAGATCCTGCCAAACACAAGCAAGGTAACGTTGTTCACGGAACTGGTTGGCCGCTCGCTGGGGATACGAATGGCGGTGCATTTATGTACCACAGTGAAAACAACCAAGTTGTAGTGGGGCTGATTGTTGATTTAAATTATTCAAATCCACATTTAAGCCCGTTTGATGAATTTCAACGTATGAAACATCATCCTGTTTTTAAAGATATTCTCCAAGGTGGTGAGCGAATTTCTTATGGTGCTCGCGCAATTGCAAAAGGTGGCCTGCATTCTTTACCTAAAATGCATTTCCCTGGTGGTTTACTTGTTGGCTGTGATGCTGGCACCTTAAACTTTGCAAAAATCAAAGGTAATCATACTGCAATGAAATCAGGCATGATTGCAGCTGAGGTTATTTTTAAAGCCTTGTGTAACGCACAGGCGCACTCTGATCTTACTGAGTATGCACAAGCCTTTAAGCAAAGCTGGGCCTATAAAGAGTTGCACCAATCTCGCAACTTTGGTCCTGCAATGCATAAACTCGGTAAGTTTATAGGAGGAGCTTATAACACCCTTGATCAAAATATGTTTGGTGGCGGCTTACCGTTTACTTTTAAAGATAACACACCAGATCACTGCACATTAGTTGATAAAAACCAAGCAGATAAAATTGACTACCCAAAACCTGATGCTGTACTTAGCTTTGATAAGTTGTCATCTGTGTTTTTATCAAACACTAACCATGAAGAATCTCAGCCGTGTCATTTACAACTAAAAAACAGCGCCATCCCTATTGACGTAAACCTTGTAAAATTTGACGAACCAGCACAGCGCTATTGTCCTGCGGGGGTTTATGAAGTACAACAGGTTAACGGTAAAGATGAATTTGTGATCAATTCACAAAATTGTGTGCATTGTAAAACCTGCGATATTAAAGATCCAAGCCAAAATATTACATGGGTAACCCCTGAAGGTGCTGGTGGGCCAAACTACCCCAATATGTAAATTATTTTAAATTTTGAACTAATCCTAAATTGCAGGGGGCTTCGGCCCCTTTTTTGCGCTATGCTCAATAATAACCGTCTAATAGTAAAGAGTAATATGTATGCCGTCGTCTAATGTAGTGTTTCGTTTTTTAGCTGAGCCCACCGATGTTAACTTTGGAGGAAAAGTCCACGGTGGTGTTGTCATGAAATGGATTGACCAAGCTGGGTATGCATGTGCCGCTGGTTGGAGTGGCCACTACTGCGTTACGGTGTCAGTGGCCGGTGTTAAATTTCGCCGCCCTATTCTTGTTGGTCAAATAGTTGAGGTAGAAGCTAAAATCGCTCATACGGGTAAAACAAGCATGCAAATCTTTATACAAGTGCGATGTGGTGATCCCAAAACACAAAATATGGTTGAAACAAATCACTGTGTTATTAGTTTCGTAGCCATGGATGAAACTGGCTACCCTGTTAATGTGCCAGAATATGTGGCAGTGAGTAGCGAAGAGAAACAACTTGAAAACTACGCAATAAAAATGAAAGAAATCGCCATTGAAACTGAAACCTTACTACACAAATGTGAGCCAGAATAATCACTAAGTAAAGTTTACATATCGCCATGAAAAGCTTTCCATGGCGAAACTGAACACATGAATAAAAACACACCAACCTGCTGATAGATTAGACAAAAACACCTTTTTTAGCTTTTAATTTAGCCAACTTCAAGCTGGCATAATCGATGCAATTATAAAAGAGACAAGTAACCACGGGTTATTTATTTTTATTTTATAAAGGAGCTATTTAATGATTAAAACACTTTCTCTTTCAGCACTTGCTTTAGCAACTCTTGGCTTTAACTCTGCAGCGCAGGCTGATGTTAACGAGATGGACTCACCACGTATTTATACTGGTATCGGCTACGGTCAATATTCTTTTCAATTTGAAGATTCAGAAAACGACATTGATTTTGACGATGACTCACAAATGCTCAAAGGCTACATTGGTACCCAATTTAATAAATATTTAAGTCTTGAACTTGCTTATCAAAATTTTGATGAAGTAAGTGACATAGACAGCTATGCCGAAGTAGATGGTATATCTCTCGCCGGACGCTTAGCAGCGCCAATTACTGAGAGCTTTTCAGTTTATGCTAAAGGCGGTTGGTTAGAGTGGGACGCAGAAGTAACCAGCGATATCCCTGCCCTTGGCGAAATTTCTGCTGAGCAAAGTGGTGGTGATGTATTTTACGGTGCGGGTTTAGAGTACGCATTTACAAGCAACGTGCAAGTTCGCTTAGAGTATGAACGCTATAAATTAGAAGACGATATTGATACTGATATGGATGTCGCATCTTTTTCAGTGCAATACATGTTCTAACATTTTTTATAAACTCCCCTTGTTTAAGGCAGCTTCAGGCTGCCTTTTTTAGTATGAACAGGTAGAATGGCGTATCTTCAACAGTCATTGAGTTTCATGAACGATTTTCAACTAACGGCCATTGGCCATATTCAATCTCCGTATAAACAGAAGTTTGCTATTCCTCGCCAACCTCGTTTAGTGCCACAAGCCAAAGCAAAGCTTGTGTTTGCTGCTGATTTTAACCGTGAAGAATTTGTTCGTGGCTTAGATGAGTTTAGCCATATTTGGTTACTCTTTCGTTTTCATGAAACCGCTGATAAAGGTTACTCTGCGATGGTTAGACCGCCACGCTTAGGAGGCAATGAGCGTAAAGGTGTGTTTGCAACACGTGCGACCTTTAGACCCAATGCCATTGGTATGAGCGCAGTAAAGCTCGAAGGCATTGAATATAAAAATGGTCAATTATGCTTATTGTTAGCGGGAATTGATTTACTTGATGGCACACCAATTTTAGATATAAAACCTTATTTACCCTATTCTGATGCTATGGTCGATGCAACCGCAGGCTTTGCTGATACTCGCCCAGAAACGCAAATGACCGTTGAATTTAGCTCATCAGTACTCGAGTTTATCAAACAGCAGACCGACTACCCTGATTTACACGACTTTATCAATAATGTCCTTAAGCAAGACCCTCGCCCTGCTTACAAAAAACAAAAAGAGGGTGAACAAAGTTATGGGATGACCTTGTATGATTTTAATATCCGTTGGCAGGTTAACGGCGAACATAACTACGTCACTAGCATAGAAAAAAACTAGAAAAACACACTTAGCGCTTTAGTGTAAAAGCAACCACTGCTAAACTGAGTGCCTTATTGAAATAATAATTTTATAACTATCGGAATAAACATGCGTACCAGTCAATATATTCTCGCAACACTTAAAGAAACGCCTTCAGATGCTGAAATTGTATCGCATCAATTAATGTTAAGAGCGGGTATGATCCGTCGCGTCGCGTCGGGCCTATATACTTGGTTACCCTCTGGTTTACGCGTGTTACGTAAAGTAGAAAACATCGTGCGCGAAGAAATGGATAAAGCAGGCGCTATCGAAATGCTAATGCCTGTAATTCAGCCTGCTGATTTATGGGAAGAATCGGGTCGTTGGGATCAGTTTGGCCCAGAGTTAGTCCGCTTTACAGATCGCCATAATCGAACGTTTGCATTAGGCCCAACTCACGAAGAAGTGATCACTGATTTTGTTCGTAAAGAGATCAACTCTTACAAGCAACTACCTATCACTTTGTATCAAGTACAAACAAAAGTACGTGATGAACGTCGCCCTCGCTTTGGTGTAATGCGCGCACGTGAATTCACCATGAAAGACGCATACTCGTTCCACTTAAGTGATGAATGTTTAGATGCAACTTACCAAGCGATGCACAAAGCATACTGTAATATTTTTGAACGCTTAAACCTAGATTACCGCCCAGTTATTGCTGACACGGGATCAATTGGCGGTAGCGTATCGCATGAGTTTCATGTATTGGCTGAGTCTGGTGAAGATGCGATTGCATTTAGTGATGCCAGTGACTACGCTGCGAACATTGAAAAAGCAGAAGCACTCGCACCAAGTGAAGCTCGCCCTGCACCGAGCAAAGAATTAAAAGCATTCCCTACGCCAGATGCAAAAACTATTGATGAGCTTAAAAAGCATTACGGTGTAAAACCACATCGTGGTGTTAAAACGCTGATTGTATATGGCGCGCCAAATGAAGAAGGGCAACGAGGCTTGGTTGCTTTAGTTGTGCGAGGTGATCATGATCTTAATGAACTTAAAGCAGAGAAACACCCATTAGTCGATGCGCCTCTCGAGATGGCAAAAGAAGCTGATATTATTGCCGCTGTAGGTGCAAAACCTGGTTCTTTAGGACCTGTAGGTTTATCTATGCCAATTATTATTGACCGCACAGCCAATGTGATGGCTGACTTTGTTGCAGGCGCTAATAAAGACGACGAGCATTACAGTGGCATAAACTGGGATCGCGATGTAACAGATTACCTAGTTGCTGACTTACGTAACATTGTTGAAGGTGACGCCAGCCCTTGTGGTCAAGGTAACTTACAAATCAAGCGCGGCATTGAAGTTGGTCATATCTTCCAACTTGGGACTAAGTACTCAGAAGCAATGAAAGCCGGTGTATTAAGCGAAACAGGTAAAAACCAAATAATGACCATGGGTTGTTACGGTATTGGTGTGTCTCGTATCGTCGCTGCTGCTATTGAGCAAAATAATGACCAATACGGTATTATTTGGCCTCAACCTATTGCGCCATTTGACATTGCTATTGTGCCAATGAATATGCACAAATCTCATCGTATTCCTGATATTGCTAATAATCTTTATGAAGGGTTAAAAGCAGCAGGGTTAGAGGTGTTATTTGATGATCGTAAAGAACGCCCTGGTGTGATGTTCAACGATATGGAATTATTGGGTGTGCCTTTCACATTGGTTATTGGCGAACGTAACCTTGATGAAAACAAAGTAGAACTTAAAAATCGCCGTACTGGCGAAAAGCTAATGATTGATATTGATACCGCTGTAGAAGCAATTAAAACTGCGATGAACGTTTAATTTAACGTCAATCTAGTTGAATATAAAAGCCGCTTTATGCGGCTTTTTTGTTCCCTGCTTTTTATCATCACACTACTTTTTTCATTGTAAGCATATGCTCTGTTATGCTGAGCTCGATACTATACCCAAGCCACCTCAAGATGCAGTTTCAGTTGGAATTAAAAGCGATTTAGACAAGGCATTGATTGCAAATAATGGTTGTTCCCTTGTTAAAATCAATAACGCAGTATAAATCGCTTTTAAACCAACCCGTTGGGCGTTTCACAGGCGCTTACTCTCATCGTTGTTACTTCTTAAAAGGGACTGCCATTATTGCAAAGTAACGCCTTGATATTAAACACCTGTGAAACGCTGAAGTCTGTATCTTGAGGTGGCTTGGGTATAAGTGTCATAGATGTTTCGTTAAACTGTCGCGTTAACGTCATCAAATTTACCTAACGTAGTTATTATTACACTATCAATAACGACTATGACTAATAACAACACAAGTGATAAACAATACTTTCCCGCAGTATGGATCTCAGATGTACACCTGGGCTATAAAGATTGCAGAGCTGATTACCTACTCGATTTTTTAAACAGCATTGAATGCGACACCCTCTATTTAGTAGGCGACATAATTGATCTTTGGTCTATGAAGCGCAACTTTTATTGGCACTCAAGCCATTACCAAGTTTTAACATGCATTCAAGAAAAAGCATCTCAAGGCACGCGTGTTATCTATATTCCCGGCAATCATGATGAAACATTCAGGCAATATATAAACAACAGCTTATTCGGTATTGAAGTACACCAGCAATATATTCATACCACAAAAGCTAATAAGCGCTTTTTGCTTGTCCATGGTGATGATTTTGACTCTGCCACTCGCTACAACAAGCTAATAAGTATTGCAGGTGATGCGGGTTATGATTTTTTACTTTTTTTAAATCGCTGGACGAACCGTATTCGCCGGCTGTTTGGTCAGAACTACTGGTCACTTGCAGCGTGGATAAAAGCCCGCGTTCATAAAGCACGAGAAGCAATAGAAGCTTTTGAAAATGCAGCTATTCATGAAGCGAAAAAACAAGGTGTTGATGGAATTATTTGTGGTCATATCCATCACCCTGAAATTAAAGTAGTTGATGGGATTGTGTATTGCAACGATGGCGATTGGATAGAAAGCTGCACAGCACTGGTAGAGCAAGCATGTGGAAGGATTGAACTGCTACATTGGAGTGATACCAAAAAAGTGCTTAACTCAGCAGATGAATCATCACACAGCCGAGTTAAAAATAAGGAGCAAAAATCGGCTGCTTAATTAAGCAGCCACATCGCTAACTTGTTTTTCAAGGTTTTTGGTTTAATAGGCTTAGTAATGTAATCATTCATACCCGCTGAAATACACCGTTCCCTATCCCCTGCCATTGCACTGGCTGTCATAGCAATAATCGGGATATGGCGATAGACAATGCCGGCTTTATTATTTCGGATCTCACTTGTCGTATCATAACCATTAAGATTAGGCATTTGACAATCCATTAAAATAACATCAAATGGCTGTTGTTGGTGCGCTTGTAATGCTTCGAGTGCTTCCACACCATCGCTTGCACACGTAATACTGACCTGGGTTCGTTTTAAAATGGCTTTAGCAACTTCGATATTGATCATATTATCATCCACCAGCAAGACTTTGTATCGAGAGAGATCAACATGAACCTCGCCTTCAGAATCAGCTTTCTGGGAAGGAAGTAAAAAGCTATTACTTGCACCAAATATACTTGCCAGCTTATAGCTAAACTGATCTTGTGTTAGCGGCTTATTAAGCATGTGGCAGTTTTCAGGAAAGCTCGCTTTATCAGCCTTACTTAATAATAAATCACGCAAAATTAACATATATTTTTTATTTTGCTGTTCGCATAAAGCGATTAATTTATCGAGCAGTGGGTGCTCGTTATCAATCACCATGAGGTCGACATTGAACGTATCGTACTCTTCTAGATAATCAAAACGTTGTATGTTATTTAAATCAACTTTACAGTTTTTGACAAGTAAATTGGTAATATTTTGAAACACACTCTCTTTCGCAATTAGCACGCCTACTTGAATATCTGCGGCTAATTCAATAGGGGTATTTAATTTTTTCTCGGGTGCAACATGAAGATCTACATAGGCAGTAAAGCAGCTGCCTTTGCCTTTTTCACTGGTTACACTTATATCTCCGCCCATTAGTTGCGCTAGTTTTTTACAAATCGATAAACCAAGCCCTGTACCACCAAAGTGTCGAGTAGTACTTGTATCTTCTTGAGTAAATACATCAAATAATTTATCTATATTTTCTTGCGCAATACCTATACCAGTATCCTGAATAGAAAAACTCATACGTAGTTTATCTTCAGTTAGATATTTACAATCAAGTGTTAAACTTACTTCGCCTTGGTGGGTAAATTTAAAAGCATTATTCAATAAATTGATCAAAATTTGTTTTAAACGATGGCTATCCCCAACAAGCATTCGATCCATGACTTTATCGGTATTTAATAACACTTCGAGCCCTTTTCTCTGGCCCTGTATCGCCATTGAAGTGATCATATCACTGCAAACAGTAATCACATCAAAGCTATGATTATCAATATCAAGCTTACCCGCTTCAATCTTAGAAAAATCAAGAATGTCGTTTATAAGTGTCATTAATGAATTAGCACTACTATTTGCAAAGCTTAAATACTGTAGCTGCACGTCACTTAATGGGTCTTCTTTAAGCATTTCTAGCATCCCCAACACACCATTCATTGGCGTGCGGATCTCATGGGAAATATTCGCCACAAAATCACTTTTAGCTTGGCTGGCTGCAAGCGCTTCTTCTATCGCACTTTCAAGCTCCACTGTACGCTGTGATACTTTTAACTCTAGTGTCTCGTTTAATAATTCAAGCTCGCTCTGAGTTTGCTTCAAAGAATTAATATTTCTCAAAATCGCCGCTATTTGATTTCGCTGAGTGAACACATCAAAAACACAGGTTAAAGTAACAGAATAAAAGTGCCGGATGTTATCAGTATCTATATATACAGCTTCAAATGGTGGTTTTGCTCCTTTGTTGATAGTTTCACTTAAACTGTGCTTATCTTTATTTTTTAATTCAAATAACTGCGTAAAATTCGTTTCATTTAATAGTAAATCAAAGCTTTGCAACGCTGTTTTATTTGCATTACTGATCACACCATTTTCTTCTACAGTGACGATTGAATCTAGTGAGTTCTCAATGATTTTATTATTCTGTTCTTTCAATGAGTGAATTTCTAACTTACGGTTAATGTAACGTTGATAAAACAAGACCATAAACAATAAGACTGAAAACAGTGAAAAAACCACTAAAATGAAACTCTCACGCCTATTTGCAATTTCTTTTAGTAATACCGCAGTGTCAATTGACACTGCAAGCTCTAAAGGCAACATACTAATATCGTTACTATCAAATGCAATGCGTTGCTTGAGGTAATACTGATTTGGTAAACCACTCATAGCCAAAGTATCTTGCATACTGATATCTTGGCTTTCATTGAAAACAGTTGACCATGTTATATCTTGACCAAATTCAAACCCAAATGTCAGATCTGACTGCGGGTGCGATAAAAACTGATTTTGATTGTTTAAAAGATAGATATCTACCCCATCAGGAAGACTAAAAATCAAACTATCAAAGAGTTCTTCTGCAAAGTAATTTGTAACAAGTACTGCAAAAACAAACCCTTCCTTATTAAACACAGGTTTAGCTACCCTATAAGTACTTACATAGGGAACTTGGATCTCTCCGTTTTCTCGGTTGTAGTCAATGGGTGATATATAAACAGAGTTTTGATCTAACATACTGGCTTTAAGCATATAATCTCGCTGGCCCTTATGCTGTAATTGCTCACCTTCTATACGTCTTATAACACCATCTAAATCTCTGTCTACTCTTACAACCTCTTGGCCATCATTGGCTAAAGTTATGTACCTTGCCTGTAATAAATACTCGTCTGTATTCATAAAACCACTGAAAATCCCAGCCAGACGTGTCTGCCATACTTCAATGGGTGTATTTAGAAGCGGATCTATAGAATTATTATCTGTTGCTCTACTAATACCTGAAATGGGCGGTGTGGCGTTTAAAAAACGAATAGACGTAACACTACTTTTTAACTGTCTTTTTAAAGATAAGCTTTTTGTACTCAATTCTTGATTGAGGTTAGTTTGAGCTGTGCGGTAAACATCTTGTCTAACTTTAAGCTCGAATATATATAAAGCAGGGATCGCGATAATGCTAAAGACGAGCAGCGCTAATAAAGATATTTTATTGCTGCGAAAAAGATGACTAATTGAAGATTGGAAGTGCATTAATATTGCCATATAGCTTTTCAAATACAGGTTATAGTATAGAGCAAGTAGAATATGAATTTGTTAAATTTTTTAAAATTTGTACTATTTAAGAGAATAAAGAGTAAATTACTTAATATCATACCAACATCATAATCCCACGTTCCTAAATAAACGTTTTTATGATCCGACATGTAGCTTGTTTCGATTTGACTCTGAATTTTACAGTCTCTAAAAATTGTGGTTCACAAAAACCGATAAGTGAACCGAGATCACTACAGCCGCACTACCATTGGCAATTTATTATTTGAAGCGCTGTGATAAGCTTTCTAAAAATTGGATTGCAGAATGAGTCATATCTGCCTGAATAATCCCTGCTTTGATTTGCAGTTCACTCTCATCAATAAATTTAGAATCAACAGACTTTAGGTTTATATCATAGTCATATGTTTTTATTTGGACAGGAAGAACAGCATGTTGATAACTCACTCTGCGAATAACTTCAGAAAGTGGCTGATCTAGAATAGCAACAAAGGCTTGGCCAAATTTGCGATCTTCTTTGGCTCTTGAAAGTAACCAGTCATATTGTTTTTGACTCATATACTTATTAGGCAGCTCAAGGTACTGAATTTCATGATCAACATCACCTTCAAACTTTCCAACTAATTTATTGTTTCCTACTTTTTCATAACGTATAAATTCACTTTCATCATTGATAGGATCAATACTCATTTCAAATATCTGTTCTGCCGATATATTAGTGATTTGTGCAGCCATTTCTTTGCGTGCATCTTCTGCTCTTTGGTTAGTAACATTGTAGTCAAGTAAGTAAGCTCGCTGGGTTTTATGCTCAATAACATATTGACCTTTCCACTTTACAGTCATCTCAGTAAGCTTTTCATCTTTTAACTGGTAATCGGTGCGTAAGTAGGTGTCGTTAACCTTGATTGTAATATCAGCAAAATGCTCACCGCCCTTAATCACTTCGTATTTTACTGTTAAGTTATTGCTATTAGCTATCGTTTGACTGCTTATCAACAAGAAGAAAAAAATAGCGACTAGTTTAATATTTTTTTGCACCTTAACGTATATCCTTATTTATTAATTGCTTATTTTATATTCTAATTTTAATTAAAACACACTAAAATTAATTTTTCAGTAAATTATCCATATACCACTTGCCATCTTTTAAGCCAAAACGGCATTTGTTATAAACTGTGCGCTGATCTTTAAACCTTTTATCATTGGCATCAAATTTATAATATATAAATGCTTGCTCTGTATATCCCCACTTTTTATACGTTTCTTTAACAATGAATCGCCCCGTGTTTGCCAGAGACTCCATAACTTGAGAAACTGGAGCTATGAAAAAATCAAATCGCTATACATCAGAATTTCGTGAACGTGCAATTAGGCTTGTTACTACACAACAGCATGAATACCCCTCTCTTTGGGCTGCGCTAGTATCGATTTCAAATAAACTGGGGTGTACTCCAGAAACACTTAGAGCATGGGTTAAGAAGTCTCAAGCTCAACCGTCTAAACCATCTTCTAACACTCAATCAACTGAAGAGCGACTTGCTGCTTTAGAGCGTGAGAATAAAGAATTAAAGCGAACGAATGATATTTTGAGGCAAGCTGCCGCTTTTTTCGCCCAAGCGGAGCTCGACCGCAAATAGAAATAAGCGTGACGTTTATAGATGCGTGTCGTGAGCATTATAGTGTCGAGTCAATTTGCAAGGAATTGCCCATTGCATCTTCAACGTATTACGCCCACAAACAGCGACAGAGGCAGCCTGAGCGACTATCTAACCGCAAAAAGCGTGATGCTGAGCTGATGATACTCATTCGCCAAGCGTGGGAAGATAACATGTCTGTTTATGGAGCAAGGAAAATATGGAAACAACTGCAACTTGACGGCCACCAAGTAGCCCGTTGCACCGTTGAGCGACTAATGCGAAATATGGGTATCCAAGGTGCTCGTCGCGGTAAAGCATGTAAAACAACGATACCAGATGAGCAACAAAATAAGCCAAAGGACTTGGTTAATCGTCAATTTACGGCAGAGC
>NZ_JABCJL010000020.1:0-90208 GCF_012952265.1 Pseudoalteromonas sp. NEC-BIFX-2020_015
AAACCGAGCAAAGCTTCCGCGTCCTGCTCACGCCCCTTACCTACATCCGTGTAGGTAACAAAGAGTCAATCGCCCCTAGAAAGAACCCTTTGGGCAGCGCATGTTTGGCATTTATACTGCGTTATCGCCTATTTATGGGGAACAACCACACACCATAGGCGCTGCCTTGCCTAAATACCAAACATACTGCTGCAAAATTAATCACGAAAGGTCAACACGCCCTAGCTAAGTATCAGGGCTTATCGAGATTAGGGTTTGCTTCTGATGAGCGTTTAGCACGTTATTTAAAAGTCGCACCTGGCTGTGTCTCAATGTTAGCGTTAATGAACGACAAGCAAAATAATGTAACGTTATGGCTTGATCAAGATATTTGGTTTGGTGATCTATTTCATTGTCATCCCTTTGATAATACGCAAACGTGGCTATTAAAAAAATGGATCTAGATACTTTTTTTACAGCGACAGGGCATCAGCCTAAAGTGGTTTTTTTGCCAGCGAGATAACCTGAACTCACTAACGCTAATCCACATAGGCAGACGAACAGTAGTGATGCTATAAACGCTATATGACCAAACTGTTGATAAACCATGCCTGGTACAAAAGAGCCAAGGGCTCCTCCACTGTAATAAAACGATACATATGCGCCATTAGTGACACTTGCTGGCGCGCTGCTTATTTTATTAACCAATGGCGCAGCAGTTGAATGAATAATAAACATTGCCCCGCAAAATCCAGTAAAAGCCAATAAAAATACAGCCAGTTGAGAACTCATTAATGCCACCAATGTCACGCTATACAAGGTGAATATTGCGCATAGTAAATACCACGGAGAATGACTTTTTCTTAATAACCACGGCGTAGCTATAGAAGCTAGCGCACCAATTAAATATCCGCTATAAACTAAGCCAATATCACGCGTGTTGGTGATTAAAAAGGTATCTTGCAGAATAAACGGCAAGTAATTAAGCAGTGCGGCAAAGCAAAAAAACATACAAAATACTGCACCATACAATTTTAATACCGCAGCATCTGCTAGCTGTTTTATATAACTTAATGGCGAAAGTGGATTGCTAACTAATTGCGCTTGATTGCGCGGAATGCATAATGCTAAACCCGTTAGACCCGCAGCGATGATAAAATAGAAACTTTGCCATGCCCATAGATCTGCAAAAACTGCTGCTAATACACGGCCAAAGTAACCGCCGGCAATAGTGCTACCTATATAAAGAGTCATATTTCTTTGTAGGTTATCGGCTTGATAGCGACTGCCTATGTAAGTGGTCATTGCCGTTAATGCGGCCGGTAAGGTCAAACCTTGCAAAAAACGTAACAGCAGTAATAATTCAAAGCTGGGAGCGTATGCAAAAGCGATGCAGGTAATCGCTAGCACTAACATTGCATAGCGCAAAATTGTTAGAGGGTTACGTTTAGCAAGGAGTAGGCCGTATATTAGCGGCGCAATGGCCAGTGGGATCATAGTGGCAGTCATTAAGCTGCCTGCAATTGCGGGACTAACAGCAAATTGATCCGCGAATAGACTCAATAATGGCTGCGGGGCATAGAGCACAAAAAAGATAAGCAGTGAGCAAATTAATAAATGACTTAAACGCATTTGTTGCTCCGACTATAAAAATTGTAGCTTAACCTGATTGATATTAAATTCAATTAAGTTAAGTGTTTTTTCTTTAAAATCATCATTCATTGCGCTAAGTCAGGTTATCAATTACTACACTTTGCTAGATTAATGGTCATAACACTATGATTTATGCGCATTGAAGATTAAAATAATCTTAATATCAGTTTTTAATGGAACAAAGCTATGGGTTCATTACAAGACCAATTGCTACAAGCAGGATTAACTACATCACATAAAGCGAAAGTTGCAAAAAGTGAAAAACGCAAGCAACAGAAAAAGCCAAAAAAAGGGGCGACTAGTAACCCTAGTGATCTGCAAAAGCATATTCAGCAAACAAAATTAGAACAGCAAAAAAAAGCAGAAGAGCTAAATCAAGCTCGTCAAGGTGAGTTAAAGCAGCGCGGAGAAGTTGCTCGCGTTAAGCAAATATTAGAGCACCATAATCAAGATACGATTCGTGGCGAACGTACTTTTAATTTTACTTACGAAAATAAAGTAAAAGAGCTGGACGTAAACGAAAAGACTCAAAAAGCACTATCAGGTGGGCGTCTAGCTATTTGTGTTTTAGAAGGGCAATTTTTTGTATTGGAAGATGAGCCTGCTCGTAAAGTCGCTGAAGTCGATGAAAAGTATATTGTTTTCCATGTTGAACCTGAAGATAAAGGGAAAGATGTAGATGATCCATATGCTGACTTTGAAGTCCCAGATGACCTTGTTTGGTAACCAAAAGACTTGTTATTTTTGACAATGTTATGTGATCTTTTACGTGTATAAATTACGTACAAAGTTAGCATGACATTGAGCATAGTCTACAATTAAGTGAATAGATTTATAAACCGTCATAAAGAAGAGAAAATACAATGAGCAAGATAAAAAAATTACTCTTAGGAGCTGGCCTTGCAATGGCAGCAAGTGTTTCATTTTCATCAATGGCTGCTGATGGTGCAGCGCTTTATACAGCTAAAAACTGTCAAACATGTCACGGCGCTGAAGGTAAATCACCGATCATGGCAATGTACCCTAAGCTAAATGGTCAAAATAAAGAGTATCTACTCGCGCAAATGAAAGATATTAAATCTGGTGCTCGTGCAAATGGTATGAGCATAGCAATGAAAGCAATGGTTGCAACTGTAACTGATGAAGAGCTAGCGGCGATTGCTGACTATTTATCAAAAGTAAAATAATACTTTCTAAGCTAACTACTTTTTAAGTTATTTTATAAACAGCCACGCCATTTTGGTGTGGCTGTTTTGTTTTAAAAGAGATTGATCATCCTCCCGCACTACTTTAGACTTCTATCCATCTACTTCGTGTTTTTCACGTTTGAATAAGGCATTAAAATGTTTGAATTACCTCAACTTGATTTAAAGAATAAAGTCTCTGCCCAAGAGTGGCAGTTACGTGTTGATTTAGCTGCCTGCTATAGGTTAGTTGAACACTTTCGTTGGGGTGATTTGATTTACACGCATTTATCAGCGCGCTTGCCGGGGACGGACTATTATTTAGTAAATGCGTTTGGTTTAACGTTTGATGAAGTGACGGCGTCTAACTTAGTAAAAGTAGATTTAGACGGCAATATTTTGGATGATACGCCGTTTGCAATCAATCCTGCAGGTTTTACTATCCATAGCGCTATTCATGAAGTTCGCGATGATGCGCATTGTGTTATTCACTTACACACAAAAGAAACGATTGCAGTCGCAACTCAAAAAAATGGTTTATTGCCTTTGAGCCAGTATTCAATGTTTTCATTACCATCGTTGTCCTATCATGGTTATGAAGGCTTAGCGGTCAATAATGAAGAGAAAAAGCGCTTACAAGATGATTTAGGCGATACCAACCATATGTTATTGGTTAATCATGGTGGCTTAACTGTTGGTCCAACAGTCGGTGATGCTTTTATGCGTTTTTACGATTTACAGCGTGCGTGTGAAATACAGCTTGCATTACAAGCGAGCGGCCAAGCAGTTACACCTGTGCCACAAGTCATAATCGATAATATTTATAATCAAGCGAATGTTGTACACAGTGGTAGCACTGGTGGGCAACTTGCTTGGCCTGCGATGTTACGCAAGGCCTATCGTCTTGATCCTAGTTTTGTAAAATAACCTAAGTTTGGTTAATAAGGAATTTTCATGAAAGTTAATCGCGTTGAAGTATTCGATATCCATTGCCCAGATAGACCTGCATGGACGCCAGTATTCGTTCGTATTCATACTGATGAAGGTATTAGTGGTGTTGGAGAGGCTGGCCTTGCTTATGACTTAGGTCACAGTGCGGCGGCGGCCATGATCAAAGAGATGGCAGATGCCTTCTTAATTGGTCATGACCCATTTCAAACCGAAAAGTTATGGTCGCGTATGCTGCGTGAAAGCTTTTGGGGTTTAGGTGGTGGGCCAGTGGTGTATGCAGCGATGAGCGCGATTGATACAGCTTTATGGGACATTAAAGGTAAAGCGTTAGGTTTACCTGTATACCAGTTATTAGGCGGCAAAGTAAACGATAAGCTGCGTACTTATGCATCGCAGTTACAGTTCGATTGGGATACAGAATTTAAAGCGTTAGTACATCCACAAGAGTACGCAGAAGCGGCATTAAAAGCCGTGGCACAAGGGTATGACGCAGTAAAAGTAGACCCTATCCAATATGATAAAGATGGTAATACGTATTACGACCGTACCAATATCATTTCACGTGCTGAAATGAAGCTGTACCGTGCGCGTATGCAAGCAATTCGTGAAGCGGTAGGCGATGAAGTCGACATCATTTTTGAATGCCACAGCTTACCGGGTGTAACCTCGGCAATTCAAATTGGTGAAATTGCCAAAGAATTTGATTGTATGTTTTATGAAGAGCCGGTTAACTACTTAAATCATTCTTTACATGCAAAAGTAGCTGATAAAGTGGCAGTACCTATTGCTGGTGGCGAGCGTTTATATAACCGTTGGGGTGTGCGTCCGTATTTAGAAGATCAGAGCATTAATGTACTTCAGCCGGATATTGGTTTATGTGGTGGTTTTACTGAAACTAAAAAAGTATGTGACTATGCTGATATCTTTGATGTGCGCATTCAAGCTCACGTATGTGGTGGCCCTGTGGCAACTGCTGCGTCGTTACATTTGGAAACGGCGATTCCAAATTTCTTGATTCATGAGCATCATACGTATGCAATTAAAAAGTGGAATCGTGAATTATGCTTACAAGATCCACAGCCTAAAAATGGTTTCTTTGAAGTATCTGAAGAGCCTGGTATTGGTATTGAGCTAAATGATGAGATTGTAATGCGTTCACAGCGTGTTGAAATTAAATAAGCTGTTCTTTACATGATTTGAAGAAAAAGCCCGTTCGGGCTTTTTTATGTTTAACCTGAGTGAAAACCATTCACTTTGCATTGTACTTTGGGTAAAGGTTCAGTTGCTTTGCTATCAAGGTGGCGCAAAAAGCATGTGTTATTTTTGATCAGCAACTCAAATCGATCGGGCATGTTAAGTTGCTTCCCCATAATTGGGTTACCCATCCCATCGCTTTTATTTACATTATCAACAACCATTACACTTTGCTGCATAAATACATCATCCGCCACGGCGATAGGATTACTGCGCATTAGCCTTGCCATACCTTGCGCTATTAGCTCACTTTGTGGCTTTATTAATAGTGCGTGCTGTAGTTTGGGCGTGGGTTTATCTGCATAAAAAGCACAACCGGCAAGTAGAAATATGGATAAAGCTGGTAATAGTCGTTTATTAAATAGCATTACTTAACCTCTTTAATACCCTCAATTAGCGACCTAATTTGAGGGTAAAACCTTATTGGTTTCAATTAATGTGGTAGCACGATTATCAAATACGTCAGGTGTATCGCTGACGCTTGATGGTGCAAAGCCTTGTATACTGGCAGTTGAGGTAGCGACAGGGCAGTTACCATTACTTCGATAGCTTAAAGCTGTTTTAAGTAAGGCTTCATTTGGATCGCCTAGTTGGTAACTAAAATCATCAGCCACTGCACAGCCCGCTATGCGCACAGGTAAGCGCTCATTATCTACTGTATTTTGCGGAGCAAAACCATCTGAATATTCACCAAACCCTTTATTATTTTCTCCTGTAAACTGAATACTGAAATAGGTTGTATCGCAGTTATCGGTAGGATAAAAACCGTAAGGTTTACCGCAAGTACCTGAACCAATTTGAATTACTTCTATATCAGCTCCTTGTAAGCCATTAATAATCGCTTCACTGGCTGAGCAAGTGCTACTGGTCGTTAATACATAAACCCGTTTCAAATTAAGACTCGGTAAAGGCGTGCCGGGACTTACCGCTGGATTCTCAGCAAAGCCGATAAACTCGTCAATAAACATAACGGGTGCTAAAGGCTTAGCAGTAACAGGGTTTATAGTTGGGTGTTTGTCGTTAAAAATAGTGCGTTCAAATATTTTGTTATTTGTATTGGCGGCTCCAGCGATCATGTAGCCTATTTGGCTCGCCATTTGTAGAAAGCCCCCCCCGTTGTAGCGCATATCAATGATGAGATCAGTTACGTTACTTGCTTTTAGAGAATTAAAAGCATCAAAAAGTGGCTTTTCTGCAATCGCGTTGTGGCTATTAAATTGAAAATAACCCACCGAGTCATTTTCAAAGGTTTTTACATTAGTGACTGGTTGCGATGCAATGCTTTGTGAGATTAGCGTTACTTCACGCGTTTGTTGATTATTGATATCTTTGAACAAAAAAGTGGTGCTCACACCAGTTTGTTTTGGATATAAACCAGCATTAAGAGTATCTACGTCAGCTTGGCTAGTCGCGTTAATAAAATCGACACCATTGACTTCTAAAATTTCAAACCCTCGGCGAAGATTTTGATTACTGGCGGGAGAGTTCGCTTCAGTATAGCTGATCAGGCCTTTTCGAGGGGCACTTGAGCTAAATAGCTTCACTTTAAAGCCATAACCAAACGTGATACCTGATTGACTTTGCGCTTCCCACTCGGCGGTAGAAAGGCTGGAATGAAAGTTATCTTTGTTGGCGCCAGAGTCAGTTTTTTGTTCTGTTTTTAATAAGGAGAAATAGTCACTCACACTTGCTGTTAGTGCAGGATCTCGGTCTATTATTTCGTCATACCATAGGTAAGTTTCGTTACTCCATGAGCGAAGAAAATGCTTTTGATTCAATGCTTGGCATTGTTTATCAAAATTATCTGATGGCTGAAAGACACCTTGAGTCCAGCTAATTGTGTTACCAGTACTGCCGCCACTATCGGCCATGGTACTGCCACCACCGCAACCAGTCAGTACGGCCAAAAAAGTAACGTTAAAAAGGCCTAGTATGAGTTTGTTTTTAGATGAAGTAGTCATAAAAGCGTTCTGTTTTTATACAACAATAAGCTGAATATAGCGGTTTTTAATTAAAGTTGATAGCAGTGACGTGCGTTTTTATAGCTTAATTGTTGCCATAAGCTGTGGGTTTTGCAAAGCGCAAAATTACTTAACCAGCGCTGTTGATAGCTTGAATTGATTTGGCATACGGGAAAATTACTAGCAAACATCACGCGCTGTTGACCAAAGCATTGAAGAATAAAGTCAAAACACGCTTGTTGCTGAGTTTGCAGTATAGTTGTAAATAGCTCAAAACCTGAGAATTTAATCGTGCAGTTGGGTATGTGAGCGAGTCGGCGAATTCCCTCTTGCCATAGAGAGAGGTTATTCGGCAAACCAGCATGGTTTATGACTACGTGCAAGTTTGGGAGTTGTTGGCAGTACTTAATTAATTGCTCGGTGATAGCTAAGTTTTCAACATTAAACTGTGCTTCAAACATTAGTTGGCAATCATTCAAAAGCGTTAAATTATCAAGGCAATTAGGGTGAGTTAACCGAGTTGCATCCGCACCTTCGGTTATGTCTCTAATCCCCACCAAACTTGAATGTGATAAAGCGTTTATCGCATTATTAAAGTCCTCAGGTGGACTATCAATGCAAGCAAAACCTACTGCTTTATAGTTTTCCCCGTGCAGATGCTGCGCCAGCCAGTTTAGCTCATTAATTGGGTTTTTATTATCAAACCCTGCTTCAATATGCACCAGCCCTATGATTTCAAATGGACTCGTTTGTTGTAGTTGTGCAGCATTAATAGGGCGTTTAATGGTCTCTAAATTTGGCCAAGAGGGCGGATTACTTCCTTGTAGCCACTCATATTGCCCATCTAGCAAATTAAAAAAATGCACGTGAGGGTCAATAATACGTTCGCTCATTGTGCGGTATAACCGCCATCGATAGTTTGTAAGCTGCCAGTAATAAAACAGGCCTCATCGCTGGCTAAAAAATTGACTAACGCGGCGACTTCATCTGCTCGACCCAGCCTACCTAGCGGTTGCAAAGCACCTTCTTCGGCAACTATGCTGGCTTTATCTGCGCCACTGCGAGCACAGTAAGCATCAATCGCATTATGAAATAAGGGGGTTTCAATGGTGCCGGGGCATACAGCATTAGCACGAATATTAAACTGGGCGTAATCAAGTGCGGTTGTTTTTGCCATTGACGCTAACGCATGTTTGGTGAGGTTATACGCAAACGAGTTTGTTTTAGCTATGATGGCTTGATCTGAGGCAATTAAAATAATCGCCCCATTTTTTTGCGTTTTCATACTTGGTAATACGCTTTGAATTGCTGCGTACGCACCTTTTACATTAAGCGCAAACAAACTGTCGAAGGTTGCTTCATCCGTGTTTTCAATGGTTGCACTTAAATGGCGGCCAGCATTAGATACCAATATATCAATGTGCTTAGTTGTGCTAGCAATGTCAGTAATAACGCTTTTAACCGTATTTACATTACTGACATCACAGCGGTGCCAAGTACCTAAATCTGAATGTTCGAGATCAAGGTTGTGAACCTGATAACCATTTTTTATAAAACGTGCAACAATAGCTTGGCCTATGCCTTTACTACCGCCTGTAACGATTGCAACCTTTGACATAGAATTTCCCTAGTGGTTGTGACCACAACCGCCTTCGCTGTGAACGTGACCGTGTGATACTTCTTCACTTGTCGCTTCACGTACGCTTAAGACTTGCACATCAAAAGTCAGTGTTTTACCAGCAAAAGGGTGGTTTAAATCACAGTCAGCATTAAAACGACCTACTTTAACAATCGTTACTTGATGACGACCTTGGTTAGAGCTAACCATTGCAGTCATGCCAGCTTTCCACACTTTGGTGTCACCTTGGAGGTGCTTAAGTGGAATACGTTGGATTAGATCATCAACACGCTCACCGTAAGATTCGCTTGGCTCAAGAGTAACACTGAAGCTATCACCAGCGGCTTTGCCTTCAAGGGCTGTTTCTAAACCTGGAAGCATGCCTTCAAGGCCATGAATGTATGTTAATGGTTCATTGCCAGTACTTGTTTCTATTTGTTCACCGGCTTCACTTAATGTGTAGTGAAACTCAACCGCTGAGTTTTTGCTGATTTGCATGCCAATCTCTTTAATATTTACTGAATGAAACGCTAATTTTACGCTAAATACGGATGATGTGAAACTGCTGGTTAGTGTGGTTGTTTTAAGGTTTTCTCTAATCCTAACAATAAGCCATCATTTTGTAATTGGGAGATCGGCTTTATTGCTTGTGGCAAGTGTAATACGAGCGTTATACCCGGTTTTAAGATGCTAGAGGCACTGAGTTTATTCCACTGTGCGAGGTCTTTATGCGAGACATCATAAAGTTGACTGATATCCCAAATTGTATCCCCAGGCTTGACTTGGTAATTAACAGTAATGGTTGCAGTGGCTACTTGGGTATCATCTAAATAAGGACTGATTTTATAGTCAATTGTCAGTGAGCCTGGCATTGTTTTTGGCTGTCCTGTGAGTAGGCGTTCGCCAATACCAATGAGGTTGGTCTTTTTATTATTTAACATTTTTAGCTTTTTAACGGGCATATCAAACTTTTTAGCGATGCCGTATAAGGTATCGTTTTTCTTAACAAAGTACTCTCCAGTAAAGTTACTCTTGAAGAACTGACTGCTTAGCAATGCTTGCTGTTGCAATGGGAGGAGCAATGTATGAGGCCCATTTGGTGAACTTTGATTTTTTAAATAACCAGGGTTGAGTTTATGCAATTGGCTGCGCCCTACACCTGATAGATTAGCAATAACAGAAAAATCAAACTGTTGACCTACATTAAACTCAGTAGTTTGGGCTTTATTCTCAAGCTTAGGGCGTATTAAGCCTAGCTTAGGGTTTTGCACTAAGTAGCTTAATGCTAAGAGCTTAGGTACGTAATCTGACGTTTCTTTAGGGAGTTTGAGAGACCAATAGTCGGTGCTTTTACCACGTTTTTTATTATTAGCAATTGCGCGTTGTACTCGACCTTCGCCACTATTATAAGCCGCGAGTGCATGCATCCAGTTACCATCAAAACGTTTATATAAATATTCTAAATACGCCAGAGCAGCATCTGTTGAAGCCAGTACATCTTGACGGCCGTCATACCATTGATCTGACTTAATACCAAAATGATGCGCAGTGGCTGCGACTAACTGCCATACCCCAACAGCTTGAGCAGAGGAACTGATCGTTGGGCGAAAGTCACTCTCAACAAAAGGTAATAATGCCAGTTCCATCGGCAGCTTACGTTGTTCTACTTTATTGACGATATGGTACAAGTAAGGAGCAGCTCGCTCGTTCACTATTTGTAGATATTTAGGTTGGCGGGTATACCATTTAATACGTTTATTGAGTGCCCTATTTAGATAGATTTTAATATGTAAGTTGTCAGCAATATGCTGCCATAAATCAGGGCTTGCGGATCGTGAGTGTGACTTTTCAATTGTAGGTTTATACGGACTCGGTACTGTGTGATTTTTTTTATTGGGTTGCAGTAGTTCAGTCGATATAGTGGTCGTAGGCGGTGTTGCTTGTGCGTTCGTGCTTACCGCAATAGCGTTTTTTGTTGACGGCTTAAAGTGGTTAAAAATAACGGGGGCTTGTTCTACATCAGGCGCTGCAGGTTGCAGCTTTGTAGACTGACAGCCGCTGAGTAATATTGCTATTACGAAAATGAAAAAATAATTCCTGCGCATAAACACCACCGAATCAATATCCCTTTATAAGCTTAGCACAACCTTGTGTAGGGTCTATTTTGACTGTTTCGCGCGCTTAAGTCCAGCTTGTAGAAATAAAGGGTAAGCTTTATAGGCAGTTGTATCAATTTGATAATCTTTAGCAAATTCAGCAGGGAAGCTTTGTTGTAATGTTGTAAGTTCCACATTGGGATTGGTTGATACATGCATAATAATTTGTTGTAAAAACCTGTATGGCTGACTTAAATCAGTTGCTTTTAAGGGCGCTCCATGGCCCGGTAAAATTATTTTTATCTGTTTGTTATTGCTAAATTGTTTAAGTAGTTCTGCCCATTCTACTAAGTTGCCGTGTCCAGGGTAAGGCAACCAATCTACAATGTCTCCCCCTAGTAAGATGGTTCCTTGTTCTGCTAGTAATGTCAGATCTCCATTTGTATGTGCTTGATGGGCGTGCAGCGTTATAGGGTAGTCACCTAAATTGAGTGCGAGAGAATCAGAGACTTGCATTGCATTTGGCTGCAAATTAAATTTTCGCCAGCGAAGTAGACGCTGTTTGGCTAATTCTAATTTCTTTCTCCATTGTGGCTGTAAAGAAGCTGGTTGTTCAGCTAATCGTTGATAACTAAGCTCAATACTTTGCTCGTAACTATCAAGTTTATCTTCAAAGGCACGTTGAAAATTTGTAAACTCGCGGGCAATCTGTTTATGAACAATGAGTTTGGCGTTTGGATAATTGTGTTGCAAAATGGCCATGCCTAATAAGTGGTCATCATGAAAATGGCTCGCAACTAAATAGCAAAGAGGGGTCGTCAAAGTTGACTTTAGTTTTACAATTGTAGCTTCAACGGCTGCAAAATTGCCGCTGGCATCAAACATTAAAGCGCACTCTTTACCTTGGATTAATACTTGGTTGGAATCATAAAAGCGTAGCTTTGGTTGCTGTTGTAAAAATTGAATGTTTGGGCTGATTGTTTGCCACGTTACGGCACTATAGGCGAAAGGTGCTAAGCTGATTAGTAACCCAACAATTAGCAGTTTAAATGTAGTTATTAGTTTGAAAGGACTACTTAGCATGGGTCATATCGATCAATAAAATAGGTCGCTTACAGTAGCTTATTTTATTGGTAATAACAAAAAAAGCGCTAAGTAGCGCTTTTTATTTGGCTGATGAGCTACCTAAGTATGCACTTAGTTTATCAACAAGCTGATCGTGCTGTTGTAGTTCTGCACTTTGCTGTGCTTTTGCTTCAAGCAGTTCGTGACTAATGTTCAAAGCAGCCATTAATAAAGCTTTTTGATCATTGCGAACCGTTGAGCGTTGCTTCATTTGCTCGACTAAATCATTAAGATGTTTAGCGGCAGCAATTAGAGCGTCTTCTTGTCCTACAGGGCAAGCAAATTGCTGCTCTTTACCAAGCAACTCAACGGTGACTCGCTGGTTTTGCAGCTCAGACATTAGTTTGCCTGTTGAGCGCTTTGTAGTTTCTCAAGTAGGCCTGTTAACGTTGTGCTGGTATCTTTTTGTTTTTCTTCGCTTTCAAGTGCTTCAAGTTGAAGAATTTCATTTTCATCGATCAGCTGACTGTTTTTATCTTTAAGTTCATTCACTTCTGTTTGAAGTTGTGAATTTTGGCTAATTAATTGGTCGATCAGTTGTTCTAATTGAGAAAGGGTCTCGTTATTCATAAATGCGCTCATAAAACTGTGATTATTGTCATGCAAATGTAAAGCAAAATTGCTTTATATGCCAGTATTTACGTGTGTTTTAGCTGATTTTTATTCGTCGTTAAGGGATAATTCAGCTAACGGGCTATTTCATTCAGAATTGGTTCACGCTCAGTTGCCAAATGCATAATGTTTATGGTTCACTGGTTTTATAAATAAGCTTATAGCGAAATTAAATTATGCTCAGTTACAGACACTCATTTCATGCGGGCAATCCGGCCGATGTTGTTAAACATTTGGTACTTGCTCAGGTATTAAGTTACCAAACTCTTAAAGATAAACCGTTGGATTATATTGATACGCATTCTGGCGCCGGTTTCTTTGAATTGGCTGGGGCAGATGCCCAAAAGACCCAAGAATACCTCGATGGTATCGCCAAGCTCTATCAACATACGAGTGAACATCAAGAGTTAAATGATTATATTGATCTGATTAAGTCGTTTAATGAAAGTGAGGCGTTAGCGTTTTATCCAGGGTCACCAAAAATTGCAGAGCACTTTTTACGTCGCCAAGACAAAGGTTGGTTCTTTGAGTTGCATCCACGAGACTTGGCATTATTACAAGAAAATATGAGCGGCAAGCGCTCTATACGTGTCCGTGGTGAAAACGGCTTTACAGGCCTAGTCGGGTTATTGCCGCCAGCATCTCGTAGGGCATGTGTATTAATTGATCCACCTTATGAAATTAAAGATGATTACGACACCGTTGTAAAAACATTAACGAAGGCTTATCAGCGTTTTTCTACTGGCACTTATATGATTTGGTATCCAGTTGTAGATAGAGAGCGTATTGAGCGCATGGAAGAGGGCTTAATCGCATCAGGTATGCGTAATATTCAATTATTTGAATTAGCCACAGAAGAAGATACAGACGTTCATGGCATGACAGCCTCAGGTATGATCGTAATTAACCCACCGTGGAAGTTAAAACAAACAATGGATAATGTATTACCTGAGCTAGTTAGCTTATTGAGTGATTCATCAGGTTTTTATCGCAGCGAACAATTAGTCGAAGAATAAAAGTAAACGCCCAGCATAACTGGGCGTTTAATACTCAGAGAGATCAAAATTAATTAAAATACATGGCTTTAAACGTTGCAAGTTGTTTGCCTTGCAGATCTTTTAAAATCAGTGATTCGCCATTAATATCCCATAGAGCTGTGTTCTCTAGTACTGCCGACATTGCACTTTCTTGTTCCATGCTTTTAAAGCACATCATTTTAGTGCTGGCTTGCGGGCCAAATGTGAGTGATTGCTGGTTGACTTGATAACTGCCAGTAAAGTTATTACATCCTAAAAAGCCATGGCTTTTGTTATCTTTACTAAATTGTATAAACGGCTCTCTGGTTTCAACAGTTACAGGCTTACCATTTAAGGTAATGGCTTTAAAGTAGGTGTTAACTAAACTTACATCGGGTTGTTGTGCGGCAACTTTAGAAACTGTAATGGTAAGAGGTTCACTCTGTTGCGAGTGTGAAAACGGGTTATTATGTGTTGTGCTTACATAAAGTAAATTATCTTGATTAACGATACGTGCGCTAACACTGTAGCGGCTGCGTTCGTTTAATATGCTTGCGTCGTAGGGGAGTGTCACTGTGTATGGCGGCGCACCAGCAATATCAATAGTTTGTTGACTGATAATATCGGCAGCTACATCCATTTTCGACACATCGGCTAAAGTTACCGTTAATTGTGAGCCGGGACGCAGCATGCTGCGATCAAGATAGGTTACTTGTGTTGTTAGCATTGCGACAGTTTCATTTTTAATTGCATGGCTTGCGTTTGTAGCCTGCTGATTTACACAACCAGACAGAATTAACGTGCTGCAAGCTAATATACTAATGTTGGTAATTGATTTTAAAACAGATCGAGGTTTATGTAACAGCATGACTTATTCCTTGAAATAAATTAAGTCAGTAGATAGTGGTTACAGTGTAGTTATTTGCTACTTAATCGCAGCTTAATTTTAAGTATAAAAAGCGCTATTTAGCGCTTTTACTGGATATATGAATAAGACTTACTTTTTAACAAATTTAGTTAAAATAACAATTCGTTGACCGTCAACGCGACCTTCAATGTGCTCAGGGTTGCTGGTTAAACCGATATTACGAACTGCTGTTCCACGCTTTGCAGTTAAGCTGCTGCCTTTCACGTCTAAGTCTTTAATTAGCGTGACAGTATCGCCCGCTTGTAATACTACGCCATTACTATCTACATGTTTGATGTCATCGTCTTCTGCAAGTGCTACTTTGGCCCATGCTAACGTATCTTCTTCAAGATAAATCATATCTAACGCATCTTGTGCCCAGCCATTATCAGCAGCTAAACGAGATAGCATTCTATAAGCCACTACTTGGACTGCTGGCACTTGGCTCCACATACTATCGTTTAGACAATGCCAATGTGTTGGAGTGATATCGATATTACTTTCAACTTGGTCTTTACATGTCTGGCAGGTATAAATGCACTTGTCTGAATGGGTTTCTGTAACAGGTGGCACTTCGTATACAGATAAGTTGTCAGTTGCAGAGCACAACTCACATTGGTTACTGCTACGTTCTACTAAGGCTTGTTCAATGCTCATGTCATTAGCTCTTGTGATTTTTTACAAAAAAGTATGGCGCTATTATACCCAACCTCAGCCCTGATGAGAACATATCCATGATAAATGTATGGTTATAGTGCCCGGTGTTTTTATTGTGGGTACGAAAGTTGAGGAATCTGAAATTTCGTACCCACAGCATTGTGTTTAGTTAATGCAAGCTTGCAAAAGTTCACTATACTAAGTCAATACAAAAAGAACAATTTAGCTGGCATGAGTCGCTATAAATTATTAGCAGGAAATAATATGCCGAATACACAAATTACAGCGAACGTACCAAATATGGTCACTCAATATATAGCACGACAGCCAATATTTAATACTGATAAGAGTATTTTTGCTTATGAGTTATTGTACCGAGATTCAAGCGATAATTTTTTCCCTGTAGGGACGACCGACGGACAAGCAACAGGTCGCTTATTTTTTAATGCATTGATGTTGATTGGTATAGATAAATTAACAGCTAACCAGTGTGCATTTATCAATCTTTCAACAGATGCTTTGTTAGATGATTTTCCTAAACTATTACAGCCAAAAAGCGCTGTAATAGAAATTGTTGAAAGAGCTGGCAATATAGAGCAAGTTACTAAAAGGGTACGTTCACTGAAGCAAGATGGTTATGTGTTTGCATTAGATGATTATGACGGTGATGCAAAATGGGAGCCCTTATTAGAGCTGGTAGATTTTATAAAGCTAGAAGTTGAAAACCCAATAATTAAAACGAATATTCAACTTAAAAAGCTTAAAAGACGCTTTCCCGATGTAAAAATTATTGTGGAAAGAATCGAAACTCACGAAGAGTTTACGACTTTAAAAGATGCAGGCTGTGACTACTTTCAAGGCTTCTTTTTTGCGCGACCAGAGATGCTCACTTACCACAATGTTGAGCCTTCAAAACTAGCGGTATTTGATCTTTTACGGTGTACATCGCGCCCGGATATTGATTTTGATGAAGTACATCAAAGAGTTGCCAAAGATGTTGGTTTAACTGCACGTATTCTTAAGCTAGTTAATGCGCGCTCGGGTAACCAAAATTTAGAGATTACTTCTATCTCTCAAGCGGTTATTTATTTAGGCGAAGATTCAATCCGCCAATTCGTAAGGGTGTTAGCACTTAGCGAATTAGGGGTAGATAAACCCAGCGAGCTAACTAAGCTTGGTTTAATACGAGCCCATTTTATGCTGCTGATGCTTGAGCCTGGCGGTAAGGAAATGTCAGAGCGAGGTTACTTAGTTGGCCTGATGTCTGTACTTGACGCTATTTTAAACATGGAATTAGGCGCAATAGCAAAAGAGTTTTGTCTAGGTGATGATTTGTCTAGTGCGTTATTGTGTTTTAACGGCATGTTAGGTGCGACTTTACAATTAACTCGCGCTGTAGAAGAAGATAACTGGCTATTGGCAACCAAGTTATTAGAAACCATTAGACCAGCTTCAGAAATTGACATTGTATACAAGGCTATGTTTGTAGCCCGTGAATACGGTGATGAAGTTTTAGCCTCAATTATTGAACAAGCATAATGCCTTGGGTATGATGCGTTATTACAAAGTGATTTTTAAAGACTAGCTATGCGTTTATTATTGCCAATTGCCACTATTTTAATTGCGTTAGCATTGCTTGTACCGGGTGTCACTCAGCCAGTGCTGACGCTAGAAGGTAAAATTGATAAGTCAAAACTAGCTAAAACAGGTATTGAAATGCTTGCTGATGAAGGCGACAGAAATACCAGAAGGATGCTCACAATGGCATCAAGCATGTTTGGTCTTGATAAGCTCGAAGGTGAAGTTAGCGCTTACAAAAAAACGCGGAGCATCTGGGGAACAGTTAACGAACTTGCGAATAACAAAAATTATTTAGTTGCAGGGCTAGTGGCGTTATTTTCAATTGTAGTGCCTACTTTAAAACTGTTAATGCAATTAGTGTATTGTTTAATACCGATGAATAAATTCAAGCATAAACTCGGTCAAGTAATACAAGGTTTAAGTAAATGGAGCATGGTTGACGTATTTGTTATTGCTTTAATCGTGGCGTATCTTGCAGGGAATGCAGATGGGCAAATGGGCGAGCTTATCAACATGCACGCAGAATTTGGCGCAGGTTTTTGGTATTTTACCGGTTATTGTTTATTTGCCATCGCTGCAAGTAACTTAATAAAAATTGCACCAAGAAACAGTTAAACGTTTGTGTTAGCGAACAAGTTACCATAAACTTACAGCTTACAGCTTACAGCTTACAGCTTACAGCTTACAGCTTACAGCTTACAGCTTACAGCTTACAGCTTACAGCTTACAGCTTACAGCTTACATTTATTAAAGGCACTTTTTTGCAACGTATTTACCTTAGTATATTGACCGTCGTTTTGTTACTCACTTTAGTGGGTCAAGCGGTTGCGTCAGTAACTATGAGTTGCGAAATGCCACATATGAACCAAACCCATTCACAAGTCACCGATACCAGCGATATGCACCATGACATGCCAGCAGGTATGATGAACATGGATTGCTGTGACGATGACGCAACGGCTAATCAAGAATGTGGCTGCCCGATGAGTGCGTGTAGTACTCATTCAATGTTAAGTATGAACGCGCTATTTAGCGTTACGCTAACTCCCCCCGAAAAAGTACAGCTTTACACACCGCAAAATCAACATCGTATAGCCAGTTCGTTATACCGTCCTCCTATGTCTGCTTAATAGCAGGATAGGTGCGTCTAAAATTTACATAAATCACCTTTTTTGCCTCTAAATTTAATCATTTTTTAATTTTAGTGGAGTAAGTGATGAATCACTTCAGAATATTTAAAGTCAGTTTTTTAGCGTTTTTGCTAACAGTTACAATCTCAGCGCATAGCAATGAGCTTAGCCTCGAAAAAGCGCTTAATTACGCGTTAGATAATGAGCCATGGCTAACAGCCAGTAAATATCAACAAGCCGCAGTACAAGCGCAAAGTTTAGTCGCGGGCACCTTGCCAGATCCAGTATTAACTATCGGGCTAATGAATTTACCTACCGATGGCTTTGCGTTTGACCAAGAAGGGATGACCCAGTTAAAGGTTGGTGTAAGTCAGATGTTTAGTCGCGGCGATAGCGTTGCACTTAAAAAACAGGCATTAGCGCAGTCGGCGCAGCAATATCCATGGTTACGATCTGACCGACTCGCACAGGTTAAAACCATCGTGATCGAATCTTGGCTCAATGCGTATCGTGCGCAGCAAAGCATTGCTTTAATTGAGCAAGATAAAGCATTATTCTCGCAGCTGATTGATATTACAGAATCAAGTTATGCCAGCTCGATAGGTAACACTCGCCAACAAGATATTATCCGCGCACAGTTAGAGTTAACCCGTCTTGAAGATAAATTAATGATGCTTGAACAGCAGTTTGAAAGTGCTAAAAAGCGTTTATCACAATGGTTGCCAATCAATATGTTAACTCAGCCTGTGAGTGCTAAGCGCAGTGACATAATACCACTAGTCGATTTTTCACAACTTGAGTTTACACAGTTAATGCAGCTGCTGATGGCGCATCCTGCAATTGTCGCAATTGACCAAACGGTAGCCGCTAAAAAAACTGAAATTGATATTGCCAAACAAGGTTATAAACCACAGTTTGGGGTAAACATGGGCTATGGATATCGCGATGGTACGCCAATGGGAGACTCGCGGGCGGATCTGTTTTCGGTAGGATTGAGTGTTGATTTACCGCTATTTACTGATAACCGTCAAGATCAACAAGTAAATGCGGCTATCGCCATAGCGGAAGCCGTAAAAACACAAAAGCTGATCGCACTACAAAAGCTTAAAGGCATGTACTTTAAAGAGTTTAGCCAGTTAGCGCGGTTAGCTAAGCGCGGTGGGCTTTATCAAACTAAACTGCTGCCACAAATGGCAGAGCAAGCGCAAGCCACATTAAACGCCTACACCCGCGATGATGGTGACTTTTCAGAAGTAATGCGCGCGCGTATTAGTGAGCTCAATGCCAAAATAGATGCGTTAAATATCCAAATCGATCAACAAATTATTATTGCTCGCCTGAATTATTACGCCAGTAGCCAAGATGCTGTGGTGATGGCTGAGCAGTTCGCAGGAGATCAAAGTGAATACTAATATAAAGCTTCTTATCGCAGCACTATTAGGTGCGGGAGTCTCCGTTGGTGCATTGTCTTTGCTGGGGAGCAGTAATGAGCATGTTGCTAACAGTACAGAGAAAAAGCCACTATATTGGGTGGCCCCTATGGATAGCAACTATCGCCGTGATGAACCTGGACTCTCACCGATGGGGATGGATTTAGTGCCTGTTTATGATGAGGGCAGCAGTAATAACCAAGATGGTCCTGGCGCAGTGACGATATCTCCTGCGGTGGTTAATAACTTGGGGGTTAGAACCGAGAAAGTACAGTTTAAGGCACTGCAAAGTGAAGTAAACACGGTGGGCTATGTGCAGTATAACCAAGACCAACAGGTGCATATTCACCCGCGGGTTGAAGGTTGGTTAGAAACGCTTTACGTTAAAGCGGCCGGTGCTCAAGTAAAGCAAGGCGAACCACTGTATACCTTGTATTCACCGCAATTGGTTAATGCTCAAGAAGAATTTGTACTGGCCGTTAATCGTAAAAATACGGTGCTTATTCGCGCGGCCAAAGCGCGCTTAAAAGCATTGAATGTGTCGGACGGCTTTGTTGAGCGCTTACAAGCTAATAAAAAAGTGATGCAAAACATTACCTTTTACGCACGTCAAAGTGGGGTGGTTGATGAGCTCAATGTACGCGAAGGTTTTTATGTTAAGCCGGGTACTTCAATGATGAGCATAGCTCAGTTGGATGAAGTATGGGTTGAAGCCGAAGTATTTGAGCGCCAAGCACAGCTAATAGAAATAGGTTTACCCGTTACCATGACCTTAGATTACATTGCAGGACAAAGCTGGCGCGGTAACGTTGATTATATCTACCCAACACTGGATGCTAAAAATCGCACGCTGCGGGTGCGTTTACGCTTTAATAACCAAAATCACCAGTTAAAACCAAATATGTTTGCGCAGGTGAGTATTCACGCTAAAGCAAGTGACAAGCAGCTTATTGTGCCAAAAGAAGCGGTGATCCGTACCGGCAACCAAGACCGTGTTGTGCTGGCATTAGGTGAAGGGCGATTTAAATCTGTGGCGGTAGAGCTTGGTCGTAGTGATAACAATGACGCAGTGATTTTATCGGGTCTCAAAGCCGATGATCACGTGGTGACTTCAGCCCAATTTTTATTGGATTCTGAATCAAGCAAAAGCTCCGACTTTAAACGTATGCAAGCGCTAGACACTATCACTCACGTGTGGGGTAAAGGCGTTATTAACAGCGTTATGGCGGATCACCGTATGGTGAATATTAGCCATGAACCAATGGACGAACTCGATTGGCCAAGCATGACTATGGATTTTATAGTTACAGAAGATGTTGATTTCAGTGCGTTACAAGTCGGGCAAACACTGTATTTTGAGCTAACTAAGCAAGTTGATGATAGCTACTTACTGAGCGGTATTCATATTATGGACTCAACACATGTGATGGTGGAGCCTGCGAATACGGCAACCGTAACAGGCACCATCAACCATATTGATAAAACAACGCGTACCGCCAATATTAGCCGTGGTGAGATTGTAAAATGGAACCGCGAAGCTGCCACATTAGATTTTATGTTTGCAGCAGATGTAGATCTCACTGACTTATCTGCACAGCAACAAGTGGAGTTTACCTTTAGTTTGCAAGACGGTGAGTTTGTGATCAGTCGTATCAAGACTGCAGCAATCATGCAACCAAATAGCGATAGCACCCTGTCATCGCATAACGGACATTAGGAGGCCTTATGATAGCAGCCGTTATTCGTTGGTCTGTGACTAATCGCTTTTTTGTATTGTTACTAACTGCAATACTAATTGGTGGCGGTTTATTTGCCGTTAAAAATACCCCTATAGATGCCTTGCCGGACTTATCTGATGTGCAGGTGATAGTTAAAACCTCATATCCTGGGCAAGCGCCGCAAGTGGTGCAAGATCAAGTTACTTTTCCGCTTACCACCGCGATGCTCTCAGTGCCCGGGGCACAAACGGTCCGTGGTTTTTCATTTTTTGGTGACTCCTACGTGTATGTCATCTTTGATGAAAAAACGGATCTTTATTGGGCGCGTAGTCGAGTGCAAGAGTATTTAAGCCAAGTCGCTAGCCGTTTGCCCGACACTGCAACCGCGGAGCTTGGCCCAGATGCCACCGGTGTAGGTTGGATCTATTTATATGCGCTGGTGGATAAAACCAATCAGCACGATATTAGCCAATTACGTAGCTTACAAGATTGGTTTTTAAAGTTTGAATTACAAACTGTGCCAGGAGTGTCAGAAGTCGCCTCCGTTGGCGGCATGGTGAAACAATATCAAGTCAATGTAGAGCCAGATAAACTGCGTGCTTACGGTATTCCACTGAGCTTAATTCAAACGGCCATTAAGCAAGGTAACCAAGAAATGGGCGCTTCGGTAGTGGAAATGGCCGAAGCCGAATACATGGTAACCAGCACCGGTTATATAAAAAGTGTGGCTGATTTAGAGGCCATTCCGCTGGGGGTGAACGCCAACGGCACACCGCTGCAATTACGCGATGTAGCCGATATTCGCCTTGGCCCACAAATGCGCCGCGGCATTGCTGAACTAAACGGAGAAGGTGAAGTTGCAGGTGGTGTCGTGGTGATGCGCTATGGCGAAAACGCACAAAAAACCATAGAGCTGGTTAAAGAAAAGCTCGAATCACTCAAAAAAGGTCTACCTGAAGGCGTTGAAATAGTGCCTGTGTATGACCGCTCTAATTTAATTAAAAGCGCAGTGGATAACCTAACCAGCAAACTACTTGAAGAGTTAGTGGTGGTCGCACTGATCTGCATCGTGTTTTTGTTTCATGTGCGCTCATCCTTGGTGGCTATTATTACTTTACCGCTGGGAATTTTAACGGCATTTATCATCATGTATTGGCAAGGCATTAACGCTAATATTATGTCGCTCGGCGGTATTGCCATTGCCATTGGCGCGATGACCGATGGTGCGATTGTCATGATCGAAAACATGCATAAACACATGGAAAAAACACCACTGACTGATGAAAATCGCTGGCAAGTTGTCACCGATGCCGCCAGCGAAGTCGGCCCAGCGCTATTTTTTAGTTTAATGATTATTACTGTGAGCTTTATGCCAGTATTTATTTTAGAGGCGCAAGAAGGGCGCATGTTTGCCCCGCTTGCGTACACTAAAACGTATGCCATGGCGGCATCAGCAGGTTTAGCAATTACCTTAGTGCCAGTATTAATGGGCTATTTTATACGTGGCAAAGTGATTTCAGAGCAGAAAAACCCTGTTAATCGCTTATTAGTTAACGGATATAAGCCATTACTGAATCTCGTTTTACGTTTTCCTAAAATGACCTTGGTGTTGGCTGTAGTGGTCGCTATTGTTGGCTTTTATCCAGTGAACAAAATTGGCAGTGAGTTTATTCCGCCACTGGATGAAGGCGATCTAATGTATATGCCAACTACTTACCCTGGTTTGTCGATTGGTAAAGCGCGAGAGATTTTACAGCAAACAGATAAGCTCATAGCCACAGTGCCCGAGGTGTTAACCGTGTTTGGTAAAGTCGGCCGGGCAGAAACAGCAACCGATCCTGCGCCACTGACTATGATTGAAACTTTTATTCAGCTCAAGCCAAAAGATCAGTGGCGCGAAGGCATGACCTTAGACAAGTTGAAAAAAGAACTCGACGGCTTAGTGAAGTTTCCAGGCCTGACTAATGCATGGGTGATGCCGATAAAAACCCGTATTGATATGCTAGCAACAGGCATAAAAACCCCTGTAGGTATTAAAGTGGCGGGGCCTAATTTGAGTGAAATTCAAAAAATTGGCCAACAGATTGAGGTCTTGCTTAAAGATGTACCCGGCACTGCTTCCGTTTACTCTGAGCGTGTTGCTGGTGGGCGTTATATCAAGGTTGATATCAACCGTGAAAAAGCCGCTCGTTATAGCTTAAACATTGCCGATGTGCAGCAAGTGGTCGCGACCGCAATTGGTGGTATGAATGTAACCGAAACGGTCGAAGGGCAAGAGCGTTACCCGGTAAACTTACGTTATCCGCAAGACTACCGGGATTCGCCCGAAGAACTGATGCTATTGCCAATAGTCACCCCTGCAGGGCAACGCATTGCTCTTGCCGATGTGGCTGACGTATTTATTGAAGATGGTCCGCCGGGCATAAAAAGCGAAAATGCCCGCTTAAACGGCTGGAGCTTTATTGATATTGATGGCATTGATATTGGCAGTTATGTAGACAATGCGCGCAAAGTGCTTGACGAAAAGCTAGTGCTACCAGCAGGTTATTCAATAACCTGGGCAGGGCAATATGAATACATGGAACGTGCGAAAGAAAAGCTCGCCTATGTATTACCACTAACCTTGGCGATTATAATTGTGTTGTTGTATCTCAATTTTAGAAGCTTTGTTGAAGTGGCAATTATAATGGCCACGTTACCGCTGGCGATGATAGGCGGGATCTGGCTCATGTACTTAGAGGGGTTTAACTTCTCGGTCGCCGTGGGGGTTGGTTTTATTGCCCTTGCCGGTGTCGCGGTGGAAATTGGCGTGATTATGCTGGTGTACTTAAA
Organism: Pseudoalteromonas sp. NEC-BIFX-2020_015; assembly: GCF_012952265.1. Classification (NCBI taxonomy): domain Bacteria; kingdom Pseudomonadati; phylum Pseudomonadota; class Gammaproteobacteria; order Alteromonadales; family Pseudoalteromonadaceae; genus Pseudoalteromonas; species Pseudoalteromonas sp. NEC-BIFX-2020_015. Next base: position 23,705 of record NZ_JABCJL010000020.1, read on the forward strand.
TCAAGCCTACCAAGAAAAGTGTGCTCAAGCCAAGCTAGCAGGTACAACGCTTAGTTTTGCGGAGCTTAAACAAGCCATAGTCGAAGGTGCAGGCCTGCGAGTACGCCCAGTGATGATGACAGTCGCGACTATTATAATTGGTTTACTGCCCGTGCTTTATGGTACAGGCACCGGCAGTGAAGTAATGAGCCGCATCGCCGCCCCTATGGTCGGCGGTATGTTCAGCGCCATTGTACTAACCTTGTTAGTGCTACCCGCAGTGTATTTGTTATGGCGAAAGCGGGATCTGTAAAGCAGATAATAAAAAGGAGTGGGCTAACTACCTGACTCCTTTATTCTAATACTTTAATTTATTATTTTTATGTACACAGGGGTCAGGTTCGTTGCTTCACAACACTGCTCATATGCCAGTACCTGAACAACCATGACAGAGTATTATGAAGCAAGTGATCTGACCCCTATTATTATTGGAAGTATCAAGTTATGAGCCATTTAAAGTACCACAATGACCATTATAAATTAGTGAATTTGCAAAATGCTTTTCAAATTCATTTAGAACGCTATGAGGACAAATGGTTTCGTTACTTGGAGAAGGAACCATCATTTTACAAGGCACCTCAAGCACGGTTAAGTAGAGATGCGATGGATTGTATCCGGGTTAGCTTTACTGCACAAAATGCAGAAAAAGGGCTTGAGGGCGTGCCTATTATGCGCTTTGGCCTAGATTTATTGCATGCGCACTATAATTTAGTGTCAAACCCTGGGCAGCGCCATATTTTTACCTTAAAAGAGCACGTGTTTCGCTTAGAGGGTCGTGCTGAGCATCGCTCTATTATGGTTGATGATTGGTTATTGCAATTGAGTTTAGCGCTTTGCTTAAGAGAGGCTGATGCGGTTGAGTTAATCTGCCGGTGCGAAGAAGATTGGCTTGAGTACCCTGATGCCTTTGACTTCGCACTCCTCAAGTTTGTGCGAAATATATTTGTACAAGACGCAGACCAAACAGTGTTATTACGCGAGGTAATGGAAAAGTCAGGCCCTGAGCATGTTGATGAATTTAGAGCGCCTTACGTGAACCAGCTATTCTTACCTTATTTGGATGTGTGGGTAGCGCTGTTATCAAACGATGTTGCTCACTATCAACGTGCAATCCATAAAGCTATTGAATTACATTATAAATTTTACAATGACCCACCGGAGGGAGCTGTTACATGGGTAGGCGATGTTGCCTTGCTGATAAGCGCGGTGGCAAGCCTTGCCTATGATAAGCATGGCTGGCAAGTACCCGACACCCCCTACCTTCCAAAGTGGCTTATTTATAAAGAGTTTGAAGAGGGGTAAACCAGCCTCACTTCAACATCAGTATAAATAGCAAGAATAGCTCAGCTCTTTGTTATTGCCTTTTCATATTTAGCTGCGTGTATTTTATCTACGGCTAGGATATGAAAAGGCTGTAATGAACATATATTGATTTATCTGAATAATGCCTGTTATTGACTCGGTATTTCACTTAGCCATAGTTTAAATAAAATAGGAGCCACCGCTTTTTATCGCCACCCTATAAAAATTACCCTATGACTTGTAACTTATACGAGTTTGGGTGATTTACTTTCAGTATCTCCATGTTTTAATTTAACTTTTTATTGGCACGTTTTACGCAGGAGTATGGTTACTAGGGTTAATTAAGGAACGCACATGCAAGTTAAAACAATACAAGAAGTGTACGACTGGACTGTACTATTTCATACCCAAATGGCGGCAAATTTTTTTAGTCTCAGAGACGATTTAGCAGAGCATAACCAAATGCTGGCAGACTACTTTGTTAAGTACGAAAAAAAGTTGGCTGAGGATTTAGTTGGTTTTAAAGCCATCACGGAGATCAATACCTTAGATACTTATTGTTACGAGTACTTTGCTGAAAACTCTGAACTGATTAATTTTACAGATTTAAACCGTGATACGCGTGTTGATGAGCAAGCCATGCAAGGTTATATATCAGATCAACACCAAAAGGTAATTAACCTTTATGAGTATTTACTTAGTCGTGCAGAAACACCAGCTGGCAAAGAGAAGCTAGCACAATTGCTAGAGCTTGAGCAGCAAAGTTTAAAGCAGATGATACAAAGTTCTAATCGCCATATGGATATGTAACCATGTGACGAATTGTCGTTTAAATTTAGATAGCTAAGGCTATCCAAATTTAGCTATGTCTGTAAATCATACAAAGTCGATTAAAAAACCCACCTTTTTCAAGTACCTTTGCTCTTGTTGTAAATCGGCATGCAGCAGGGTTTGTTCATTGAGCCAACCTAGTGGAAACTGCAAAAGCATGCTGTTGCCTTTTACTGAAACCGCTAGGTCTTGATATTGATCATTAAGGCGCTTTTGGTTCAATAAAATGGCCAATCTCAGTAATACAATTAATTGTAATATTTGAAAGTGCGGCACCGAAAGTAAAGTAGGAAATTCTTCTAAGCGAATTTTTTTACGGTAAAAGCGTATCATGCAGCTTAGCAGCGTTTGTTGCTGTTGAGTAAACCCCGGTAGTTGGCTGTTTTCAACTACATATGCGCTGTGTTTATGTAAACCTGATGAGTTAATACCTAAACCCACTTCGTGTAATTGCGCTGCCCACAGGAGCAATTGATGATTATCTAATGAATCTAATTGCCACTCTTTTTGCACTTGCAAGAATAACCAATCAGCGGTATTAGCTACACGTTGTGCGTGTACTTTATCTATTGTATTTCTTTCGCTTAAATTAGTAATGGTATTGGTGCGTATATCTTTGAGTGCCAGCTTTTGTTGCATCTCATGAAGTAGGCCTTCGCGTAGCGAAAAGTCACTGTAGTTCATCTCAGTAATATTAAACAGCTCAAAGATTGCGATTAAAATGGCTAAACCACCACAGATACTCACTTGGCGCTCTGGGCTTAAACCTTCAATCAGTAGGTTATCAACAGTCTTTGCCGCAATGAACTGGGTTTTAAGTTCGAGCAACCGCTCTAAAGTGATATGTTTTTGCTCGGGATCATTTGTGCTGATCATCGCTAAAATTGACTTTATTGTGCCTGACGTGCCAACTACTGATTGCCAGCCAGCGCTAATATAAGTGGCAAAAATAACTTCAAGTTCTTGCTCTGCTTTTATTTGTGCTTTGCTAAAGCGTTTATCGTTAATAATACCATCGGCAAAAAATTGTTTTGTATAACTTACGCAGCCCATATTACGACTTGTTAGCAGCTTATGTTTAAAGTGTTTGCCAATAATGAGCTCTGTACTACCGCCACCAATATCAATCACTAAGCGGTTTTCATCGTGATGAATGTAATGGGCAACGCCTTGATAGATTAAACGTGCTTCTTCTTGCCCTGATATCACATCAATATGATAGGGAAAAACAGTACTTGCTTGAGTTAAAAACGAGTTAATGTTTTTAGCGCGTCTTAATGTGTAGGTTGCAGCAATTTTTACATTGCTGGCAGGGAAGTCTTGTAGCGTTGTTGCAAACTGCTTCAGTATCGCCAGTGCTCTATCAATCGCAGTTTGGCTTAATTGATTTTTGTCGTCTAAGCCATCAGCTAAATATACGCGTTGTTTTTCTTTATGCAAAATTTGTAGATTGCCATCCACTTCTCTTGCTACGACTAAATGAAAGCTGTTTGATCCTAAGTCAACCGCAGCAATTGAGGGATAATTATTCATTATTGTAATTGCCTTCCCATTTTTTTAAGTGATCATAAATAGCAATTTGTGAGCGTATTTTTTTACGATTGCCACGCCTCACATAATTATTTTTTTGCTCACTATCGATAATGCGCGCTTTGGTGCGATCTTTAAATTGTAGCTCAATAATATCTACAATAAGTCGTTTTAGTTGCTCATCGTAAATAGGAACGCCCACTTCAACACGATGGTCAAGGTTACGGGTCATCCAATCAGCAGATGAAATATAGACCTTTTCATCACCATTGTTACCAAAAATCATAACGCGTGGATGCTCTAAAAAGCGATCAACAATACTAATAATACGGATGTTATCGCTAAAATTATTGAGCCCAGGGACTAATGAGCACATACCGCGGACAATAATACGGATTTTAACGCCTTTTCTGGCTGCTAAATAAAGGCTATCAACCAGCGCTTTATCCACTAGGTTGTTTATTTTTACTGTGATTTTACCACTGTGGCCATTTTCAACATGCGTGATCTCTTGCTGAATTAAATTTAAAAGTACGTCACGGGCGTTAACGGGTGAAATCATTAAGTGTTCAAAGGTGAACGGCTTGTAGCTGCTTTCTATAAATTTAAATACGCTATCACTTTCATCACAGATGCCTGTATGTTTAGTGAATAGGCTAAAGTCGGTATATATTTTTGCTGTTTTTTCGTGAAAATTACCAGTGCCTATATGTGCATACTTTACTATTTGGCCTTTCTCACGACGATGAATGATACACAGCTTACTGTGAACTTTGAGTGCAGGGATCCCAAATATAACTTTAATGCCTGCACTACTGAGTATTTTTGCCCACTCGATGTTGTTTTGCTCATCAAAGCGGGCTTTTAGCTCCACCATTACAGTGACTTTTTTACCATTTTTAGCGGCATTGATCAGTGATGAAATAAGCCGAGATTTACTCGCAACACGATAAATATTTACCTTAATTTGCGTTACTTTTGGATCAAAAGCAGCTTGGCGAACATATTCAAGTAAATGGTTAAAAGTATGATATGGATAATAAAGTAAAATATCTTGTTGGCTAATTGCATCAAATACACTGGCATGATTATTAAAAGCTGTGCATTGCAGCGCGGGGAGTGATTTGTTCTCTAAGTATTGACGACCAATATTAGGAAAGCCGATAAAATCCCTAAAGTTACGATAACGTCCGCCTGGGATAAGTGCATCATGGTGGGTGACCCCTAAGCGTTTTTTCATTACTTTTAGCATAGGTTCAGGCATCGCTTGATCGTAAACTAAGCGCACAGGTTCAGCGTAAATACGCTGTTTTAAACCTTTAGACATTTTATCTAAAATGCCTTCTTCAAGCTCATCATCTAAGTTGTATTCTGCGTCTCGTGTGAGCTTTATTGAGTGACCATGGATTTGAGTAAAGCTAAAGAAACTGCTAAATACATCACTTAAAAAAAACAAAATAATGTCATCTAGCATCACGATAGTCTTGTGACGACGGGTTTTTTCAGAAGGTAAAATAACGAAACGTGGCACTCTATCAGTAGGAACTTCGAGCATCGCGTAGTGGCGTTTGTCGTTAAGCATCTCTACAAATAAGTAAGTCATAGTATCGTTTATATGATCAGAGTAATCTTTGTTTTCATCCAGCATAATGGGCGATATGTGCTGCAAAACATTGTCATTAAAAAAATTTTTAAGCCAATCAATGTGAAAATCACTAAGTTTTTCAGGACGCTGAACATGAATGTTATGGCTGTTTAAATCATGAAGAATTTGCTGGTGAATAAGATTAAATTTTTGACCTAACTGCAGTACTTTTTGTTGTATTTGGGTGAGTAGGATCTCATCTTCATCAAAATTTGTATCAGGTAGTTTATTTAGTAAAATACGACGCTTTACATCTGCAACTCTTACCCTGAAAAACTCATCAAGGTTATTCGAAAAAATACCTAAAAAACGCATCCGTTCAATAATTGGATTGCTTTTGTCTTTGGCTTCTTGCAATACGCGTTCATTAAATGACAACCAACTTAATTCTGGAGCAAAATAACTAATTGTTTGAGGCAACTCAGTGCAGGCGTTCATGTTCTATTCCTTTGATAGCAGCAGAATAAAATATAGAACATAAAGATGACAGTATAATGACAAACATGTCATTTTTGTGACATGTTTGTCTGTGTTAATTACTGATTTTTAAAAATTATTTATACATCTTCAATATCAACAATTAAATCGGCGGTTATCGCTTCAAGCGCAGCTACAACTTCATCTTTGTTCATACCAGCAGGTAAAGAGACTGTTGCGACGGCACTAAAAATAGGCACTCCCCAGTTTGGGGCGCTTTGTTGTTTAGAGTTTAAGTGAGTGATGTTTGCGCCCTTGTGGCGAATAACACTAGCAAGCTCTTGCACAATACCAGGGCGATCATTACCAGTGATAACGAAATTAAGCTTGGCGGTACTGTTATCTGTTGTGTCATCATTCCCCGTTTCAATGCGTACTTCTAATTTAGGAAGTGCATGTAATGAATCTTGTAGTTCTTGTAAATGTTCTTCAGGTACTGTCACTTCTAAAATGCCGGCAAAATGCCCTGCTAAATGACTTAAATTACTGCTTAACCAGTTACCGTGGTGGTTTAAAACAGTGGATGATATGTCTTCGACAAGTCCGGGACGATCTTGCCCTAAAATAGTTATAACTAATTGCTTCATAAAGTAAATCCCTTAAAATGCCGTAATTAAGTGATAAATGCTCAGGCATGAGAATAGTTGAATGATTATTATATTTAAAAATGAACCGAATTGAGTATTGACTCGGACCTAGAGTTTGTCCAATTTTTTTGCGCTTTCATTAATTAAAAAACAGTAATATAGTACTAGCGTTATTACCTTTATTGGGTAAATTGCTGTTTCTTAATGATAATTTATTAAGTTGAATTTTTTTCATACAGATAGCTTCCTTAAAACAAAATAACGCTATTATGACGTTTGTAACATTACTGTCATCTTGGTGAAATACACTATTCGCAACGTTAAGATTTAAAGGTGTTTTGATGACTTCCAATCCGAATAAACCGTCTTTTAATACGGATAGAAGCCGTCTATTTAAAGATCGGTTTGCCCAATTTAGTATTACAGCCGGTGGAATAATGGTGTTAATAGCGTTGCTATTGATCTTTTTCTATCTACTTTATGTAGTACAGCCTATTTTTGAATCTGCAAAAGTAGAAATGCGTAACAGCTTTACTTTAAGTAATGCTGAGCAAGTTGTTGGCTTAGGTGTTGAAGAGCAAACCGAAGTTGCTTTTTTGCTTAGTAAGCAGGGCAATGTTGATTTTCATAGTGTAGAAAAAGCGACCTTTGGTAAAAAGTTGGCAAGCTTGCCCGTTACACTTGACGGTGGAGTAAGCAGTTTTGCAAAAAGCGCCCCTTTTCAAGGGCTTTATGCTTATGGACTAAAAAACGGTGCGGTGATGATCGTGGCACCAAAGTTTTTAGTTACTTTTCCAAATAATACTCGCAAGCTAACACCTCGCTTGGATTATCCTCTTGGTGAAACACCTTTAGTTGTCGATGATGAAGGCGCTGCATTAACGCAGTTTGCATTTAGCCATTACGAAGAAAAAACGGCAGTAGTTGCGCAAACAGCCGATAAGCGTGTTGTATTTAGTAGTTTTGTGGCTGAAGAAAACATGTTCAGCGGTGAAGTTGAGTGGGTCGTTGAGCGCACCGAACTCGATGTCGATGGTCGTGTTGATCAACTGCTTATGTCGCCTGACACTACGCGTACATTTGTACGTTCAGCTAATCAAATTTATGTTTATGATACGCGTGACCCCAGTGAAGTCGAACTGATTCAAATGCTGGCAGCCAATGAAGAAAATGCCAATCTTGTTTCAGCTCAGTTGCTCGCAGGTGCTAACTCGTTGATGCTAGCAAATGATAATGGTGAAGTATCCCAGTGGTTTGAAATTAATACAGATGAAGGTCGTGAATATCAAAAAATTCGTGCCTTTGAAACATCAAAACAAAGCAAGCTGGATATTTTTACTGAATTTTATCGTCGTACATTTTTTACTACCAGTTCAAATGGTGAGTTAGGTGTGTATTACACCACCAGTGAAGCAAAGTTATGGCAAGGTAAAGTAAGTGAAGGGCCGATTGAAAACTTTGCAATAGCGCCACGTTCAAATGCGGCACTTATTTTGGCAGATAACAAGCTAACCGTTGTTGAAATTCATAATGAGCATCCTGAAGTTACCTGGTCTGCATTATGGCAAGAAGTGTGGTACGAAGGTTACCCTGAGCCAGGTTATATTTGGCAATCAACATCTGCCAGTGATGACTTTGAATCTAAATTCTCGTTAGTACCAATTTCATTCGGAACATTAAAAGCAGCCATGTATGCAATGCTATTTGCTGTGCCGATTGCTTTATCAGCCGCAATCTACACAGCCTACTTTATGTCAGGTTCATTGCGTAAAGTGGTAAAGCCAACGGTAGAAATAATGGAAGCATTACCTACCGTAATCCTAGGTTTCTTAGCTGGTTTATGGCTTGCGCCATTAATTGAAGAGCACCTTCCTGCGATAGTCGGATTATTGATCATGTTACCACTGGGGATTTTGGCCACTGCATTTGGTTGGACGAAATTACCGACCAGTATACGTCATCGCATACCAGAAGGGTCGCATTCAATTTTACTTATCCCAGTTGTGTTATGTATTGGTTGGTTGGCATTTGCCATGAGTGGTGTGATTGAGCAGTGGATGTTTGATGGTAATGTACGCCAATATCTAACCAATGAATTAGGTATGACATTTGACCAACGTAACTCGCTTGTTGTGGGTATTGCAATGGGTTTTGCGGTTATTCCAACTATTTTCTCGATTGCTGAAGATGCGGTATTTAGTGTGCCAAAACATTTATCTAATGGTTCCTTGGCATTAGGTGCAACACAATGGCAAACATTGGTCAGCGTGGTATTGCTAACAGCAAGCCCAGGTATTTTCTCTGCAGTAATGATGGGGTTAGGGCGTGCGGTAGGTGAGACAATGATTGTACTTATGGCGACGGGTAATACACCAATAATGGATTGGAGCATTTTCCAAGGTATGCGTACGCTTGCGGCTAATATTGCAGTAGAAATGCCAGAATCTGAAGTGGGCAGTTCACACTATCGAATTCTTTTCTTAGCAGCCTTTGTATTGTTCATATTCACTTTTATTTTCAACACAATTGCTGAGTTTGTTCGTCAGCAGTTGCGTGATAAATACAGCTCGATGTAAGCGGAGAGACACGACATGGTAAAGCAGTGGTTTAAGTCTGGTTCTCCTTGGATATGGATGACAGGTGGTGCAGTTAGTATCAGCTTGATTTCCGTCTTAGGGTTATTAGCAATGATTGCCTGGAAAGGGTTAAGCTTTTTCTGGCCTTCACAAGTAGTGCAACTTGAGTTGCAAGGTTCAGTGGTAAAGCAAACCGTTATTGGTGAGATTTATGACCGAGAAATGGTACCAAAATCACGCCTAGAGGCAATGGGTGTAGATTTATCTGATTACGATAAAGAAGAGCTTGAGCGCTTATTAATTAAAACCGGTAACCGTGAATATGTTGATTTGGACTTTCGTTGGGTTTTAGAAACAGATATTAACTCTCATACCGCGCCTGCAACATTGGCGGTGTTTGAACGAAGCAAAAACGGTAACTTTTACGGTTATGTTGACCAAGTGATTAAAGACGGGCAAGTCATCACTGACAACAAAGTAGAGGTGCTAGATGAGCTCGTTGAACGCGCGGTAGACTTAAATGATCAAGCGCTTGATTTACAAAATGGCGATATTGGGCATATTAACTTTGAGTTAGAGCGCTTACGTTTAAAAGAAAAATCTTATTTACTTGATGATGCATTAACGGATGAACGCGTTGCAGAGCTTGCGCAACAGCGTGCACAATTAAGGTCAGAATATGGCGTGCTTGAAAAACAATTGTTTGCACTTCGTAAAGAGGCCAAGCGTGACCAAGTAACGGTAAAAGATATGCGCGGCGAAATAGTCACATTGCCTTTGTATCAAGTTTTGGATTTTTGGTTTCCAAATGACATGGGATTCTTTGCTAAGCTTGGTCATTATTTTGTGCAGCTTGGTAAGTTTGTTTCAGATGACCCGCGTGAAGCAAATACCGAAGGCGGTGTATTCCCGGCTATATTTGGTACTGTGTTTATGGTCATGCTAATGGCTGTAATTGTGACTCCTTTTGGCGTTATTGCTGCAATATATTTACATGAGTATGCAGCTAAAAATGCAGTGACAAAGATGATCCGTATCGCGGTAATTAATTTGGCTGGTGTTCCTTCGATTGTTTATGGGGTATTTGGCTTAGGTTTCTTTGTTTATGTGCTTGGGGGGAGTCTGGATCAATTATTTTATCCTGAAGCATCACCAAGCCCTGTATTTGGTACGCCAGGGGTTATGTGGTCAGCACTAACGCTTGCTATCTTAACCTTACCTGTTGTTATTGTATCAACTGAAGAAGGTTTATCTCGTATTCCTAGTACGGTACGTCATGGTTCACTTGCACTTGGTGCAACAAAAGCAGAAACTCTATGGCGTATAATAGTGCCAATGGCAAGTCCGGCAATTATGACAGGCCTAATACTGGCTGTTGCACGTGCTGCTGGTGAAGTTGCACCACTAATGTTAGTGGGTGTTGTAAAAATGGCACCGACTTTACCGCTTGATGGTAACTTTCCGTACTTTCACTTAGATAGAAAGTTCATGCATTTAGGTTTTCACATATATGATGTTGGCTTCCAAAGCCCGAATGTTGAAGCAGCACGACCGTTAGTCTATGCCACTGCATTCTTATTGGTATCAGTGATTATCGCACTGAATATCACTGCAATCGGTATACGTAACCACTTACGTGAAAAATTTAGATCGCTTGATCAATAATTAGTAAAGATTTTAAGGTAATAAACATGATTACAGTCGCTCCACAGGTAACCCAGTCAAACACCAGTTTGAAGTTGGACTTAGAAAATTTAAGCACTGAGCAAACGGCGCTTCAGATCAAAAACTTAGATCTTTACTATGGTGAAAAACAAGCGCTTAGTTCAGTAAGTATGAATATACCAAAAGGCCAAGTAACGGCTTTCATCGGGCCATCGGGCTGTGGTAAGTCAACGCTATTACGCTGTATTAATCGTATGAATGATTTAGTAGATAGTTGCCGTATTGAAGGTGAAATTTTACTGCATGGGCAAAACATCTACGACAAAAAAGTAGATGTTGCGGCGCTTCGTCGAAATGTAGGAATGGTATTCCAACGTCCAAATCCATTTCCAAAATCTATCTACGAAAACGTAGTTTATGGCCTACGCTTACAAGGTATTAAAGAAAAGCGTAAGTTAGATGAAGTAGTTGAACAGTCACTGCGAGGGGCTGCGCTGTGGGATGAAGTAAAAGACAGACTACACGACAGTGCATTTGGTTTATCAGGTGGTCAGCAACAACGTTTAGTTATTGCTCGTTCAATTGCGATTGAACCAGAAGTATTATTGCTGGATGAGCCAACATCAGCACTTGATCCAATTTCTACATTGGTTATTGAAGAGCTAATCAATGATTTAAAAAATCAGTTTACCGTTGTTATTGTAACGCACAACATGCAACAAGCGGCGCGCGTTTCTGATCAAACCGCATTTATGTACATGGGTGAGTTAATCGAGTACTCAGATACAAATACGTTATTTACTACGCCGAACAAAAAGAAAACAGAAGACTACATTACCGGCCGATATGGTTAGTATAGTGGGCGTACTGTTTAGGTGATGTTAGCGATTCTGATAAGAAGGTAGACAATGGAACACAATATTAATAAGCATATCTCTGGCCGTTTTAATCAAGAGTTAGAGAACGTGCGTAATCATGTTTTAAGTATGGGCGGATTAGTTGAGCAGCAACTTAATAGCGCACTTGATGCTGTGAGTAATGGTGATGCTGAATTAGCGCGAAAAGTGCGTGAAAATGATTATAAAGTAAATGCCATGGAAGTGAATATTGACGAAGAATGCACTCGTATTATTGCTCGTCGTCAACCTGCGGCCAGCGATTTACGTTTAGTGGTTGCGATTGCTAAAACCATTGCTGATTTAGAGCGTATTGGTGATGAAGCTGAACGAATCGCTAAAGTTGCCCTTGATTCATTTACTAAAGATCAGCAAGATTTATTGGTAAACATTGAAAACATGGGGCGTCAAGTATCTAAGATGTTGCATGATGTTTTAGATGCTTTCGCACGTATGGATGTACAAAAAGCCTTTGAGGTACATAAGGAAGATGCCAAGGTCGATCGTGAATACGAAGCCATTACACGTCAAATAATGACCTATATGATGGAAGATCCACGTTCAATCCCAAAAATTATGGATTTAGTTTGGTCAGTGCGTTCTTTAGAGCGAATCGGTGATCGCTGTCAAAATATTGCTGAATATATAATCTACTTCGTAAATGGCAAAGATATTCGTCATACATCTCAAGAAGATATAGAAAAATCATTGTGATTTTTTTGGTGATTTTTTTTTTTATTAAAGCGACCAATGGTCGCTTTTCATGTTCTCGTTATAATTAATATTATGTTCAGGCACCAGTGAAGTAATAAAAGCATTCACAATCGTGGTGAATGCTGTAAAATTCACGCCGCAAAGCATACTAATTTGATTTAAGGGTCAGCTATGCCTACAAACGCATTTTTAGGAGTATTCGCAAAATCTCCTATAAAGCCAATGGAAGATCACATCAAGAAGGTACATCAAGCTAGTAAAGCTTTGATCCCTTTTTTCAATCACGTATTTAAAGAAGAGTGGGTACAAGCAGAAGTGATTCGCTTGGAAATTCGTACTTTAGAGCGTGAAGCCGACGACATGAAAAGAGATATACGTTTACAACTGCCGCGTGGATTGTTCATGCCGGTAGAGCGTACAGATCTGCTCGAACTCGTCACCCAGCAAGACAAAATTGCTAATAAAGCAAAAGACATTGCTGGTCGTGTAATTGGTCGTGAGATGACCATTCCAAAAGAGATTCAAGTCAATTTCTTAGCCTATGTAACACGGTGTGTTGATGCGACTAAACAAGCGTCAAATGCAATTAACGAGTTAGATGAGTTATTAGAAACTGGTTTTAAAGGTCGCGAAGTGACCTTGGTAGAAAAAATGCTCGTTGAATTGGATGCAATTGAACAAGACACGGATGATATGCAAATCATTATACGCCGCCAATTGCGCGCCGTTGAGGATGGGCTTAACCCAGTTGATGTTATGTTTTTATATAAAATAATTGAATGGGTTGGCGAGCTTGCGGATATCGCAGAGCGCGTAGGTTCACGTCTTGAGCTGATGTTAGCTCGTTAATTTACACTCAGTTCAATAACGAAAGATTAAGGTTACACAATGGATATCATTGCATCTTATGGCACGGTATTAATTTTAATTGCCGCAGCAGTCGGTTTTTTTATGGCTTATGGTATTGGCGCAAATGACGTTGCCAATGCTATGGGTACTTCAGTAGGGTCTAAAGCGCTTACAATTAAACAAGCAATTTTTATTGCGATGATTTTTGAGTTTGCAGGTGCTTATTTAGCCGGTGGTGAAGTAACATCGACGATACGCAAAGGCATTATTGACTCTGCCCCATTTATGGATATACCTGAATTAATGGTGTTGGGTATGATCTCAGCGTTATTTGCAGCAGGTAGCTGGCTATTAATTGCTTCTTTTCTTGGTTGGCCAGTATCAACTACTCACTCAATTATTGGTGCTATCATCGGATTCGCGTTAGTTGCAGTTGGCAGCGAAGCAATCCAATGGAATAAAGTGGCTGGAATTGTTGGTAGCTGGATAGTAACACCATTAATTTCAGGTTTTATTGCGTACTTAATATTTATGAGTGCACAAAAACTTATATTTGATACCGAGTCACCACTTAAAAATGCTAAACGTTATGTACCTATATACATGGGTCTTGCGGGTTTTATCATGTCTTTGGTTACGATCAAAAAAGGCCTAAAGCACATTGGTATTGATTTAGGTACAGTGGAAGGCTATGCATTAGCAATTGGTATTGCTGTTGTAGTTGGTATTATTGGTAAAATAGTTATTTCCCGCTTGAAGATAGATCCAAAAGCTGACAAGAACATGCAATTTAATAATGTTGAGAAAGTATTTGCTATCTTAATGGTATTAACAGCATGTTGTATGGCATTTGCACATGGGTCTAATGACGTAGCTAACGCGATTGGTCCTCTTGCTGCTGTTGTTAACATTGTAGAGAATAATGGTGAAATTGCTAAACAAGCTGCTATTGCATGGTGGATTTTACCGCTGGGTGGTTTTGGTATTGTTGCAGGTTTAGCTATTTTAGGTAAAAAAGTAATAAAAACCATTGGTGAAGGTATTACACATTTAACACCTAGCCGTGGTTTTGCTGCTGAATTAGCCGCTGCTTCTACTGTTGTTATCGCATCAGGAACTGGTTTACCCATCTCAACGACACAAACGTTAGTGGGCGCGGTTTTAGGTGTAGGTATGGCGCGTGGTATTGCTGCACTTAACATGGGCGTGATCAGAAACATTGCTGTTTCTTGGGTAATAACATTGCCAGTTGGCGCTGCCCTTGCTATTGTTATTTTCTACATACTAAGATTTGCCTTTGGAGTTTAATTCCTACGGCTTAAGTATTACAGACTTTTAGCTTGAAAAGATCTCAATGCCCATGGTGTTGGGGTCTTTTTATTTGTGGGTAAGAAAAGTTATGACTAATTTACCAAGTATAAAACAACTGCAATACTTATTAGCGGTTCATCAATATCAGCATTTTGGTCGAGCAGCAAGTGCCTGCTTTATTGGTCAATCCACATTAAGTAGTGCAATTCAAACGCTTGAAGAAACTTTGGGATGTCAGCTTATTGAGCGTGAAAATCGTAGCCTCATGTTTACCGCCATTGGTGAAGATGTCGTAGAGCGAGCGCGCAAAATTATAGATGATACTCTCAGTGTTAAAGAGCTTACAAAAAGCCATTTAAGCCCACTTAGCGGCAAATTAACGCTTGGTGTAATTCCTACTATTGCTAGTTTCATAGCTGCGCCTTTATACGCACTATGCCAACAACAATATGTGGATTTAGAATTAGTACTGGTTGAGGATACAAGTGACAGCTTATTAAATAAGTTAGAGCACGGCCATATAGATATGGCATTACTCGCTTTACCCTATGAGACCGACAAGTTTCATACACAAGTACTTGCACAAGATCATTTTAGCTTAGTGCATCACAAAGATTATTTGCCAGCAACAGGGATAGAAGACTTTAATCTGTTACCGGATGCAAGCGTATTCCTACTTGAACGAGAGCACTGCATGACAGGTCATGCATTGAGTGCTTGTCACTTAAACCGTTCAAGCTGTATTAACCCGTTTGAAGCGGCAAGCTTACACACACTATTGAGTATGGTTGAACATCAGCTCGGGGTGACCTTTTTGCCACAAATGGCAATTAATGCGGGGATTTTAGATAACAAAAACATGTTAGCCACGGCCTCTCAAGGTGATGCTTATCGTGACATTGGTATTTTATGGCGCAAAACCACAGGGCGAATTCGTGATTTTCGTTTATTTAGCCAAATGCTAGAAAATTTTTTAAAACAGCAATGCCGTTTAATACCAATCGACTTAAATATTTAACCATTCTAGCGAGCTAAATGGTCAGTAACTTAACACGATTGGTATGCAGGAATAGCTCATCAAGGTGAGCTATTTATTTTTTAATTTATTTTCATCTTTTCCAAACTATCCTCGCGCTCCTATCGACTAATCTTATAAGTAAAATAACTAAGCATCGAGAATCGTGTTTTTTCAATCAACAGAAACATTAATCGCCAAAGCACAGCAAGGTAATAAGCGAGCCTGGCTTAAGCTGGTTAAACAGCACGAGAGCCGAGTTTATAACCATTGCTTGCGGATGCTCAGTAACCCGGATGATGCCATGGATTTAATGCAAGAGGTGTTTATTTCTGTCTATAAGAGCTTGCCAAGTTTTCGTGGTGAGTCGAGCTTTAATACTTGGATCTTCCAAATTGTGCACCGGCGCAGTGTTGAATATTATCGTCGTCGCAAGTACTACCAAAGTCTTGATGAAGTGCCTGAGCAGGCATGTGAACACAGTGAGCTGGAAAGTAACCAGTTAGTGCAAGTTCAGCATCAGCAATTAAAGACGATGCTGAATAACTTACCGTGGGAGCAGCGCTTAGTGGTGGAACTGAAGTTTTTTCAGCATTGCACTTTTGAAGAAATATCAGAGCAACTAGATATCTCCACCAATACCGCCAAATCACGGTTATACAGTGCATTAGGTAAATTGAAAGTTTATTTGGAGGCCGTCGATGGCTAATTTAGAGACGCTTTTTGAGCAATGGTTAGATGGGAAGGTTTTGAGTGATGCACAGTTGCAGCTGCTTGAGAATGATCCTGAATATAAAGCTTTAATGAACCAAGCACAAATATGGCAACAGCATAGTCGAGATTACAAAGCTGAAGCCGTGCCAACATGGGAGCGCCAATCAAGCATGTCTAAGATCAGCTCTGCTGGCGTGTTTAATATGGCTGGCGTATGGGCCGTTGCTGCATCAGTGATGATTTGTTCGCTCATTTTTTTAGTTATGCCAAAACAGCAGACGCCAGAGCTACTGGGGCAGGTAGCGCAACAAACACAGTTATTGGAGTCGCAACAAAAGCAAATTGATCAACTGCAAAAAATTATCACTGCACAAAATGAATTACAGCAGCAGCAGATGTACCAATTAGCTAAAGAGGCTATAGCAACTGGACGGGTTGAACGCCAAGAAGACATAAATAGTTTAATTACCTATATCAAAACCCAGCGCGCCCAAGACCAAGCGTATTTACGGATGCAATTAAATGATTTAGCCGAACAAGTACAAGAGCAGCCAATGGCCGCTATCGCCAAAAATTAGGAGTATAGAGCAATGAACAAAAAACTTATCAGCAGCGCCATTATTGCCATTATTGGTTGTGCAAGTGGCAATCTACAGGCGCAAACCCCAGTAGAATTGGCTGCAATCCAGCGTGAAGTGAGCATTATGGAAAACATTTTAAGTACTGCTTTAAAGCAAGATACCAATAAAAAAATTCGTGCCATGCAAGCTAACTATTTTGTCAAACAAGGTGTGGTATTTGAATTAGATGTCAGAGGCACTAGCCGTTGGCAAACTATTTTTAGTAATGCGCCTAACGCGCCGTTACCACCTTTGGCTAATATTGACTTTTCCAATATGAATATTGAGTTCATCAGTGATAAGGTTGAAGTATTCAGTGAGCAGGCCGTTGAATCATCACGAGAAGCTTATCAACAAGCAATGGAAGTCATGCGAGAGGGCGCTGAGCAAGTACGCGAAATCGCTGAGCAAGAACGTGATGTGAGCCGTGATTTACGTGAGCTAGAACGTGAAAAACGTGACTTAGAGTTTGCTAATCGTCACGATAATAGCGCCGCAGCAAAAGAGCTTGAGCAACGTAAAAAAGCATTAGAAAAAGATATTGCTAAGCTTGAAAAGCAACAAACTACGCTTACTAAGCAGCAACAGCAATTACGCCAAGATATACAGGCAAAGCAGGTTGAACGTGAGAGGCAGCAAGCCGCGGAGCAGCAAAAATTACTCGCTCAAGTAAGTACGAGTATCAGCCTTACTCTGTGTGATTACGGCAGTGGGCTACGTAGTTTACCTAATGACGAACATGTTAGCTTTGTTCTGAAAGGGCTCGGTGATAAAAACACCAACTTAATTAAAGTGTTTGATAAATCAGATATTAAAAAATGTGTAGTAGGCGACATAAAAGCCAGCGATTTAGCACTTAAGGCAATTACCTATCAGTTTTAATTTGATAAAAACTTATCCCTGACCAACAAAGCAGTCGTTGTTACAAAGGCTGCTTTTCATTATGTCTTTCATATTCAAATTGTTTATTGAAAGGGGTAATGTCTGGCAAAAATAATAAATACACCCACACCACTAAATTGAAATAGGGTATTAAACCTAAGCACGTAAATGTGCTGATAGGATAACCTTTGATATTAGCATAACGGCGGCATTGGTAAGCTATCCCTAAGTTTACTGCCAACAATAATACAATTAATTGCACCATAACCTTCTCCATAAGTAGACAATAGCATAATAAATAACACATTTGTGTTTATTGGGTATATTGTCGTAGATTGGTGATGTCTTGTTTATTTTTGTTTATCTTACAAAAATAGTGACATTTAAAATCTGTATGAGCAAAGTATAGATGAGATTTCAGCGGATGGAAGTAAAATTTTCATCGGTAAGCTTCAAAAATCAACCATGTTTACTTAGGTGCTTGTTCGTAAAAAGTTTTGTTCTGAGAAATTTTTTCTAGTTCGTAAGGGATTCTTTCAATTGGTACTGGGCGAGAAATAAAATACCCTTGGCCGTAATCAACACCAATTTCTTTTAGTGCTAAAAAGATCTCTTTATTTTCAACGTATTCAGCTACAGAGCGCTTATCGAGGGAGCGGCTAATATCATTAATAGCTTTAACGAGTGCTAAATCAATTGGATCATTGAGCATATCCCGAACAAATGAGCCATCTATTTTGACATGTTGAGCGGGAAGCTGTTTAAGGTAATTAAAGGTGCTAAAGCCGGTGCCAAAATCATCTATCGAAAAATGACAACCTAGACGGTTAAGCTTTTCAATCATTGCGCGAGTAGCTACTAGGTTGTTAATACTTGCAGATTCGGTTATTTCAAAGATTACTCTCGTTGGCGATACCTTATATTCTTCGAGGCTAGATTCTATGTGTGGTAATAAACGTTCATCTAAAAATGATTGTGCAGATAAGTTAATAGCGACTTGATTAAGCTCTGGGTATTGCGAAATTGCAGCTATAGCATTTCGGATCACGCATTGGTCCATTAAGTACGTATCGTTAAGCAGCTCAAGAGACGGAATAAACTGGTTAGGGTAAATTAAATCATCGTTGAGTTTTAATCGTAATAGCGCTTCAAAATAGGCAATGTTACCTCTCTTAAAGTCCCAGATTGGTTGATAGTGTAATTCAATTTGATCTTGTTGCAGTGCTTGACGAATGCTGTGTCCCCATTCAAGGCCTGCTTGCATAGTGTTGTTATCTGAATCGTCCTTTGAGTAGCAATGGACTAAGTTTCGGCCTAAATTTTTGGCAACATATAACGCAATATCAGCTTGTTTTAAACATTCACTCGGATCGTTATTCGCGGCTGTAATTTGGGTTAGGCCAATAGAGCAACTAATGGAATAGATTTGCTCTTCTGATTGGAACTGATGGCCTTCAATTGCCATACAAATACCTTCAGCAACTAAGTGTGCATCAAGCAAGTTAATATTTTTTAAAATGATCGAAAACTCATCGCCACCAATACGACATATCAAATGCTCATCGCTAATATTGGCAATAAATAATTGCGCCACTTCCTTTAAGACAATATCACCTTGTTGGTGACCTTTACTGTCATTAATAATTTTAAAGTGATCAAGATCGATATAAATAAGTGCATGCTCAATTTCGCCATGAGTGAGCTCCGTTTGGCATATATGATTGAGCTGTTGATCAAAATAATAGCGGTTATGTAAGCCCGTTAAAGTATCATGCAGTGCTAAATGACGAAGTTGTAACTCAGCTTGCTTACGTTCATGAATATTATCAATAGTTGCAGTAATGGTAGTTGCATTACTGCTGTTTTTTATCAATTGTAAGCGGCACTCTACCCAAATTGTTCTGCCATCTTTATGGCTTATTTGAATTTCAATTTGTTGCTGTTCAATACCTGCGTTCAAAATACTGCTAATTGTATCGAGTAATTTGGGCTTATCATCAACATGGCAGTAATCAGTTAATGATTTAGTTAGTGTTTCTTTAATACCGTAGCCTGTTAAGGCTTCCCAAGCTGGGTTGATAAAACGAATACGTCCTTGCTGATCAAATTCAAGTACGACAGTATTTAAATGCAGTAAAATTCGTTGATGTGCTGAAAATAGTTCTTTGTAGCGACTCTGACTTTGGCTTAATTGTTCTACTTTTTGCGCAAATTCAGCATAGCTGACCATAAAATCTTCACGACGAGCAGCATGATCACATACTTTGGTTAAAAAAGATTGCTCATAAGGCGCACGAATAAAGTCAGTCACGCCAGACAGTAGTAGCTGCTCAGCGTAATCAGCATCATGCGTATCTATTATTGTTACTATTGCTTGCTTAGGATTATGCTGCAGTATTTCTTTGACTAGTTGATTTGCAGATGCTGCTTGTGCTGCGGTGGCATCGAGCAACACGATAGAAAACTTTTGCTGCAAGTAAATAGACAGCGCTTGCTTATTATTAATGACATGTGTGCAAGCAAAATTAAGTTGTAAATGTTGCTCAATTTCAGCGGCTCTATTGTCATCAGTCTCTAGAAGTAATAGGTTTAATCGACTGCTTTTTTCAAGGTGAGTAGAGAGCACATTAGCCAATACTTGTGGCAGCATATCTTGGCGCTCAAAAGGCAATACAGCATCAATACCATAACTACGGGCTGTTGTTTCTGCAATTCGCTCACAATAGATAGGAGGGGTAAGTAATATTGGGGTGTTTTTAGGGGTGCTAAGCAGGCCCGAACGTATCATTCTCGAGAACCGCCAACCATCAATTTTACCTACATCAAGCCCTGTAATAATGATATCAACAGCTTGATTTTTTAAAATGTCGAGTGCTTGTTGACTGTCATTAACTTCAATGAAAGTAAATACATTGAGTCTATTGAGGGTGGATTTAATGGTTTGACGCTCAGACAAACTAGCGTTTAAGATCAGCAACTTTAGCTGCTTAGCCATAACGTCATACCTCTTTTTCAGTCATGATTAATTCAGTTGATTAGGATAATGCCATTTGCCATGAACCACAAGAGAACATTACAGGGTATTTTTATTCACCTCCTTAGTTGAGCAAATAGCGCGATACAGTTAAACTTGGCGCGACTTTTTTGATGTGGATGTTCCCTCTTATGCGCGTGGCCGATTTTAGCTTTGACCTTCCTGATGAATTAATTGCTCGTTTTCCTAAACAGGATCGAACCAGTAGTCGATTACTCACCTTAGATGGCCCCAGTGGCGACCTAGAACACAAGATATTTAGTGATGTACTTGATCTAGTTAATGAAAATGACTTGCTTGTATTTAATAACACAAAAGTAATCCCTGCGCGTATGTATGGCCAGAAATCCTCTGGTGGTAAAGTTGAAGTATTAGTTGAACGAGTACTCGACGAGCATCGTGTGTTGGCCCATGTGCGAGCCAGTAAATCACCAAAACCTGGGACCACCATCATCCTTGAAGGTAAAGCTGAGGCAACTATGGTGGGTCGTCATGGTGAGTTATTTGAATTGCAATTTACTGATAGCCAAAATGTACTAGAAATATTGAATGACATTGGCCACATGCCATTACCACCTTATATTGACCGCCCAGACACAGACGAAGACCGTAAGCGCTACCAGACTGTTTACGGTGAAAAGCCCGGTGCTGTTGCAGCGCCTACCGCAGGTCTGCATTTTGATGACGCTTTAATGGCGGCTTTAAAAGCAAAGGGTGTGAGTATGGCATTTGTTACATTACACGTAGGCGCAGGTACATTTCAGCCTGTACGTGTAGATTCGGTTGATGATCATATAATGCACTCAGAATACATTGAAGTGCCTGATGATGTTGTCGCTGCTGTAGCCGCAACAAAAGCCAAAGGTGGGCGAGTTATTGCAGTGGGTACAACGTCTGTACGCTCACTTGAATCAGCAGCAAAGATCCATGGTGGCCAATTAGCCACTTACTTTGGTGATACCGATATATTTATTTACCCAGGTTATGAGTTTAATGTAGTTGATGCCATGGTAACTAACTTTCATTTATCAGAATCAACACTGATTATGCTAGTGAGCGCATTTGCGGGGCAAGATAATATTATGGGTGCATATCAAACCGCTATTGAGCAAAAATATCGCTTTTTCAGTTATGGCGATGCAATGTTTTTAACTCGCAAATAGTTTTTATTGTTAAAGTAGATAAAACCCAACTCAGTGTTGGGTTTTTTAGTTTTAGTTTTACACTTTTAATCACCGCTTTTAGCCCAATTAATGGTATTGCAGTAGTAAGTAATGATAGAATCGAGCGGTTAAATTATAGCTTGTTGGTGTTCGTGACCAACATCAGTAGTTGGACTGTTTTTCCGACATTGAGGTAAATATGAAATTTGAATTAGACCGTACAGATGGTAAAGCCCGCCGCGGCCGCTTGATTTTTGATAGAGGCGTAGTAGAAACGCCTGCATTTATGCCTGTAGGGACTTACGGCACAGTCAAAGGCATGACGCCGGATGAAGTTAAAGATACTGGTGCGCACATTTGCCTTGGTAACACTTTTCACTTAATGCTTCGCCCTGGGACAGAAATCATCAAGCAACATGGTGGTTTACACGGTTTTATGAATTGGGATAAACCAATTTTAACCGATTCAGGTGGTTTCCAAGTATTTAGCTTAGGCGCAATGCGCAAGATCTCTGAAGAAGGTGTTTTATTTAGCTCGCCAGTTAACGGTGAAAAAATTATGTTATCACCTGAAAAAGCGATGCAAGTACAGCGTGATTTAGGCTCAGATATCGTGATGATTTTTGACGAATGTACGCCTTACCCAGCGACTGAAAAAGAAGCGAAAGACTCAATGGAACTATCACTTCGTTGGGCTAAACGTTCTAAAGAAGGTCATAGTGATAACCCGTCAGCTTTGTTTGGTATTATCCAAGGTGGCATGTATCCAGAGCTACGTGCTCAATCACAAGCTGGTCTTGAAGAGATTGGTTTTGATGGTTATGCGCTAGGTGGTTTATCAGTAGGTGAGCCAAAGGCTGATATGATTAATATTCTTGATCATTGTGCTTATAAAATGCCAGAGAACAAACCTCGCTACCTAATGGGTGTGGGCAAGCCTGAAGATTTAGTCGAAGCGGTACGCCGTGGTATCGACATGTTTGATTGTGTGATGCCAACTCGAAATGCACGTAACGGCCATTTATTTATTACTGGTGGTATTGTCAAAATACGTAACGCAGTACATAAAACAGACACCGGCCCTTTAGATCCAGAATGCGATTGCCATACGTGTAAAAATTACTCTCGCGCTTACTTACATCACCTTGATAAATGTAATGAAATACTAGGTGCGCGACTAAATACTATTCATAACTTACGTTATTACCAGCGTGTTATGGAAGGTTTGCGTAATGCCATTAGTGAAGGCAAATTAGATGAATTCGTAAATGATTTTTATGCACGCCGCGGCCAAGAAGTGCCAGAGCTTGCTGATACAGAAAATTAAAAAATTAAATTTTATAAAAATTAAAGAGGAAGTGTTATGAGTTTATTTATTTCAAACGCCCACGCAAGTGCGGCAGGTGCAGCTCCAGCCGGTGGTGGTTATGAGATGTTGATTATGCTAGCTATTTTTGGCTTAGTATTTTACTTCTTGATTTACCGTCCACAAGCTAAGCGCGTAAAAGAGCATAAAAGCTTAATGAGCGCGATGGCTAAAGGTGACGAAGTACTTACACAAGGTGGTTTAGTCGGTAAAATTGCTAAGATCTCTGAAGATAAAGACTTCATCGTTATTTCATTGAATGACCAAGCAGAAGTCACTGTACAAAAATCAGCAGTGTCAGCTGTGCTGCCTAAAGGCACAATGAAGTCACTATAATAATAAAAATAAGGACGCCCACGTGTTAAACAAGTTTCCATTATGGAAGTATTTACTTGTTCTAGCTGTGATTGCGATTGGCCTTTTATATGCCTCTCCTAATTTGTATGGTCGTGATCCGGCCATACAAATTTCAGGCACTAAAGGCGCTGACGCTGATCTCAGTGTAGTAGATAAAGTAAATTCCATACTTAAAGATCAAAACGTTACTGTAAAATCAGCAAAACTGGAAGACGGCCAAGTATTGATCCGTTTCAAAAATGTTGAAGAGCAGCTTAAAGCGCAAGATTTATTGCGTGATGGATTGAGCGAAGATTACATCTCAGCCATTAATATGGCCCCGGCGCAACCTCATTGGTTAAAAGCCCTTGGCGGTAACCCAATGAAATTGGGCTTGGATTTAAGTGGCGGTGTTCACTTTACGATGGAAATCGACATGGTCACTGCGGTTGATAATGCGCTTGAGCAAATGAACCAAGATTACAAAAGTGACCTACGTGAAGAAAAGCTACGCTATCGCACGGTTCGCCGTGTAGCGGGTACTGAACGTATTCGTGTTGAAATGCGTAACGAAGAAGATAAAGACGCTGCTGAGCGTTTCTTACAATCACGTTACCCTCTACATAACTTCATCGATGATAGCTCTAACGATAATGCGTTTTACGCGAATATTAGTGATCAGAAACTAAAAGAAATTCGTGACTACGCTATCAAGCAAAACGAAACAATTATTCGTAACCGTATCAACCAAATTGGTGTTGCAGAGCCTAATGTTCAACGCCAAGGTGCAGAGCGTATTATTGTTCAGCTACCAGGTGTACAAGATACAGCCCGCGCCAAAGAAATTTTAGGTGCAACGGCAACGCTTGAGTTTCGTGAAGTGGATGAAAATGCAGATCCGAGTGCCGCAGCACAAGGGCGCATTCCACCTGGCACCGAAATGATCATGAGCCGTGATGGTTACCCTGTGGTATTAAAAAAACGCATCATTCTTGAAGGTAGCCACATTACTGGCGCGCAATCAGGTGCTGATGAGTATCAACGTCCACAAGTAAGTATCAGCCTTGACAGCAAAGGCGGCGCAAAAATGAATGCCTTTACCAAGCGTGCTATTGGCAAGCGTATGGCAACTGTATTTATTGAATATAAGCCATCAGGTAAAACGGACGAAAACGGCAAAGCATTACCGCCAATTAAAGTGGAAGAAGTAATTAACGTAGCAACCATTCAAGCCCGCCTTGATCGTTCGTTCCGTATTACCGGCATTGATAACCCAGCAGAAGCGCATAACTTAAGTTTATTACTACGTGCGGGTGCACTTGTAGCACCAATTCAAATCGTTGAAGAACGTACAGTAGGACCAAGCTTAGGCCAAGAAAATATAGAAGCTGGTATGACTGCGGTTGCATTAGGCTTTCTTTTCGTACTGATATTCATGTTGGTTTACTACAAAGGCTTTGGTTTAGTCGCTAACCTTGCATTGGCAGCTAACTTAGTACTAATAGTGGGTGTAATGTCGCTGATCCCTGGTGCTGCATTAACACTGCCTGGTATTGCCGGTATCGTATTAACGGTTGGTATGGCGGTCGATGCGAACGTACTAATATTTGAACGTATTCGTGAAGAATTGGCTGATGGACGTAGTCCTCAGCAAGCAGTTCATCATGGTTATGACAGTGCATTTAGTACAATTTTTGATGCTAATATTACAACCTTAATTGCAGCAGTTATCTTATTCGCTGTTGGTACAGGTCCGATCGCAGGTTTTGCAGTAACACTTGCCATTGGTATTCTTACTTCAATGTTTACAGCCATTGTTGGTACCCGTGCGGTGATCAACTTATTCATTGGCGGTAAGCGAATTGATAAGCTGTCAATCTAAGGAGCATATATGCAAATTTTAAAATTAGGTGGCAGAACGTTAGGTTTTATGTCACTTCGCAAAGTTGCAATGAGTATCTCAACGCTGCTTATTTTAGCTTCGTTTGCTTCTTTCTTTGTGAAAGGTTTAAACTTTGGCTTAGATTTTACGGGTGGTACAGCCGTTGAAGTCGGTTTTGCACAGCCAGCGGATTTAAAGAAAGTACGCTCAGTATTAGCTGAAAATGGCTTCGCAGATGCATCAGTACAATTATTTGGTTCAAGCCAAGAAATTTTAGTACGTCTTGCCCCTCGTGGTGATGATGTAAAAGCTGAAGTTATTGGTAACCAAGTAATTGACGCGTTAAAAATAGCCGATAGTAGTGTAGTAATGCGCCGTATCGAGTTTGTTGGACCAAGCGTAGGTGAAGACTTAAAAGAGCAGGGTGGCCTTGCCATGCTTACTGCACTTATTTGTATCTTAATATACGTGGCGTTTCGTTTTGAATGGCGCTTTGCCGTTGGCGCTGTAGCTGCCCTCTTACACGATGTTATTCTTACTTTAGGTTTGTTCTCAGTATTAGGTTTAGAGTTTGACTTAACCATTTTGGCAGCAATACTAGCGGTAATAGGTTATTCACTTAATGATACGATCGTTGTATCTGACCGTATTCGTGAAAACTTCCGTAAAGTGCGTATAGATGACACTGTTGAGATCATTGATATTTCGTTAACGCAAACACTTAACCGTACCTTAGTAACATCAATCACCACTATTTTAGTATTGATTGCTTTGTTTTCTTGGGGCGGGCAAACAATTCACGGTTTTGCAACCGCGCTATTGTTTGGTGTGTTCATTGGTACTTACTCTTCTGTTTATGTTGCCAGCGCCGTTGCTATTGCAATGGGTGTAAGCAAAGAAGATTTAATACCAGAAGTAATCGAAAAAGAAGGCGCAGACTTAGACGCCATGCCGTAGGCTGGTTCTTAATAGAACAACTAAGTTTTCGTTTAAAAACCGCTCATTGAGCGGTTTTTTGTTTTTGGGTATTAAATTTTTAGGGCTGACCCTTACGCCGCGCAAATCAAGCTCAGATAACATATCAAACCTGCGCGAGGTAAACTCCCGCCTACGGGCGTGATTAACTCGGGCGTGTAAAATCTCTTAAATCTCCTATTTCTAAAATGCGATGTATTATATATAATGAGAATCATTATTAAATATGGATGTAATAAAAGTATGTTAAAGCAACTTGTGTTAGTAAGCAGTCTGTTCACACTCGCAGCATGTAATGATTCAGAACCAAAGCAATCAGCGGCGACCGAAAAAGGTCCATTAACTTCGCTTGAGCAGTATGATTTACAAGCCAAGACTTTATTGGCTAACATACGAGCAAAAAAAGATGCAGCAAGTTTAGAGGTTGAATCAGCTGACTTAGTCACGGTTTCACAAGTACTGTTGAGTGAGTTTACGGTTAAGTACCCGCAATGTACTGAGTATTTAAATGCACTTAATGCTGCAGCTAAATTGATCCCAACGTTGCCGATAGAAGAAATTGAAACGGGTTATCATGCTGATGGCAAATTACCAAAATTTGATGACCCAGTTTGCTATCATGCGAAAGACTTACTTGTACACCCTGCAACAGTACAGGCAATTGCACGTTTAGGTTTTGTTGATGAACAAGCATTTCAAGATGCAGAACTTGAAATTGTTGAAGTAATAGCTCATTTTGATCAGGTACAAAAAGCACTGAATAAATAACGAATAATACAAATGAGGGTGGGCTCTGACATGAAATTGTCATACACCCTTGATACTTTAGCCGCTTCCCTATTTAAGTATTGGTCGGTCAAGGTGAATTATCAGCTAGCGATACTCGAAGATATACTACAAAACAGTGCAATAACAACGCTTTTCCAACCCATTTTTGATATTTCAGGACAACAAATTTTAGGCTATGAGGCACTCAGTCGCGGGCCTAAATCGTGCGTGTTAGAGATGCCAAGTGCCTTATTTAGTACCGCCGTATATTTTGAAAAAATCTCCGAGCTAGAGTTACTATGTCGCTCTAAAGCAATTGAAAACTTTGTAAACTTAAAGCTGCAAGGTAAATTATTCTTAAATGTGAGTCCTAAAACACTTTTAGATCCTTGCCATCCAAAAGGGGAAACATTACATCTTGTTGAACACTTTGGTTTAGCTGCAAATAGAGTTGTTATTGAAGTCACCGAACAAGAAAAGGTGGATGATGGTTTTTTACTCTTAAAAACCATCGGGCATTATCGAAAACTTGGTTTTTCAATTGCTATAGATGACCTAGGTGCGGGCTACTCTGGTTTAAAACAATGGTCAGAACTATGCCCTGATTACGTAAAAATTGATCGTTATTTTATAGATCATTGTGATGAGAGCGTTGTTAAAAAAGAATTTTTAAAATCGATTATTGAACTGGCAAAAGTAACAAATACCGCAGTAATAGCCGAAGGCATTGAACGTGTTGAAGAGCTCAGTTTACTTGAAGGGCTGGGCATTATGCATGCTCAAGGTTTTTTGTTAGAAAGACCCAGTCAATCCCCCAGCACACAGTTTAATTCTAAACAATTACAAGGGTTAAGTTTTACGCCTCCTAGTAATCAATTCGATCAATCATTAGTAATAGGCCGTCTAGCGGTAGAGCATGTACCAATTGATTGGCAAACACGCTGTAAAGATGCACATAATATTTTTGAAAAAAATAAATCCATCATAAGTTTAGCGGTAGTAAATGAAGAGAATGCCCCCATTGGTTTACTGCATAAAGACCAGCTTACTGAAGTATTTGCGGCACCTTATGGACATGCCCTCTATGATAAACGCCCTGTTACTGCGCTAATGCACAAGCAACCTTTAGTTGTTGATGAAAATCAACCACTTGATACCGTAAGCCAACAAATAACAGAAAATGACTTCGACATTCGCCGTCATATTATAATTACTCGTACAGGTCGGTATCTAGGGTTAGCGCCGTTACGTGATATTCTAAAACACATTACAGCAGAGAAAATTCGTCATGCTCAGCATGCAAACCCCCTTACAATGTTACCTGGAAATGTGGCGATTAATGAGGCAATAGAGAGCCGTTTACGTGTGAAAAATGGGTTCTCACTTGCCTATATAGATTTAAACCATTTCAAGCAATTTAATGATCTATATGGTTATGCCAGCGGAGACAGCGTAATAAAATTACTGGCAGATGTAACCGTTCAAGCTTGTAAAGATGTTCCCAGTTTTGTGGGTCATATAGGTGGCGATGATTTTATGGTAGTGTTTGATAATGATCAGGCAGTTGCTGTTTGTAATACCATTATCAGCAACTTTGAGTTGCAATCACGTGCTTTTTTTACGCCGGAGCATATCGCCAGTGGAGGATATTGGGCCTCTAATCGAGAAGGTGAAAAACAGTTTGTACCGTTACTAACATTATCGATAGGTGTTGTAGAACCTGATTTGGATCAATGCATTAATAGTCATCAAGTTGCGGCCTTAGCAACAGATGCGAAAAAAGAAGCTAAGCGATATCGTCATAGCTATTTATTTGTGTGTAATCGACGAGGCCCTGCGCCTGCTGTTGTACGCTTAAGTTCAGATAAACAAGCAGTATAAAGTTTACTTAATAGGTACGTATTTTACTTGAGTATTTACTCATCAAGGTGTAGCTTAAAAAAAACACTAGAATATAACTCTGATGACTAAATATTTTTTCTCGTTAGTTTCACTGTTCGTAATGCTGTATGTAAATAATACGCAGGCTCAACAAGCTATTAATATCGCTCAAGAGCAACGCCCACAATATAAGCGCGATGAATATTTAACAACATTGCTCACTCTCGCGCTCAATGCGGCTGAACAGCCAGCCAAACTCAATACGGTTAATGTGCATCCACACCAGCAGCGTACTCTTATTGCGTTAGATAGCGACGCAATTGACTTGTATTGGAGCATGACTAGTCCAGATCGTGAAACGCTAGCAATCCCTATTAAAGTTCCTTTATTTAAAGGATATATAGGAAAACGCGCCTTGGTTACACAACAGGCTTTTTTAAATAGATTTGAGAATATAACAACGCTCGATCAATTAGCATCGTTTACAGCAGTGCAAGGGCATGATTGGCCAGATACAAAAATTTTAGCAAGCAATGGCTTGTCAGTTCGCCCATTGGCTAACTATGAAGCCATGTTTGGTTTGGTAGCAAATGGCCGTGTCGACTATTTTCCACGTTCTTTTATTGAGGTCAGCTCTGAGCTAGTACAAGTTAACAATAAAGCATTAGTGATAGTGCCCAATATATATATTAGTTATCCTAGTGCATTTTATTACTTTGTTACAAAGCGAAAACCAGAGCTTGCTGATGCATTATATAAAGGGCTTGAAATCATGCAAAAAGATGGTTCTTTTGATGCGCTATTTATGAAGTACTTCTCAGCTGATTTAAAAGCATTACCTTTTGAATCAGAGGGTGTCATCGAAATAAAGCTAGATAACCCTTATTTTAAGCCATAAAAAAGGAGCTAAAGCTCCTTTTTTAGTATTAACCAGGTTTTAATTCGCTATTAACGAAGTAAAGCTTCAGTTAATACAGGGCGAATCTCACGAATAATTGCTTGCGTAAGTTTAGGTGAGCCGCAGATAATGTTACCGCTGTGGTTATAGTTATTACCACCTGCAAAATCAACAACCATACCGCCAGCTTCTTTAACCATTAATTCACCCGCAGCGCTATGCCATGGTTTTAAACCAATTTCAAAGAAACCATCAACGCGCCCAGCTGCAACATAAGCCATATCTAATGCTGAGCTACCTGCACGGCGAATATCAGCAGTATGTACAAATAAGGCTTTGAATGCTTCAGTGTATGCATCAATGTGGTGTTTGTTTTTGTATGGGAAACCAGTGGCAAGTACAGTACCTGACAGTACAGTCGTTTTGCTTACACGAAGACGCTTGCTATTTAGCTGTGCGCCTTGACCACGAGAGGCAGTGAAAAGCTCACCACGAATAGGATCGTAGATAACAGCTTGGTCTAAACGACCTTTTACTTTAAGTGCGATAGAAATCGCATAATGAGGAAGACCTTTGATGAAGTTTGTTGTGCCATCAATAGGATCTACAATCCATTGGTAATCTGCATCCTTGCCTACATGTTCGCCTAACTCTTCACCAACAATAGAGTGAGCAGGGAAAGACTGTAAAATAGTGTCACGTATTACGGCTTCGGCTTCTTTATCAATATTAGTTACTAAATCGTTAGTGCCTTTTTGTTGCACTTCAACTTTTGATAAATCTTCACTTGCGCGAAGTAAAATTTTGCCTGCGTTGCGCGCAGCGCGAACCGCAATGTTTAACATTGGATGCATGGTATACCCTTGGGTTGTAAAAGAACGTTTATATATTTCAGCCGGCATATTCTAGCGATTTTTGACACAAAGTAAACAATAAAGCCTAAATAACTTTGTGTGTTTTTTATACGTTATTGTTTGCGAAGAAAAAGATCTAGAGTTTTAAGCTTTAAGTTATAAGCAGTACAGTGTGCTATTAATTATTGCAGCTTAGTTTGTTTTTTAGACTGTTAAGCATTGCAGATAGCTCCTTAGTTTCCTGTAGCCAACTGCAACCTCGCTCTTTATTTATAAATTCAATTTCAATACCGATATATATTTGAGTGCGAGCTTCAGAAAGCGATGATCTTGCAATATCTAGGAAGCGCTTCTTTTCTTTGTTGCTATCCCTACTCATCCCTTCAGCGATATTACTAGGGACCGATAAGCCAGAGCGAGTTAGCTGATCACGAAATCCATAGTCTTTTATCTGTTTAGTATGGATATAAATATCTGCACTTAATCGAGCTGACCGTTTCCATACTTCTAATTTCTCAAAATTCATAACGAAAATCCCTTTTTAGATACTTAAAACAGTATGGCTCAGGCTTGAATATATGATCAAATAAATAGTGAAATTACTACCGATAAAAGTGTGTTTGCTCAGGCTGCTTAAAGCTCGCAGCTTATCGCTTACAGCTAACATCCGTGTTATAATCCGCGCAATTTTGGTATGAGTTAAGTGGCATAGTAATGATCTTAGATGACATCCGTATTGTTTTAGTAAACACCTCACATGCTGGTAATATCGGCTCAGCGGCACGCGCAATGAAAACCATGGGTTTATCAAAACTTTATTTAGTTGACCCAGCGTGTGAAGTCGATAGTCATGCCAGTGCATTGGCTGCAGGTGCAACAGATGTACTTGGTAACGCTGTGATTGTTGATACGGTTGCAGATGCAATTGCGGGTTGTGCACTAACGATTGGCACGAGTGCGCGTTCGCGTACATTATCTTGGCCGATGGTAGAGCCACGCGAGTGTGGAGAAAAGTTAGTTGCAGAAGCCGTAAATGGTCCTGTAGCACTTGTCTTTGGTCGTGAAAACAGTGGTCTAAGTAATGAAGAACTGCAAATGTGTAATTATCATGTATGCATTCCCGCTAACCCAGAATACAGTTCACTTAACCTTGCAATGGCCGTTCAAACGCTATGTTATGAAACACGCATGGCATTTTTAAATGAGCAGCCAAAAAAAGTTGAGCAAGATGACGCAGTATACCCAAGTTCAAAGCAAACAGAGTTGTTCTACGATCATTTAGAGTCAACATTGTTGGATACTGGTTTTATTATCAAGCAGCATCCTGGCATGGTGATGACGAAATTACGTCGTTTATTTAACCGTGCTCGCCCAGAGGATGCAGAACTAAATATTCTACGCGGTATTTTAACTTCAATAAATAAGTCTACTAAATAAGCGAAAGTTATAAGGCAATATACCCACTAATACTTGACTAAATTACTCAAGTAATTACAATGAGCACAATACCTGACTAAAATAGTCGGGTATTGAAGAATATTGAAGGCTCTAAGCTCACGGCTCTATAGCTGATTCGATATAATACTTGATTATTTTACTCTGGTAATTAAAATTTGCACTCTTTAGTAGTGCGGGGGCTCTATGAAGTTAACATCAAAAGGCAGATATGCCGTCACAGCGATGCTAGATGTTGCACTACATACAAGTGTGGGGCCAGTTCCCCTTGCCGATATTTCAGAACGACAAGAAATTTCGTTGTCGTATCTTGAACAATTATTTGCCCGATTACGTAAAAATGGTTTAGTAAGCTCAGTGCGCGGTCCAGGTGGAGGTTATCTACTTGGTCGAGATCCAAGTGCAATCTCGGTGGGCGATGTAATAAGCGCCGTCGACGAATCAGTTGATGTAACGCGCTGTCATGGCGCAACAGGCGGTTGTCAAAGCGGTATGCGTTGTTTGACACACACTTTGTGGTCAGATTTAAGTGCCCGCATAGAAGATTTTTTAAATGGTATTACCCTTGCTGAATTGGTGGAAAAGTCAGATGTGAAAGAAGTCGCATCTCGCCAAGATAACAGCGTTAATAATGCAATTAAGCAATTGGAAAATATTCAAGTAAGCTGTCAACTTTAGGTTGGCGTCCAGCGGAGAAAGAAATGAAGTTACCGATTTATTTAGATTACGCAGCAACCACGCCAGTTGACGAGCGTGTTGCAAAAGAAATGATGCAATGCCTAACAATGGACGGCAATTTTGGTAACCCTGCATCACGTTCACACCGTTTTGGTTGGCAAGCTGAAGAAGCGATCGATCAAGCACGTACTGATATCGCAGATTTAATTAACGCAGACCCACGTGAAATCGTTTTCACATCGGGTGCGACAGAATCAAACAACCTTGCAATCAAAGGTGCAGCACAGTTTTATAAAAAGAAAGGTAAGCATATTATTACCGCTAAAACTGAGCATAAAGCGGTTATAGATACATGTCGTGAATTAGAGCGTCAAGGTTTTGAAGTCACTTATATGGACGTTGAAGAAAACGGCCTACTTGATCTGCAAAAACTAGCTGACACAATGCGTGATGACACCGTATTAGTGAGCATTATGCACGTTAACAACGAGCTAGGCGTAATTCAAGATATCGCAACGATTGGCGAAATGTGCCGTGAACGTAAAATTATGTTTCATGTTGATGCAGCGCAAAGTGCAGGTAAAGTATTAATCGATATTCAACAGCTTAAAGTTGATTTCATGTCGTTCTCAGCACATAAAATGTATGGCCCTAAAGGTATTGGCGCATTATATGTACGTCGTAAACCACGTGCACGCCTTGAAGCGCAAATGCACGGTGGCGGCCATGAGCGCGGTATGCGCTCTGGAACTCTAGCGACTCACCAACTTGTTGGCATGGGTGCTGCGTTTAGAATCGCAAAACAAGATTTCGAAAAAGATTACGCCCATATCGCAGCGCTACGTAAGCGTTTGATTGATGGCATTATGGCTGATATGGAAGAAGTGTACTTCAACGGTACACCTGATCAATCAGTACCAGGAATTGTTAACATCAGCTTTAATTTTGTTGAAGGTGAATCGTTATTGATGGCTGTTAAAGATATTGCTGTATCATCAGGTTCTGCCTGTACATCAGCAAGCTTAGAGCCTTCTTATGTATTACGTGCGCTTGGTCGTAACGATGAATTAGCACACAGCTCAATTCGTTTTAGTATTGGCCGTTTTACCACCGAAGAAGAGATTGATTATACCGTCAATTTAATGAAAAACTCTATCGGTCGCTTACGTGAGATGTCGCCTCTTTGGGAAATGCATCAAGAAGGTGTTGATTTGGATTCAGTTGAATGGGCACATCATTAATTGATGTGCACATCCGCTAGCAGGTAGTGAGGATAGTATTATGGCGTATAGTAATAAAGTAATCGATCATGTTGAAAACCCACGTAACGTAGGTGTTTTAGACAAAAATGACCCATCAGTAGCAACGGGTATGGTTGGCGCACCAGCATGTGGTGACGTTATGAAGCTGCAAATTAAAGTATCAGCTGAGGGCGTAATTGAAGACGCTAAATTTAAAACATACGGTTGTGGTAGCGCAATAGCTTCATCATCACTTGTAACAGAGTGGGTTAAAGGTAAGACGTTAGATGAAGCATCTATGATCAAAAACACTGATATCAGTGCTGAGCTTGAATTACCACCAGTGAAAATTCACTGTTCAATTTTAGCTGAAGATGCAATCCAAGCGGCAATTGCAGATTACAAAAGTAAACAAGCGAAGTAAGAGATAAATCATGGCAGTGACATTGACAGAAGCGGCAGTAAACCGCGTAGAATCATTTTTAGCAAATCGCGGAAAAGGCCTTGGCTTACGCGTAGGCATTAAAACGACGGGCTGTTCAGGTCTTGCATATGTTCTTGAGTTTGTAGACGAGTTATCTGATGGCGATGAAGTATTTGAATCCCAAGGGGTTAAAGTAATCGTTGATGCTAAAAGCTTAGTTTATATTGATGGTACTGAACTTGATTACACCAAAGAAGGTTTGAACGAAGGGTTTAAATTTATTAACCCAAATCAAGCTGACGAGTGTGGTTGTGGCGAAAGTTTCACAGTATAAACAATAAAGTGATTGTATTCTTAAGCCCTGCACCTGTAGGGCTTTGTTCTATCTGAATTTTAAGCCAATATGTTAATTTGGCATGGTTGGAATTATGCGCTATTTTGAGTTATTTGCGATACCGGTTGATTACAATGTGGATTTGGTAAAAGTCAGTAAAAATTACCTAGATCTTCAGCGTGCTGTTCACCCTGATCGTCATGCTAATGCCAGCAGTCGTGATAAGTTATTAGCTGTCCAAAATGCCGCAGAAATTAATGACGCACTACAAATTTTAAAGCATCCGGTAAAACGTGCCGAGTACATGCTCAGTGAATTAGGTGTTGATATTCGTGCTGAGCAGCAAACACTGCAAGATCCGCTGTTTTTAATGCAGCAAATGGAGTTACGCGAAGAGCTTGAAGAGTTAAGCGCAAGTCACGATCCTGATACCGCGATTGCCCATTTTGAACAACAAATAAAACAACTTGATAGCCAATATAGTGCGCAGCTTGCGGAGCAACTAGCAAGTAATGATGAACAGCAATGGCAACTTGCCGCGGATAACATTCGTAAATTAAAGTTCGTGTATAAATTGCGTGATGAATTAGAACGTATTGAAGACAGTTTATTCGACGATTAATTATCTAACTTACTGAACCATTGGTAAGTCAAACAAGAGTTAAAGAGCATTATGGCATTATTGCAGATTGCTGAGCCGGGGCAGAGCGCGGCACCACATGAACATAAGTTAGCAATAGGTATTGACCTTGGTACGACCAACTCATTAGTTGCGACGGTACAAAGTGGCGAAGCCCGTACATTAACCGATGTTAATGGCGCAGCCATGTTACCGTCTGTTGTACGTTATAGCGCTGATGGTATCACAGTGGGCGAACTTGCTGCTCAAGCTGCAACACAAGACCCTGTAAATACTTTAATTTCAGTTAAGCGTTTTTTAGGTAAAACTCAAGCTGAAATAGAGCAAAGCTACGGTCAATTGCCGTATGATTTTTGTCAGCACGATGGCGCATTAGCGATTACCACGGCAGCTGGCAACATCAGCCCAATTACAGCTTCAAGCGACATACTAAAAGCATTAAAGCAACGCGCCGAAGAAAGCTTTGCAGGGCAAGATATTTTAGGTGCGGTGATCACGGTGCCAGCTTATTTTGATGATGCACAGCGCCAAAGCACCAAGGATGCCGCTGAACTTGCGGGCATTAATGTACTGCGATTATTAAATGAACCAACAGCCGCCGCGGTTGCTTATGGTTTAGATTCTGGCCAAGAAGGCATTATCGCAGTTTATGATTTAGGCGGCGGTACGTTTGATATTTCAATCCTGCGTTTAAACCAAGGTGTGTTTGAAGTATTAGCAACGGGTGGAGATTCAAGCCTCGGTGGCGATGATTTTGACTCATTATTAGTCGATCACTTTAAGCGTGAAACCGGTGTGATGACGTTATCTCCATCAGTGTTGCGCTTGTTCATTAATAAAGCAAAAGCCTGTAAAGAAGCGCTCAGTAAATATGCCAAGGTAAATGTTGGGCTAGAGTTTGACGATGAAAAACACATGGTTGAAGTCACTCGCGAAAAGTTTGAAGAACTAGCCATGGTACTGGTTAAAAAAACGCTTCGTTCGTGTCGCAGAGCAGTTAAAGATGCTGGCATTACAAATGATGAAGTACTGCAAGTCGTGATGGTTGGTGGTTCAACCCGTATGCCAATTGTACGCAGTCAAGTTGCCGAGTTTTTTAATAAAGAGCCACTGACTTCTATCGACCCTGATCGCGTAGTTGCACTGGGCGCGGCATTACAAGCTGATGTATTAGTAGGTAATAAGCCTGATTCAGACATGTTATTACTTGATGTATTACCATTGTCCCTTGGCTTAGAAACAATGGGTGGTTTAGTTGAAAAAATCATTCCACGTAATACCACAATACCGGTTGCTCGCGCACAAGAATTTACGACCTTTAAAGATGGTCAAACGGCGATGTCGTTACATGTACTGCAAGGTGAGCGTGAGCTGGTTGATGATTGTCGCTCATTGGCTAAATTTAGCTTAAAAGGTATTCCACCAATGGCAGCCGGTGCTGCGCATATTCGTGTTACCTTCAAAGTAGACGCCGATGGTTTACTTAGCGTATCAGCCATGGAAAAATCAACGGGCGTACAAGCTGAAATTCAAGTTAAACCATCGTTTGGTTTGTCAGATGACCAAGTTGCTAACATGCTTAAAGAGTCAATGACCAATGCTAAAGGTGATATGCAAGCGCGTATGCTTAAAGAGCAGCAAGTTGAAGCATTACGTGTTATTGAAGCACTTTATGCATCATTGGCAACCGATAGCGCTTTACTTGATGAAAAAGAATTAGCTAACTTGAATGCTGAAATTGCTAAACTGGTAACAGTTCGTGAGACAGCCATCGAGCCAAATGAAATAAAAGCAGCCATTGAGAAAGTTGATAACGCCAGTAGTAAATTTGCTGAGTTAAGAATGGATGCATCGATTAAAAAAGCACTGCAAGGGCAGTCAGTAGACAACGTTTAAAAGAGGTTAGAATGCCACAAATTATTTTTCTTCCCCATCCGGAATTATGTCCTGACGGCGCTGCAATTGATGCACCAAGTGGTGAAACAGTACTTAATGTTGCACTTAAAAACGGGATCAGTATTCCGCACGCGTGCGAAAAGTCATGTGCATGTACCACTTGCCATTTAGTTATCCGTGAAGGGTTTGACTCACTTGATGAAAGTGACGAGCTTGAAGACGACATGCTAGATAAAGCATGGGGCTTAGAGCCTGAATCACGCTTAGGTTGCCAAGCAATCATCCGTGATGAAGACTTAATAGTTGAAATACCAAAGTACAACCTCAACATCGTTAATGAAGATCATTGATTTTGAGCTCAGCTATAAGCTGTAAGCCTTAAGCTGTATAGAAAGCACCGCGCTCAATTTGAACGCGGTGTTTTTGTTTCTAGATATGAAAAACCAGCGCGAGATAAATGCCCGCCTACGGGTTGGCATTGGACGGGGTGTTTAACTACTTATAACTTACAACTTACAACTCAATTTTTATAGCTAATTACCGGAGAGATTTCTATGTCACATCTACTTTTTAACGACTCTTTCATTAACGGTGAATTTTACTCCACCGATAAAAATTTCAGTGTTGATGACCCCGCCACACAGCAAAGCATCATCATGGTGAGTGACGTAGATGATATTGGGGTTCATAAAGCAATTAATACCGCTCACGATGCATTTATTAAACTCAAATTAACCAATGCAACAACGCGTAGCAATGTGCTAATGCGTTGGTATGATCTAGTAATGCAAAATAAACAAACGCTTGCTGAGTTAATGACTAAAGAGCAAGGCAAGCCTCTAAAAGAAGCACTTGGTGAAGTTGACTACGGGGCTGCGTTTATCAAATGGTACGCTGAACAAGCTAAGCGTAGTTATGGTGATGTCATACCTGCAACAGATAATAACCACCGTTTAACCAGTTTTAAGCAACCAATTGGTGTAGTTGCAGGAATAACACCATGGAACTTCCCGATTGCAATGGTGACACGTAAAGTAGCGCCGGCCTATGCTGCAGGGTGTAGCTTTGTACTAAAACCTTCAGAACACACGCCTTTGTGTGCACTCGTATTAGCATATTTAGCTGATCAAGCTGGTTTTGAAAAAGGTGCATTTAATGTATTACTAAGCGAAGATGCGCCGCGTGTTGGTAAAATTATGACGGAATCAAAAATCGTGCGTAAGTTCACTTTTACCGGCTCAACCGGTGTTGGTAAGCAGTTGCTTACTCAGTGCGCCTCTACAGTCAAACGCACATCAATGGAGTTAGGCGGCAATGCACCCTTTATTATTTTTGATAATGCCGATTTAGATGAAGCCGTAACAGGTTTGATGGGCGCTAAATTTAGAAATGGCGGGCAAACCTGCGTCGCCGCTAATCGTATTTTTGTACAGCGCAGCATACTAGATCAAGTTGTCGATAAATTAGCTAAAAAAGTTGCAACATTAAAAGTGGGCAACGGCTTTGACGAAAATACCGACATTGGCCCACTTATTTACCCTAAAGCCAAACAAAAAGTGCAAGAGTTAGTGGCTGATGCAAAAGCAAAAGGCGCAATACAAATTAATGACGATGTTGAACTTAGCGGAAACTACCAAACGCCACTTATACTAACTGGCGTCACACCAGAGATGGATATTTATCACCAAGAAGTATTCGGCCCCGTAGTTAGTATTATTGTATTTGATGAAGAGGCCGAAGTGCTGGCTATGGCCAATGATGTGCCTTATGGCCTCGCCGCGTATTTTTATAGTCAAAACATCAAGCAAGTCTATCGCGTAAGTGAGGCTTTGGAATACGGAATGGTCGGTATTAACGAAGGGCTAATTTCAAATCCTGTAGCTCCATTTGGTGGTGTAAAACAATCAGGCCTAGGACGAGAAGGCGGCCATCAAGGATTAGACGAATACCTCGAAGAAAAATATGTGTGCATCAAGATCTAGGCTGCAATTTACGCTATGTTTTTCTGAAGAAAACCTGATTAAGTTAATTATTGATAGCGCTGTCATTGCGGTTTTTATATGATGGTGCTGAATAAATAACAAAAAGAAGGGCTACGCTGGGGATAATACGTAGCCTTAAGGTTTAAACGAGGAGAGAGCAATGGATTTCAAAAAGCGCGCTTTAGCCAGTCTAATCGCTGCACTGCCACTTATGGCCCAGGCCCAGTTTTCACAAAACGATATTAATAGTTTTGCAAAAGAAACCACACTGACATTTGCAGTGGTTGATAACTTTCACAATAAAGATGCGGGCTTTTTAGGTAAAATTATACTCAATAACCAATCTGATGTTGCACTTCCTGCAGGTGAAAGCGATTGGCAGCTTTATATTCACTCCGTACGTAAAATAAATACCGAGCATGTTGCAGGTTTAAACATTGAGCATGTGAATGGTGATTTGCACCGCATAGTACCAACCAAAGATTTTAAAGGTTTGCCTGCAGGTAAAAGTTTAGACTTAGAATTTGATGCACAAGTATGGGTTGTTGCTTATACCGACTTTATGCCGCGTGCCTTTTTTGTGTCAGGTGATCACAAACCGGCTATTTTTGCTAACACAGATAGCGAAGACATGAGCCAGTTTGTAGCCCCGTTTGAGCGTGAAAACCAACTTCGCCGTTATAACGAGCCAAAAGACCGTACAGTACTAATCACGCCAGAAGTGCGTTTTGAACGAAACCAACAAACAACTACAAAAGTATCTCAAGAAGATGCGCTAAAACGCATCATTCCAAAGCCACAAAAAGTTGAGTTTAACCGTGGTGTTGCCAAGCTGGATAATAGCTGGCAAATACGTTTTCAAGGTCAGTTAAAAAATGAAACCATGGTTTTCATGCAAGACCTACAAAATGATTATGGCTTAACCTTAAAAGCAGAGCCTGATCACATAAAAGCAAATAAAGAAAAGCTGATCAGCCTAAAAGTAAACCCACAATTAGCTAACGGTAAAAGCGAAAGCTATACCTTAGAAATTGATGACGACCGTATTGATATTGTTGGTAGTGACAATGCAGGTGTGTTTTATGCAATGCAAAGCCTGCTTAATTTATTACCAGCAAACAGCCAAGGTGCGATTGAAGTTCCGCAGCTAGAGCTTGAAGATAGTCCGCGTTATGGCTGGCGTGGTATGCATTACGATAATGGTCGTAACTACCATGGTAAAGACGCAATGTTCAAACTGGTTGAACAAATGGCGCGTTATAAAATGAACAAACTACACTGGCATTTTTCTGAAGATGAAGGCTGGCGTTTAGAAATTCCAGGCCTACCAGAGCTAACAGATATTGGTGGTTATCGCTGTTTTGATCTTGAAGAAAAAGAATGTCTATTAACTCAGCTAGGTACCGGGCCATTTAAATCAGGCTCAGGTAACGGCTACCTTACACGCAGCGAGTTTGTTGAACTGCTCACATTTGCCAGAGACCGTCATATTCAAATCATTCCTGAAATTGAAGGCCCAGGCCATGCGCGTGCATCAATAAAAGCAATGGAAGCGCGTTACCATAAGCTTGCCGATGAAGCTCAAAAAGTAGCTAAAAATAATCTTATTAATAAAAAGAATACTAAAAAAGAAGCGCAGCAAGTTGATATTAGCGCCGCAACACAATATTTATTGAGTGATCCAAACGACACGTCAGTTTATATGACGGTGCAAAACTACAAAGATAACTCAATGAATGTGTGTATGGATTCAACTTACGCATTTTTAGACAAAGTAACCTACGAGCTACAACAAATGTACCGTGAAGCGGGGGTTCAACTTACTAACCTTCACTTTGGTGGTGATGAAGTAGGCGCGGGGTCTTGGGTAGATTCACCAATATGCCAAGCGATGTTTGCCGACCCTAACAACGGCGTTGCAGGCGCAGGTGATTTAAAGCCTTACTTTACCCAGCGCGTTGCCAAACTACTTGAAAAGCGCGGTATTTCACCAGGCGCATGGGAAGATGGGTTAATGTATGATCGTACAAACCCATTTAAGCGTGATGAATTTCCAAATAAAACCTTTACAGCAAATGTATGGGATAATATTTGGGAGTGGGGCGTAGCTGATAGAGCCTATCGCCTAGCAAATGCAGGTTACCAAGTGATTTTATCGCACGGTACACACCTATACTTTGATCACCCTTATGAGGCTCACCCAGAAGAGCGTGGTTACTACTGGGCAACGCGTTATACCGATACCAAAAAAGCATTTAACTATATGCCTGATGATGTGTATGCGAATGCCGATTACACACGCACGCGTGAGCCAATTGAAAATCTAGAAGCGTTAGTTGGTCGCCCGTTACCGCAACTTGAAAAACCTGAAAATATTTTAGGTATGCAAGGGCAGGTATGGTCAGAAACCATTCGTACTGAAGATCAAGTATTAGCGATGATCTTCCCGCGTATATTGTCTGTGGCAGAACGTGCATGGCATAAAGCACCATGGGAAGGCGAAAAGGTTGATACAAAAACCCAAGAAAAAGATTGGGCGCAGTTTTCTGCCGCTGTTGGTTTGAAAGAGTTAACAAAACTCGTAAATGCGGGTGTTAATGTGAATCTGCCAGTACCCGGTGGGATAGTGAATAACGGTAAGTTACAAGTTAATACCCCGTTTGCTTATTTACAAACAGAATATAGTTTAGACAATGGGGCAACGTGGCTTGCGTATACAGCTCCGATCAGTGTTTCTAAAGAGCAATCTATTGCACTTAGAAGTAGCTTAAACGATAAAAGTAAAAGTAGAATTACGTATATAAATTAATGTTTTAGTAATAAATATGTATTTGAAAGGGCCGCAAGGCCCTTTTTTTGTATGCTTGTAAAGTAAATAGTTACTAGTAATATGGCTACAATTGACGTAATGTTTTATGGCAGCGCTGTCATTTTTGTTGCGATAATGTTATTTTTATCTCGCAAAAGTGTTATACAATACAGCAACGCTAATCGTCGAATTAAGTTAATAATTATAACGATAGATCGCAACAAGAAGATGTTAATGGAAGCCACTGTGTCAAAATCAAATAATCAAAGTAATTTTATACCCATGGCCATTGTCGCCACTCTATTTTTTATATTAGGGTTTGCAACGTGGTTAAATGGCTCTCTTATGCCTTACTTAAAGCAGGTATTGCAGCTAAGCCCATTTCAAGCTTCTCTTATTTTATTCTCATTTTATATAGCGGTCACATTTACAGCTGTACCCTCGGCGATGATCATACGTAAAGTGGGCTACAAAAACGGCATGGCGCTAGGCATGGCGACTATGATGGTTGCAGGTTTATTGTTTATTCCTGCCGCAAAAACACAAGTGTTTGCATTGTTTTTATTAGCACAATTAGTGATGGGTGCTGGCCAAACATTATTACAAACAGCAGTTAATCCATATGTTGTGCGTATAGGGCCTGAAGAATCAGCCGCGGCACGCGTAAGTGTAATGGGTATATTGAATAAAGGTGCAGGCGTTATTGCACCAATCGTATTTACAGCATTAATCCTAAGTGACTTTACTGGTTTAGTAGGTAAAGAGTTAACGCAATTAGAAATTGATGCAATGGCAAATAGCTTAATTTACCCTTATTTAGGTAT
The DNA here is from genome assembly GCF_012952265.1 of Pseudoalteromonas sp. NEC-BIFX-2020_015. Taxonomy (NCBI): domain Bacteria; kingdom Pseudomonadati; phylum Pseudomonadota; class Gammaproteobacteria; order Alteromonadales; family Pseudoalteromonadaceae; genus Pseudoalteromonas; species Pseudoalteromonas sp. NEC-BIFX-2020_015. Next base: position 66,798 of record NZ_JABCJL010000020.1, read on the forward strand.
GGCTTTATTTATAGGTGCATTAGCATTTGCAGTAACAAAAATGCCATTACCTGAGTTACAAGATGATGAAGACCAAGGTGCCAAAGGGCAAGTAAAAGAAGCGCTTTCTCATCCAAGTCTTGCATTAGGTGTATTAGCATTATTTGTGTATGTTGCGGTAGAAGTGATAGCAGGTGACACAATTGGCACCTTTGCGTTATCACTAGGTATTGAACAATATAGCATAATGACTTCTTACACTATGGGCTGTATGGTACTAGGCTATATTTTAGGTATTGCACTCATTCCACGATTTATTTCACAACAAGTCGCATTAAGTGCATCAGCGATTTTAGGCTGTATATTAACGTTGGCAGTTGTATTTAGCGATACTAGTTCTGTAGTTGTTGCAACAGCACTTGGTTTAGAAGTACAGTTACCTGATACCTTACTAATGATTGCAGTGTTAGGTTTTGCCAATGCAATAGTTTGGCCTGCAGTTTGGCCGCTAGCCTTGTCAGGTTTAGGTAAGTTAACAAGTGTTGGCTCTGGTTTATTGGTAATGGGTATTGCCGGTGGTGCATTTGGCCCATTATTCTGGGGTTTAGCAAGTGGTGGTGTTGATTCGGCAGAGGCACAACAAGGTGCTTATATTGTAATGCTTCCTTGTTATTTATTTATTCTTTTCTATGCTGTTAAAGGGCATAAAATGAAGAGCTGGAAATAAATGACTTCCTAGGCACTATGAAAGTGTGCAATGGATATTTAGCTTTACAGAATTGAAGAACCTAGAACCTAATTTTTGAAAAGAATTTCTATAATGTAGAAATAATCCCGTGTGTAATGCCACCGAAAGGTGGCATTTTTTTGCCTGAAATAAAATGGTAAAGCCATAAGTTTAAGTGTAGGAACAGGCTTCAGCCGTGATTGGTTTCATTGAATCACAACAAGGAGCGGGTTATGTGCAAAACCATTCGGCGCTAAAGCGCACTCCTACGTGTGGTGTATAGGTGAATTATTTTGTAGGAACAGGATTTAGCCATGATTGGTTTTATTGAATCACAACAAGGCTCGGGTTATGCGTAAAAGTCATTCGGCGCTAAAGCGCACTCCTACGTGTGGTGTATAGGTGAATTATTTTGTAGGAACAGGCTTTAGCCATGATTGGTTTTATTGAATCACAACAAGGCTCGGGTTATGTGTAAAAACCATCGGCGCTAAAGCGCACTCCTACGTGTGGTGTATAGGTGAATTATTTTGTAGGAACAGGCTTTAGCCGTGATTGGTTTCATTGAATCACAACAAGGCTCGGGTTATGTGTAAAAGTCATTCGGCGCTAAAGCGCACTCCTACGTGTGGTGTATAGGTGAATTATTTTGTAGGAACAGGCTTTAGCCGTGATTGGTTTCATTGAATCACAGCAAGGCTCGGGTTATGTGCAAAAACCATCGGCGCTAAAGCGCACTCCTACGTGTGGTGTATAGGTGAATTATTTTGTAGGAACAGGCTTTAGCCGTGATGTTTTATGACGCTGGCAATGTACAACAGCCAATCGATGTTGAACATCAAAATGTTTAGGCAAATAGATTAAATTGAGTCTAAGAGATTTTATAAAAATAATGAAGAATATACTTTGAAATAAGAAAGGAAAAGATGGGGCGATTGACGGGGCTTGAACCCGCGACAACCGGAATCACAATCCGGGGCTCTACCAACTGAGCTACAACCGCCACAACACACCTTGTTTGGTGTGGCGCGGATAATACATAAAATTATAATAGTTGTGAAGGCCTAGCAGCAAAAAAAATTAAAATAATTACAAAAATCGCTGCATTAGCTTAAAAAACGATCTCAACTGCTGTTTTTATATAGTTAATTCAGATTATATCGCCAAAGAGCTTTAATCATTAAGGCTCTGTTTTATTTATTACGCTATAAATTAATAAAACAATAATGTTAAATAAGATATAATTTATGCAGCATAGTGCTCAACAATGAATATCAGGAGTGAATATGGATACAATAATTAACTGGCTAAACGAAAACTCAGGGCTAATTTTGCATTACGGCATTCAAGCGGTAATAGCATTAGTAATCTTTTTACTGGGTGGTCGTGTAGCTAAATTTTGTTCAAACTTAACAGAAAAAGCATTCGATAAGAAAAAAGTAGATAAAGCGGTTGGTTCGTTTGTATCAAGCATTGTATACGCTATCGTATTCATGGCGACGATCTTAATGGCACTTTCGCAAATTGGTATCGAAACCACGTCATTTATCGCTATTTTAGGTGCTGCAGGCTTAGCGGTAGGTTTAGCGCTTCAAGGCTCACTGTCTAACTTTGCATCTGGCGTACTAATTATTTTACTTCGCCCATTTAAATCAGGTGATTATGTTGAAGCTGGCGGTAAAGCAGGAACAGTTAAAAAAATTGAAATTTTCTCTACTGAATTTCGCACACCAGATAACAAAGTAATCATCATGCCTAACTCAGCAATCATGTCAGGCCCAATTGTTAACTTCTCTCGTGAGAGCACGCGTCGTATTGATTTAGTGATTGGTGTTGGTTATGACGCCGACTTACGTAAAGCAAAAGAAGTGCTTAAATCAGTACTCGATAAAGAGCCTCGCTTATTAAAAGATCCAGCGTATACAGTTGCAGTATCTGAACTTGCCGATTCAAGTGTTAACTTTGTAGTGCGTCCTTGGGTTAACTCTGGCGATTACTGGCCAACGTATTTTGATTTGATGGAAAATATCAAAATCTCATTAGATGAGGCTGATATTACAATACCATTCCCGCAAATGGATGTTCATTTTCACAAGCAAGATTAATCAACCAAACAAGTAGCAAAGGTTATTTTTTAATGAAATTAAAGCTTTTATCAATTTTAGTTGCAGCATCTGCTGCAACTAACGCATTCGCTGAAGAAACTAAAACATGGGATGTTACCAGTGAGTTAGGCGCTATTATTACAAGCGGTAACACTGAAACAACCACTTTAAAAGGTGGGATCAAGGCACTCCATAACCTTGAAAGCTGGAACAACGAATATAGAATTGACGGTCTTTATAAAGAAGATGAAGTTGAGAACAGTGCAGGCGTGAAAGAAACACAGCGCACAAACGAAAAATATTCGTTATCAGCACAAGGTAACTATAAATTAAATGAAGATCACGCTCATTTATTTATTTATGGTTCACATGTGTCAGATTACTTTGGTGCGTTTCGCAACGAATCTGTAATTTCAGCAGGTTATGGCCAACGTTTGTTAGATCGTTCAGACATGTGGTTAAACGCAGAAATAGGCCCTGGTTATAAGTATTTTAAATACCCAGCAACAAGTACCGCAGTTGATAGTGATGGCGTATCACTTGCGGGTGAATACGAAGGTGAAGTAATTGCCCTAGGTAAACTTGATTACACCTGGAAAATATCAGACAACGCAAAGTTCACTCAGCTAGTGGGTATGGAATACGGCGATACAAATACCAAAACGCGCTCAGAAACAGCGCTATTAGCTAAAATTAACGGCTCGTTACAAATGAAGGTTGCGTACAACATTACGCACAACTCAGATGTGGCTAATGATAAAGAAAATACAGATACTGAAACCTCATTAACGCTAGTTTACAGCTTTTAATATTGTTTTAGTTAAAGTGTTTTGCATAAAGGGACTTAGGTCCCTTTTTATAAGCGTTAAAAAGAACTTTTGTAATAATTTGTAGATGAATTCTTTTGTAACTAATTAAAAGTTATAAAGTAACTAAAAGCGAATGCATATATGAAAAGTTTTAATGGGGTTTTATATGGACAGCCCCCCGAATCAACGCGTATAATCCCCGAGCTTAAATAGAAGTTGGCAGTTTTTTAAGTTAGTAAGCTAGTGTTTTAGGGATTGATATGGATAGTTGGTACTTATTATTTTGTAAGCCTCGCCAAGAAGCGCGTGCGCAGGTTAACTTACAAAACCAGGGAATGGAAGCGTTCTTCCCCCTATTAAAAACAGAAAAGCTGGTTAAAGGTCGTCGTACTTTAAAAGAATCAGCATTATTCCCTAATTACCTCTTTGTACGCTTAAACTCACAGCAATGCAATTTTTCTGCGGTAAAAAACACCCGCGGTATCAGTGGCTTTGTATCGTACGGATCGTCATACCAGATAGTCCCCGATTTGCTCATCAGCGAACTGCAAAAATTTCAACCTAATATTGATTCTCAAAACCTGCCTAGCTCAGGTGATTTAGTCTATTTAAATAATGGATCATTCAAGGGTGTTCAAGCAATTTACCAAGAACCTGATGGCGATATGCGCAGCATATTACTGGTTAATCTACTCAACCAAAAAATAAAAATGAGCGTAGATAACCGCGATATCAAAAAAGCAGGATAAATTTGCGTAGGCGGGGCTTTACGCCGCGCAAATGTAAGGTTGGATAAATGCTAAACCTGCGCGAGGTAAACTCCCGCCTACGGATTAGCATTGGTGTTTAATTTGCGTAGGCGGGGCTTTACGCCGCGCAAATGTAAGGTTGGATAAATGTTAAACCTGCGCGAGGTAAACTCTCGCCTACGGATTAGCATTGGTGTTTAATTTGCGTAGGCGGGGCTTTACGCCGCGCAAATGTAAGGTTGGATAAATTCTATACCTGCGCGAGGAAAACTCTCGCCTACAGGTTGGCATTGGTGTTTAATTTGCGTAGGCGAGGCTTTACGCCGCGCAAATGTAAGGTTGGATAAATGCTAAACCTGCGCGAGGTGCTGTGGTTAAGTAACTCCGCCTACGGGTTGGCATTGGTGTTTAATTTGCGTAGGCGGGGCTTTACGCCGCGCAAATGTGAGGTTGGATAAATGCTAAACCTGCGCGAGGTAAACTCCCGCCTACGGGTTGGTATTGGTGTTTAATTTACGTAGGCGCCCGCTTTAGCTGCGATTTATTATCTCAGCGCTAAACAATTTAAAATGTATTTATCAGTACGTAGGAACTGCAACCTAGGGGCGGAAGCGTGTCCGAAGTACCATTAAGCATTAAAAGTTAGGTTAACCGTACTGTGAGTACCTATTTTAAGTATCGAGTCAGCTTGTTTTCAGGTTTAAGCGATTATATTAAGTAAGCTATTTTGCGTGATAAAATACCGAATGGGCACTCTTTGTTAATCAAATTACAAAAAAGTTAATTGCACGCGCGATAACTGTACGGCCGACCTTGCGAAGCGGGTAGAGCCATGGTTTAATTAGCCAGCGAAAAATAGCAGCAATTACTTTAAAATACGCTGAAAGTTTTAGAATTTAATAATATTTGGGAATTAATAATGGCGCTAAGCTGTAAAACACTTGTGGCATCGTTCACTTTGCTCACAATGACAGGTTGTACAATCATCCCCGGTAGCCATTTCGAAGGAATCGAATCGGGTGAGAAAACACGAAACCTAGAGCAAGATCTTGAAAAAGTAAATATTCAAATTATTGACTCATCATTAATTTATCAGCAAAAGCAGGCGAGTAAAAAAATCAAGCCACCATCAAATCTCGATGGTATAGATACGCATGATTATGAATATAAACTTGGTGTTGGTGATGTATTAACTATAGGTGTATGGGATCACCCAGAATTAACAATACCAGCAGCGGTACAACGTACAGCTGAGTTTGATGGTTTTAGGGTGCAAGCTGATGGCACCATTACCTACGCGTACGCGCCAAATATTCCTGCTGCAGGTAAAACAGTTGGCCAAATCCATAAAGAATTAGTGAAACGATTAAGCCGCGTAATAGAAGACCCACAAGTTGATATTAAAGTGGTTGGTTTTAGAAGCCAAAAAACCTACATAACAGGTGAGGTTACTAAACCAGGCGTATACCCAGTAACAGAAATACCACTCACATTAATTGACGCACTTAATCAAGCAGGCGGCTTAACCGAAGCGGCAGACTGGCGCACAGTTACTTTTACCCGTGGCGAAAAAACAGAAGTTATTAAACTTGATGACTTTTATGCGCATGGCGATATTTCACAAAATCGCTTATTACAACATGGCGATATAGTGCATGTTAATCGCAACGATCTACAAAGTGTATTTGTACTTGGTGATGTTAAAAAAGCAGGCTCGGTAGACGTAAACCGTTATGGTTTAAATTTAGCTGAGGCTCTCAGTGAGTCTGGTGGCTTAAACGAAAACACAGCAAACGCAAACGGTGTTTTTGTATTACGTAAACGCGATTTAGAAAAAGACGGCATTATTGCTGATGTATACCAATTACACGCCAAAAATGTTGCTGCGCTAGTATTAGCTGAGCAGTTTGAATTGCAACCGCACGATATTGTATATGTAACCTCTGCGCCGTTAGCGCGCTGGAACCGCGTAATTAGCTTATTACTCCCATCTATCGCGACAGTTGACTCGATTGATGATTTAGCTACAAGACAATAAAAGGAATACGATGTTTGATTCTATCTTAGTGGTATGTGCAGGGAATATATGCCGCAGCCCAACTGCTGAATACGTTTTAAAAAGTAAGCTAGCAGGTAAGAATATACATGTTTCGTCGGCAGGGTTAACAGCCCTTGAAGGTAAACCTGCTGATGCAACAGCAAAGCAAATTGCTGTAAGTCATGGTATTAACATGGATGAACATCAAGGCCGTCAGTTAAGCTCTGCACTAGTGGCACAAAATAGTGTGATTTTAGTAATGGAGCAGCGGCATTTAACTGATTTGTGTAATCGCTACCCAGAAGCGCGCGGTAAGGCTTTTTTATTGGGTAAGTGGTTAGGCGATAAAGAAATCCCCGACCCTTACAGGCAAAGTCTAGAAGCGTTTGAACACGTATACGAATTAATCGACAGCGCCTGTAGCGCTTGGCAAAAGTATTTATAAGGATAGGCTAGTACATGAATGCTCAGCCCACTGCATTAGCAGCAAATAAACAAAACACAGTACAACAAGCAAGCCAAGAAATAGACTTAATGGCACTATTAGGTGCATTAATTGATCGTAAATATTTTATAATTGCGCTAACCGCCGCCTTTATGTTTATTGGCGTAGTTTATGCGGTGCTTTCGACCCCGGTATACCAAGCAACCGCGATGATCCAAGTTGAGGACGGCGGCGGCTCAGTTCCTGGTTTTGACGATATGGCCGGCATGTTCGAAAGCACATCAGCCGCTGTAACTGAGATTGAGTTATTAAAATCACGTTCAATTATTGGCGAAGCTGTTGATAGCTTAAAACTCGATATTATAGTTGAGCCAAAACTTTACCCATTTATTGGCGGTCGTGCATTTCGTAAATTTACACCAATTGCAGAGGGCGACTTAGCAGAACCTAGCTTTGGCGCAAGCTCATATGCGTGGGGCGGCGAGAGCGTTGATGTGTTTAGGTTTGATGTGCCAAATTCGGCTATAGGAAGGGGCTTTACGTTAGTTGCACAAGAAAATAACAGTGTTGCTTTACTAAGTGGTGACGGCGAACAAATTTTAGCGGGTAAAGTAGGGCAAGAGCTTACTAATGGTCAATTTAATTTAACTATTCGCAGCTTAAATGCCCGTGCGGGTACTGAATTTACAATTTTACGTAAAGATCGCTTAAACACTATTTTAGATTTACAAGTTGCTATAGATGCAAGCGAAAAAGGCAAAGACTCAGGGATTATTAATTTAGGTTTACAAAGTACAAAACCAGCTTATGCTGAAAAAGTGCTTAATAAAGTAGCTAGTATTTATGTCCGCCGTAATGTTGAGCGTAATAGCGCTGAGGCTAAAAAATCGCTCGATTTTTTAGAGGTGCAACTCCCTGAAATTAAAAAGCAACTTGAATTTGCTGAGCAGCGCTTTAACGATTATCAAATAAAACGCCAATCAATTAACATTACCTTAGAAACTCAAGCTGTACTCGAGCAAGTAGTGATCCTTGAAACCAAACTTCAAAGTTTGGAGCTTAGGCGTTTAGAGATGAGCCGTAAGTTTAAAAAGGACCACCCAACGTACCAAGGTTTACTTGAACAAATTAGCGCGGTAAAGGAGCAGAAAAAGGAACTGGTGGGTGAGGTAGGTAACCTGCCAGAAACGCAACAAGAGTTATTGCGTTTAAAACGCGATGTTGAAGTAAGCAATCAAATTTACACGTTATTATTAAGTAAAACACAAGAGCTAGATATTGTACGTGCAGGTACTGTCGGTAACGTACGTATTATTGATTTAGCCGAAGTTAATACGTCAAAACCGGTTAAGCCTAAAAAAGCACTTATTGTAATAGTAGCAACTATGTTCGGCGGGATGCTCGCTGTGGCAATTGTATTAGTACAAAAAGCTATGCATAAAGGGGTTGAAGACGCAAATGAAATTGAAGCAATAGGCCTGCCAGTATACGCAAGCGTACCGTATTCAGATTACCAAGATAAGCTAACTGGTTTTAGTAAGGCACTCAAAAACAAAACGAGTAAGCCAAAATCAATACTAGCACTTGATAACCCAGCAGATTTATCAATAGAGGCACTGCGTAGTTTACGTACCAGCCTGCACTTTGCGATGATGGAAGCTAAAAATAACCTTATTGCAATATCTGGCCCAAGCCCAGGTGTGGGTAAGTCATTTATATCAGTAAACTTAGCAGCGGTACTGGCACAAAGTGGTAAAAAAGTACTGATTATAGATGCTGATATGCGTAAAGGCTATTTGCAAACTCAGTTTGGATTAAAGTGGAATGATGGATTAAGTGATTACTTATCAGGTCGCTTAAACTTAACTCAAGTAACTAAACCTACAACAGTTGCAGGGTTAAGTGTAATTACGCGTGGCCAAATACCGCCAAACCCGTCAGAGTTATTAATGCACAGCAATTTTAGCAAATTGGTTGCAGAGGTAAGTGCAGAATACGATATTGTTATTATAGATACCCCGCCAATTTTAGCGGTAACCGACCCTGCTATTGTAAGTGCGCACACGGGCACTACATTATTGGTAACACGCTTTGGTCAAAACCACATTAAAGAAATTGAGCTAACCCGTAATCGTTTTGAGCAAAACGGGATAGATGTAAAAGGTGTAGTATTTAACGGCGTACTTAAAAAAGCCAGCAATGCCTACGGTTACTACGGCTACTACAACTACGAGTATAAATCGGATAAGTAAGAGAGATGTGCTAGGTGCTAGGGAAGTAACTAGGGCCTAGTTACTAAAACCTAGCTCCTATGTATTAAATGTAGGAGTCGGCTTTAGCCACGATGGTTTCTCTGTATAGCGAAGCGCCTCAATGACCTCGGTGGTAAAAAGTGTTTTGTAGGCGGGGCTTTATGCCGCGCACTTGTAATAAAAGTAAAAGATTAATCACAGAAAACACGTAGGAGTCGGCTTTAGCCGCGATGGTTTTTTCGTGTAGCGAAGCGCCTCAGTGACCTCGGTGGTAAAAATGTTTTGTAGGCATGGCTTTATGCCACGCACTTGTAATAAAAGTAAAATATTAACCACAGAAAACACGTAGGAGTCGGCTTTAGCCGCGATGGTTTTTTCGTGTAGCGAAGCGCCTCAATGACCTCGGTGGTAAAAAGTGTTTTGTAGGCGGGGCTTTATGCCGCGCACTTGTAATAAATGTAAAATATTAACCACAGGTAGCAAGTAGGAGTCGGCTTTAGCCACGAAAGGTTTCTCTGTATAGCGAAGCGCCTCGGTGCCCTTTGTGGTAAAAATTGTTTTGTACGCGGGGCTTATGCCGCGCACTTGTAATAAAAGTAAAATATTCACCACAGAGGACATGTAGGAGTCGGCTTTAGCCGCGATGGTTTTCTCTGTGTAGCTAAGCGCTTCGGTGACCTCGGTGGTAAAAACTGTTTTCGTAGGAGCTGGCTTTAGCCGCGAAAGGTTCGACCTTTCATCTTTTACTTTAAAGCTGATTAACCTAGAACCTAGAACCTAGAACCTAGAACCTAGAACCTAGAACCTAGAACCTAGAACCTAGAACCTAGAACCTAGAACCTAGAACCTAGAACCTAGAACTAATTTAAATTTAACATCAAGAGAGTATTAAAATGCACGATTCATTAACGGACCTAAAAATTGGCATCATAGGTTTAGGGTATGTAGGCCTGCCATTAGCAGTTGAATTCGGTAAGAAATACCCGGTATTAGGCTTTGACATTAACCAAAAGCGTGTTGATGCATTACAAGCTGGACATGATGCTACATTAGAAGTTAGTGATAACGAGCTTGCTGATGTAAAAAGCTTAACTTTTTCTAGTAATAAACAAGACCTAGCTGAATGCAATGTTTACATTGTAACGGTTCCAACCCCTATTGATGACAGTAATGCGCCAGATTTAACGCCACTTCGGAAAGCTTCAGAAATGCTTGGTGAGTTTGTTAAAAAGGGTGATGTTGTTATTTATGAATCTACAGTATACCCAGGTGCAACAGAAGAAGTCTGCTTACCGATTATAGAAAAAGTGTCAGAGCTTGTGTTCAACCAAGACTTTTTTGCAGGCTATTCACCAGAGCGAATTAACCCAGGTGATAAAGTAAATACGCTAACAAAAATAATGAAGATTACCTCAGGGTCTACTCCTGAAGTTGGCGAGTTTGTAAATAATTTATATGGCTCAATTATTACAGCAGGTACGCATTTAGCAGGTTCATTAAAAGTAGCTGAAGCTGCAAAAGTGATTGAGAATACCCAGCGTGATTTAAATATTGCCATTATCAATGAGTTTGCAAAAATATTTAATCGCCTAGGTATTGATACAGAAGAAGTACTTAATGCCGCAGGTACAAAATGGAACTTTTTAAAGTTTAAACCAGGCCTAGTTGGTGGACATTGTATTAGTGTTGACCCTTATTACCTAACTCATAAGGCGCAAGAGGTTGGCTACCGTCCAGAGGTTATTTTGGCAGGTCGCCGTATTAATGATGGTATGGGGGAGTATGTTGCAACTCAATTAGTTAAAAAACTATCAAGCCAGAAAATCCATATCGACGAAGCAAAAGTATTGGTGTTGGGCTTTACTTTTAAAGGTGATTGCCCTGATGTACGTAATACCAAGATTATCGATATCGTCAATGAATTAAAAGACTTTAACATGAGCGTTGACGTGTATGACGGCTGGGCAAATCCAGCAGAAGTAGAGCATGAGTATGGCTTATCATTGGTAAATACCTTAACGCAAGGGCACTACGATGGCATAGTTTTAGCCGTTGACCACAGTGAATTTAAAAACATGGGCGTAGAAGCCATCCGCAAGCTGGGTAAAGGCAAACATGTATTATATGACGTAAAACATGTGTTTGGCCCTAAAGACTCAGACATTAGATTGTAATAAAGGATTTTAATATGAAAAATTTCGCTCTTATCGGTGCCTCTGGTTACATTGCTCCACGCCACTTAAAAGCTATTAAAGAAACAGGCCATAACCTGTTAGTTGCAATGGATATTAATGACTCTGTTGGCATTATGGATAGCCACTTCCCGAATGCTGAGTTTTTTACTGAGTTTGAAGATTTTACAGCCTACGTAGAAGATCAAGCAATGCAAGGTAATAAAATTGACTATATTGCTATTTGTAGCCCTAACTATTTGCATGCACCACATATGAAGTACGCTTTAAAAAATGGCATCGATGTGATTTGTGAAAAGCCATTAGTACTGCACTCTGATGATATGGATATTTTAAAAGAGTATGAAGAAAAATACGGCGCAAGCGTAAACTCAATACTGCAATTAAGATTACACCCTTCAATTATTGCATTAAAAGAAAAAGTGGCCACAGCGCCTGCTGATAAAGTATTTGATGTTGACTTAACGTATATGACATCGCGTGGTAAATGGTACATGAAATCATGGAAAGGTTTTGACCATAAGTCAGGTGGTGTAGCAACTAATATTGGTGTGCATTTTTACGATATGCTGCATTTTATTTTTGGTGATCTTAAGCACAATGAAGTTCACTTTAGAGATGAAAAAACATCTAGTGGCTATCTTGAATATGAGCGCGCACGCGTTAAGTGGTTCTTATCTATAGATTCTAATAACTTACCAGAAAATGCAGTTAAAGGTGAAAAGCTTACCTACCGTAGTATTACTATTAATGACGGCAACAATACCGAAGAGCTTGAGTTTTCAGGTGGTTTTACTGATTTACACACTCAGAGCTATCAAAATATTTTAGCGGGTAACGGCTTTGGTATTGATGAAAACCGTGTTGCGATTGAAACGGTAGAAAAAATTCGTGAAATGCCTGTTGCAGTGGCTGGTAGCAAAGCGCACCCATTACTTTCAAAGGTATTATAATCATGAACTACCATGTGCATGAAAGCGCTATTGTTGATGCTGGCGCAAAAATAGGCAGTGACACACGAGTTTGGCATTTTGTGCACGTGTGTAGTGGCGCTCAAATTGGTGACGGCTGTTCGTTAGGGCAAAATGTATTTATCGGTAATAAAGTCACTATTGGTAATAACGTTAAAATACAAAATAACGTATCCGTTTACGATAATGTTCATATCGAAGATGATGTGTTTTGTGGGCCAAGCATGGTATTTACCAATGTGTACAACCCGCGCTCATTCATTGAGCGAAAAACAGAATACCGCGACACATTAGTAAAAAAAGGCGCAACGTTGGGCGCTAATTGCACCATTGTGTGTGGTGTAACAATTGGTGAGTATTCTTTGGTGGGTGCTGGTGCCGTCATTAATAAAAATGTACCTGCGTTTGCGTTAATGGTTGGCGTACCTGCCAAGCAAATTGGTTGGATAAGCAAATACGGCGAACAACTGAACCTACCATTAACAGGTAGCGCACGCAGCGCCTGTGAACATACTGGTGAAGAATATGTTTTAGAAGGCAGTGTGTTGTTTATAAAATAACACACACTTTTTAAATATCTCCAATTATTAATTATAGGTCGGGCTTTAGCCGATTAAGCCATCAAATCCTTAGGGTTTGGCGGCTGAAATTTAATAAGCTTATACAAACCAAACATATAACCTAATGTAAAGAATTTAAAATGACCATACAATTTATAGATTTAGCGGCGCAATATCAGCATTTAAAAACAAAAATAGACGCGCGAATTAAAACCGTTTTAGACCACGGGCACTATATTATGGGGCCAGAAGTGCAAGAACTCGAAAGCGAACTTGCAAACTATGTTGGTGTTAAACATGCCATAACCTGTGCAAATGGCACAGATGCACTCACACTTGCAATGATGGTACTTGGCATTAAAGCAGGTGATGCAGTTTTTTGCCCAACCTTTACGTTTTTTGCAACAGCAGAAGTTATAGCCTATGAAGGTGCAACCCCTGTATTTGTAGATTCAGATGAGGCAACGTTTAATATTTGCCCAATCGACCTAGAAAAACGCATTCAAGCAACAATTGCTGAAGGTAAGTTAACCCCGAAAGCAATTATAGCTGTTGATTTATTTGGCCTGCCAGCGAACTACCCTGAAATCCAAAAAATTGCCGATAAGTACAATCTAAAACTAGTTGAAGATGCGGCACAAGGATTTGGCGGCAGTATTGATGGCAAGCGCGCAGGTAGTTTTGGTGATATAGCCACAACCAGCTTTTTCCCTGCAAAACCCCTTGGTTGTTATGGTGATGGTGGTGCTGTTTTTACTAACAATGACGAATATGCTGAACTATTAAAGTCATACCGAGTGCACGGTAAAGGTAAAGATAAGTACGACAATATTCGTATCGGCATGAACAGCCGCTTAGATACCATTCAAGCGGCCATATTGCTTGAAAAATTAGCAGAGTTCCCTACAGAGCTTATTAATCGGAATAAAGCGGCAGATAACTACGAGAAAACACTGTCAGGTAAATACCAAACCCCACAGGTTCCTACAGGCTATGTAAGCTCATGGGCACAATACACTCTAGTATCACAAAACCGTGATGCAGATATGGCCGCTTATAAAGAGCAAGGTATACCTACTATGATTTATTATGGCACCTGCATGCATGAGCAGACTGCATTTAGTCAGTTGGGCTACCAAGCTGGGGACTTTCCGATTGCAGAACATTCAGCTAAGTCTGTGTTTAGTTTACCAATGCATCCATATTTGTAATTATTATGAAAGTTTTACTTGTTGCACCTATACATTCTCCAATTGTAAAAAGGTTAATATCCGCATTAGAGGGGTCAGGCATAGAACTTATTATTGCGTCTCATAATGCGGCGAAGGAAGTCGGAGTAATCGATTTGGGGCCATGTCGCTCAATGTTTTCTTATCTTTGTTTTTGGAAAATAAATAAACTAGTTAAGGAGCATCAACCAGATGTTGTACATGCGCATGTATTAAACCATTATGGCTTAATGGCTGCTTTTCAGAATAGGCCACTTCTAGTTGCGTTGTGGGGGTCTGATGTGATGCTTTCGACAAAAGCAGGGGCATTCATCACAAGAAAGCTGTTTAGAGTAATTAACTGGTTTGTGTTAAAGCGTGCTGATTATATTCACACTTCGGGTAAGCATGTAGCTAAAGAGGCTGAAAGCCAATGCAAAGGAGTGAAGAAAAAAATTAACACTTTCTATTGGGGGTTCCCATTACCTGAACTTGAATTAGATGTTTTAAATAGCACTTACCAAAATTTGAGTGACGAATTTGAATTAACTTCAGAAAAAAACATTGTATTCCCACGAGGGCTCGGTAACGTTTACAACCCTGAAGGTGCAGCTAAAATTATTAATTATTTAATGACTAAAGGTATCAAAGCAAAGCGTATTGTGGTACTTCGTGGCTTTGCAAATGAGGATTGTGTAAGAAAGTTTACTAGTTTAGTTGATATAGATAAGATAACATTTATTAATAGGCTCCTAGACCCTCAAGAGTTATATGCATTATATAAAAATACCTGCATGCATTTTTCTATACCACATTCTGATAGTCTAGGTGGTGGTGTTATTGAGCCTGCATTAGTGGGTAGTTTGCCTGTGCTCAGTGATCTTCCTTCATATAGAGATTTCTTAAAAGAAAGTAAAGGATTGCTGTTAACTGAATATACTTATAAGGAATTGGATGTTATTTATAATAAAATCACTGATGATCCTAATATAGAGAGTGACCTAGCATTATCAAAGTTAACTTCTAAATATAGTTTAAATAGTGTGGTAAATAATTTTAACCATATATATAAAGTAATGTCTGATAATGAATCTTCGTAAAATATTATTGTTTGCTCTAGGGCCATTAGGGAATTCAGTTTTAGGTTTATTTATACTACCCATATCAGCATGGTTCTTTACAACTGAGGATATTGGGCGCCTCTCTATGTATCAACTTGTTGTTAGTTTTTCAATTATTTTATTTGGTTTGGGCTTAGATCAAGGTTATGTGCGTGAATATCATGACTCTCCAGGATGTCAGAAAGATAAGTTATTTAAAACATTATTCCTGTCGGCTATCACGGTGCTTTTTTTAGTTGTTTTAGTTAGCTTATTGATTCCTGTTGAATTGTCGTACCTCGTTACAGGTATTCAATCAAAATGGATAAGTTTATATATCATTTTGGGAGTTGTATTTGCATTTATATCACGTTTTCTTGCACTAATACTCAGAATGAATGAAAGAGCTTTGGCTTATTCGTTGAGTCAGCTTCTCCCTAAGCTTTTGTTCTTATTTGTTTTGTTGTCATACTTGTATTTCGAAGTGGAGTCTGAGTTTGAATCTTTAATTGCAGCTCAACTTGCTGGGGTTGTTAGCGCCTTTGTTATTCTTATTATTAATACTCGAATTTCTTTAATCGATGCAATTAAAGAAAGTTTTGATCTTATTTTATTAAAAAGAATTTTATTATATACGGTACCTTTGATTGGAAGTGGGTTAACATTTTGGGGCTTAGCTGCGACAGATAAATTTTTATTAAGGTTACTGTCAACTTTTGAGGAGCTTGGCGTTTATTCTATGGCTTATAGCTTTTCAGCTGTAGCTCTTATTCTTCAAGCTATCTTTTCTACTGTTTGGGCTCCTCAAGTATATAAGTGGGCATCAAAAGGTGGGGGAGGGGAAAATGTTAAAGATTCAGTTCAGATTATTGCACTTGTAATTTGCCTTGTTTGGTCTTTCGTCGGATTATTGTCGTGGCTAAGTTTATTAATATTACCTGACGAATACGCGAGGGTTGACGTGTTAATTCTAGCAGTAATCGCATATCCCTTATTATATACTTTATCAGAGGCAACGGGGGTAGGCATCGGGGTGAAACGTAAAACTATGTATGCATTATTAGCTACATTTATAGCTTTAGTTATAAATTTCTTTGGCAACTATTTACTCATACCACTATTTCAAGCTGAAGGTGCAGCTATTTCTTCAGCAATATCCTTTTTTATATTTTTTATTATAAAAACAGAATATTCTAATCGAATTTGGGTTGAATTTGAGCGTTTTCGAATGTATTTAATTATATCAATTCATATAGCGTTGGCTTGTTTTCTTAATTTATTTACAAAGACACCTTTAGAGCTTAGGTTATTTCTATACACAGGAATTACATTGTTTACTCTGATATTATTTTGGAATGAAGTTAAACGCTCTATTGGCTTTATGAATAATTATAGGAAATTAAAGAGATGATTCTAAAGAAAAATAAACATGTTTTTTTTCTTTTTTTAGTAATTGTAATTACACTATTTAGCTTTTATATGGAGTTCCATGCACTGAACTCATTTTTGCCATTATTAAGTCTAATTCTGATTCTCTGTATAGTTACCTTTAACTTGTATTTAAATGATGATGATTTTTACTCGCCTTTATCTATGTTTTCTATTATGTATCTTGGCTACGCGATAGGTGGGTTCTATTATTCAGGGGCTACTCATAACTTTGGTAAATTTGTGGGTTTTTTAAATCTACAATCATCAACGGTTGTAGATTTAATGAGGGTTAGTCTTATTTATGCCATAATTTGCTTTTTGTGCTTTGGTGTAGGTTACTCTTTATTTAAGGAAAAAGTGCGTTTTAAAGATAGCTTTAGTATAAACGGGTTTTGGTGTTTTTATGTAAGGTATTATCGGATCTTAGTTATACCATTTTTAATTGTTGGTTTAGTGTATTGGTATTGGATTGCTCATGTTACTGCTGGTGGAATGCTTAATATGCTAATGTACTTTCAAGCATTTAGGCATCTAGTTGAAGATGCAAATGTAAGCACACTTCCATATCATTTTTATTATGCAGGCATTTATTTATGGCTCTTAGCAATACATATAAAAGGTGAACCAGTAACAAAGTTTTTCTTGTTTTGCAGTATCGTTGGATTGGTTATAAACCTTTCGCAAGGTCGAATAACTTTAGCAATTACATTTTTATTTTCTCAAATGTTTTTCTTTGCATTAAAAGATGAGAATTTGCGTAAAAAAGTTTTTATCTATTTTATATCACTTATGTCTTTTGCATTTGTTGTGTACTTTCTAAGAATGTTAAGTAACAGCTTATTCATAGGAGCTGATGGGAGTGCGTTAGATAAAAATATATTTGAAGTTATAATTGGCGGTGGGAATGTTGCCGATCTCCAACAGTTAGTCATTATATTTCATACGTATAGTGTAAATGAGGCTAATGTAGGTTTAACTTATTTTGACTGGATTAGAAATACACTTGGGCAATTTTTTGGTATGAAACCATCATCTATAGGATTGACTATAAAGCAACTTTATGTTCCCGAGAGCTCAGGTGCTCCAACGCCAGGTGCGATTGGAGAGGCTTATGTGAATTTTAATATTGCAGGGCCACTTTTTATGTTTTTTGTAGGCTTAGCTTTTACGTTTATTTATAAATATGTCATGAAGTCTGGGAGTCCATTATTACTTCTAATTTATTCTATATTTTTAGCTAGGTTTATATTTATTTATCCAAAAGTTGATTCAACTATGTTTATAAACTTTCTTTGGGGAGCTACTCCTTTTTTACTGGGTGTTGGCTTTATTTTTATTTTATTTGAATTGGCTAAAGGAAAAAAAATTAATGCTTAATAAAAAAATTGCCCATTTAACATCTGCACACCCTCGGTATGACACACGAATATTTATAAAAATGTGTAACTCTTTATACGCTGCAGGATATGATACGGCATTGATTGTTGCAGATGGTAAAGGCTCAGAGTTAAAAAATGGAATTGCAATTATAGATGTAGGTGTTAAAACAGGAGGTCGTATTTCTCGAATGACCAAAACAGTTTATAAAGTTTATAAAGCTGCGTTAAAGTTAGATGCTGATATATTTCATCTACACGATCCTGAGTTACTATTAGTTGCTTTACTTTTAAAACGTAAAGGTAAAAAGGTAGTTTTTGATGCGCATGAAGATTTACCTGTTCAAATATTAAGTAAACCGTATTTACATCCTTTTTTTGCAAAAGTAATTTCCAAAATTGCACATTATTACGAAAGTTTTTTATGTAAACGAATTGATGCGGTAGTCGCTGCTACTCCTTTTATCCGTGATAAATTCCTGAAAATAAATAGTACTACAGTTGATGTTAATAATTACCCTAAGGTTGAAGAGTTTATTAGTATTGATACAGCTAACTTTTCACAACGTGAGTCTTGTTGTTATATTGGCGGGATTACAAAAGTTAGAGGGATTTATGAAATTGTGGATGCGATGGTGCAAAGTGAGGCTAATGGTAGCTTATTGTTGGCGGGTAACTTTCTAGAAAAACAAGTGCAGAATGACGTTATAAAACTAGAAGGATGGAATAAGGTTGACGACCTTGGTTGGCTAAATCGTGAGGACATTCAAACTGTTTTAGGGCGTTCTTTTGCTGGTTTAGTTACATTGCATCCGATTGAAAATTATAAAGATGCATTACCGGTTAAAATGTTTGAATATATGGCCTCAGGTATTCCAGTAATAGCCTCGAATATCACATTATGGGAAGATATAGTTATAGGAGATGAGTGTGGTATCTGTGTAGACCCTTACTCAAGTAAAGAAATATCTGATGCTATGAATTATCTTGCTAATAATCTCGAAGTAGCCAAAGCTATGGGGGCTAGAGGGCGTGATGCTGTACTTAAAAAATATAATTGGCAGATTGAAGAAGAGAAATTATTTCAGCTTTATTCAAAATTAATTTAGAAATAAGTTTATTGCATGTCTTTGCTTTTGAGCAGCAAGAGATAATTAAGTATTCAATCGGCTGATTTTTATGAAAAAAAATGTATGGTATATTTCAAAGTATGCAAATGTAAGTACTTTCGGTGCAGATACCCGACAAGCCAGCTTTTGCAAGGAATTTGCAAAAGCTGGCCATAATGTACGGCTTATTACTTCAAACTCATCCCACCTTTATAGTTCTTTGCCTGAATTTGAGTCTCGCTATAAGGATATGGAAAACGACGGATATAAAGTAACCTGGGTCAACACTTTAAAATACACCAAGGCAACGAGCATTAAGCGTATTTTAAGTTGGCTTTGGTTTGAGTTTTTTGTGTTGGTTATGGCGTTTCGTAAGCAGTATGAAAAACCAGATGTAGTTATCGCATCTTCACTCTCAATTCTATCTGTATTGTCTGGTTGTTTTTATAAGCGCTTTTACAAAGCTAAATTTATTTTTGAAGTGCGTGATATTTGGCCTCAAACACTTATTGACTTAAAGGGGTTTAGTCATAAGCACCCATTAATTTGGTTTTTGTCAAAAGTTGAAAAGTTAGGTTATAAATACTCCGATTCAATAGTTGGTACAATGCCGGGCTTAAAAGATCATGTTGAAAATGAAGTAAGACTCGGCAGCAAAGTTGTATCAATACCGCAAGGTGTTAATTTAGATTTTTATAAAGGGAATCAACAAGAGTTATCTTCAGATTTTATAGAAAACTATATACCTAAAAATAAATTTATCGTTACTTACACAGGCACTATGGGTGATGCTAATGCACTAGAATATATAGTTAGTGCTGCAAAAATTATGCAGAGCGAACAGGTAGCTAATGTGCATTTTTTACTAGTCGGAGATGGTTACCTAAAAGAGCAGTTAATTGAACAAGCAAGGGTAATTAATAATATTACCTTTGCACCACCAATTAAAAAAGAGCAGGTTCAGCACGTTTTAAAGCTATCTAATATCTTAGTTGCTTCAGTAAGAAATGAAAAAATTTATAAGTATGGAATTTCATTAAATAAGTTTATTGATTATATGTACGCAAAGAAGCCAATTATCTGTATGTTTTCAGGGTATCCATCCATGATTAATGAAGCTAATAGTGGCGAGTTTACTCCTGCAGAAGATGTGGAGTCATTCGTTGAAGCTATTAAAAAACATCAAAAAATGAGTGCCGCTGAGCTTAATGAACTTGGTGAAAACGGGCATCGATTTTTAGTCGAACAGCGTGTTTTTTCGACATTAGGGAATAAGTTTATGGAGTTATTTAAATGAAACGCCTGTTTGATTTTATAGTTGCACTCAGTACATTACTTACTTTATTACCAGTAATAGTTATTGTTGCTGTATTAATTCGTTTTAAACTGGGCTCGCCTATTTTATTTACTCAAGACCGCCCAGGCTTAAATGGTAAAATTTTTAAAATGATGAAGTTTAGAACTATGCTTGACGGTAAGGATAGACAGGGCAATTTGCTGCCAGATAATGAGCGTATGACTAAGTTTGGCACATTTTTACGCTCTACAAGTTTAGATGAACTACCTGGTTTATTTAACGTATTAAAAGGTGATATGAGTTTAGTTGGGCCACGCCCTTTACTTGTACAATATTTACCTTTGTACAGTGCGGAGCAAGTGCGCCGCCATAATGTGCGCCCAGGTATTACTGGTTGGGCACAAGTGAATGGCCGTAATGCAATTAGCTGGGATCAAAAATTTAAATTTGATGTTTGGTATGTAGATAACCAAAGTTTTTTACTCGACTTTAAAATATTATTATTAACCGTAAAAAAAGTGTTTGTTCGTGAAGGTATTAGTGCTGACGGGCATGTAACTATTGAGCCATTTAAAGGCTCTAATAATGACTAAAACGTTAGCAATTGTGGGTGCAAGCGGCCATGGTAAGGTTATTGCTGATATTGCGGAGCTACTTGGTTTTACTGTCGAATTTTATGATGACGCTTACCCAACTAAAACACATATTGAGCATTGGTCTATAAATGGCACTTGTGCTGATTTAATCGCGTTAAATAATACAAATTCAGCGCCAAGTGATGTTGTTGTGGCCATTGGTAATAATGATATTCGCTTGCAAAAAATACAGTTATTACAACAAAATAATTTTAACCTGATTACCCTAATTCACCCGAGCGCAGTGATAAGCCAATATGCTGTAGTAGCAATGGGCACCGTAGTTTTTGCGGGTGCTGTTATTAATGCATTTGCAAAAATTGGTGTAGGTTGCATAATCAACACTGCAGCTGTTGTTGAGCATGATTGTATAATAGATGACTTTACTCATATTTGCCCTAATGTGGCTTTAGCCGGTGGTGTTACTATTGGGAGTAAAAGCTGGATTGGTATAGGAAGTCAAATAAAACAGTTAATAGTCGTTGGTGATAATTGTATGATAGGTGCTGGCAGTACAGTAATAAAAAATATACCTGATAATGTTATTGCATTTGGCTCTCCAGCAGTTTTGCGAAAATAAAAAATTAATCTGACCCCCATTTCTATATGGAATTAATAGGAACATCATGTTAAATACCCCTTTTTCTCCCTGGCCAAGCTTCACTACTGATGAAGCAGATGCTGTAAGTCGTGTAGTTTTGTCGAATAAAGTAAATTATTGGACTGGTACTGAAGGTCGTGAATTCGAAAAAGAATTTGCCGCATGGGCTGATTGTAGCTATGCCATAGCCTTAGGTAACGGGACTTTAGCACTTGATATTGCGCTTAAAGTGTTAGGTATTGGGACTGGTGATGAAGTTATAACCACACCACGTACTTTTTTAGCATCTGCCTCAAGCATTGTTACAGCGGGTGCTGCTCCTGTGTTTGCTGATGTTGACTTAAACAGCCAAGCAATTACGGTTGAGTCAATTAAGGCGGTGCTTACACCAAACACTAAAGCCGTTATTGTTGTACATTTAGCGGGTATGCCTGCTGAAATGGACGAGATAATGGCGCTCAGCAAAGAACATGGCTTTTATGTAATAGAAGACTGTGCACAAGCGCATGGCGCTAAGTATAAAGGTAAGTCTGTGGGCAGTATAGGCCACATTGGCGCGTGGAGTTTTTGCCAAGATAAAATAATGACTACTGGCGGCGAAGGCGGCATGGTAACCACAAACTCTAAAGAGCTATGGTCAGCTATGTGGAGCTATAAAGATCACGGTAAAAGCTTTGATGCAATTTATAATCGTGAACACCCACCAGGGTTTAGATGGTTACACGAAAGCTTTGGTACTAACTGGCGCATGACCGAAATGCAAGCCGTACTTGGCCGTATACAATTAACCCGCATGACAGAGTGGACAACCAAACGCCAAGGGTATGGTTTGCAGCTAGATCAAGCCGCAAGTGATTTTGACTGTATTCGCTTAGTTGTAGTGCCTGAGTATAGTGAGCACGCTGAATATAAACATTATATGTTTATTAAGCCTGAGTGTTTAGCCGAGGGGTGGGATCGTGACCGTATAGTAAACACCATTGTAGAGCACGGCGTACCTTGTTTTCAGGGGAGTTGTTCTGAAGTGTATTTAGAAAAAGCATTTGATAACACCCCGTGGCGTCCTGAAACTCGCCTACCAAATGCTGTTGAGTTAGGTGAAACGTCAATTATGTTTTTAGTGCACCCGACTTTAACCGAAGCTGAAATAGCAAAAACAACCCAAGTTATGAAAGAAGTGTTTGGGTTAGCGAGTAAGTGAAAGGTTGCTAGGGGCTAGGGAAGAGCTAAGTTTCGAGCCGTCAGCCGTCAGCCGTCAGCCGTCAGCCGTCAGCCGTCAGCCGTCAGATCACAGAGGTTATTTGCTTTTTAAATGTTTTGTACCTATAAATTTTTAAAACACTTTAAAAGAGTAACTGAATGAATTTCGAAAAGTTAGAAGTATGGAAACGTGCCGCACGATTGAGGGCTGATGTATATAAAAAGACAGCATACCTTAAAGATTTTGGTTTTAGAGATCAATTAACACGCTCCAGCCTATCAGTGCCTAGTAATATAGCTGAGGGGATGACTCCTGAAAGCAATAAAGAGCGGCTTAGATTTTTAGACATATCTAGATCTTCTTTAGCGGAAGCTAGAACACAGATTTATATTGGTATAGACATTAGTTATATAGATAAAAATATAGGCGCCCAGTGGATAAATGAAACCATTGAGTTATCAAAAATGTTGACAGCCCTAAAATCAAAAATAAAATTTGATAGCTGATAGCTGATAGCTGATAGCTGATAGCTGATAGCTGATAGCTGATAGCTGATAGCTGATAGCTGATAGCTGATAGCTGATAGCTGATAGCTGATAGCTGATAGCTGATAGCTGATAGCTGAT
>NZ_JABCJL010000102.1:0-538 GCF_012952265.1 Pseudoalteromonas sp. NEC-BIFX-2020_015
GCATGTTTGGCATTTATGCTGCGTTATCGCCTATTAATGGGGAATAACCACACTACATAGGCTCTGCCTTGCCTAAAAACCAAACATACAGCTGCAAAATCAATCACGAAAGGTCAACACGCCCTAGAGCAATCTTTAAAATTAATTGAATTCTTCAACAATCGCTTTATTGAAGGTGTGGGTATTCGTTGGGGCATTCGCAGAAAAGATACCGGAAAGTTAATTGGTACTTGCGGCTTTAATTCATGGAACCAAAAGATGAAAAATGCGGGGATAGGCTACGAGTTATCTTCCAAGCATTGGGGTTATGGCTATGCTACGCAAGCCTTGCACAAGATTATTGATTCGGCCTTTTCTGATCAGCTACCATTTGGTGAACTTTATAGGGTTCAAGCCGAGATTATACCCAAACCTGACGAATCCCCACGAAATGAATTAAAAAAAGATGAGTAAAGGGGATCGACCTTCATGACTAATTGTGATCAAATTACTTCGCCAAAAACAACTTAAAACAATAGCCATGAAGATCACAAATATA